>JANPIB010000218.1:0-25724 GCA_031424775.1 Chitinophagales bacterium | reverse complement strand
CAGATTTGCTCGCCACAAAACAGACAACAGTGTATAGCAGTGAACAATAATTTACTAAACCTACTCTCATCCGGTGCTAAACTCGGTACTTGTACAACAACTTTTAGAGCAAGAGGAGTTAACCCGATAGAAGAAGTTGCCCCAACAGTTTCAGCTTATCCAAACCCAACTTCAGGATTGTTCATAATTGAATTGAAAGATTTGAAAGCAGGAGCGGCTGAAATTCAGGTAATAGATATGTTGGGTAGAGTAGTGGTAGATCAAAAGATGAACATCTCTCAAAGTAAAGAACAGATCACATTAAACCTGGCAAACAGAGCTGCTGGAGTGTATAACATAAGAATTGCAACTCAAGATGGAGTGCAACTTGCAAAAGTTGTTTTGGCTAAATAGGAAATGTGCATTTTAAGTTTAAGCCGGTCAGATTTCTGGTCGGCTTTTTTTAATATCTCCATCTTACAAAAGCTTCCATAGCAGCATACTTCGTCATTCCAAGTTGTGCATATTGATTTGCAGTGTTTCCATTTCTGTCTTCGGCTCTTTGCCAGAATTCCCTGTTATCACTTCCCTGGAAAGGAACCATGTCTTTTTGAGATTGGTGTATGAAAATGCCGAACCTTTTTTTCATTACCTGTTCAGGGCTCATCGGTATCGCCATTTCTATTTCTGAAATATCCCATTCCTGCCAGGCACCTTTGTAGAGCCATGCCCAACAGTCTTTGATCCACACATCGCCATCAGCTTTTATCCTTTTCAGGCTTTCAAAAATGATGTCCAGACAAACTTTATGAGTCCCATGAGGATCCGCAAGATCTCCGGCACAGAAAACTTGATGTGGTTTGATCTTCCTTAGCAACTCCATTGTAAGTAGTACATCTTCTTCACCCATTGGCTTCTTTTCAACCGTTCCGGTTTCATAGAAAGGAAGATTTTGAAAATGATGATTTTCATCTTTTAAACCAACATACCTGCACGTAGCCTTGGCTTCACAACGTCTTATCAAACCTTTGATGGCTCTCACTTCAGCCGTATCAACCTGGTTCTTTTTTTTGTTTGAGAGAAATTTTCGGGCTTTTTCCAATATTTCCCGGCTTGTCTGATTGTCTATACCAAACATCGCTTCAAATCCAACAGCGAAGTCCATAAAACGGGTTACGAATTCATCAGTTACAGCAATGTTTCCACTGGTTTGATAAGCCACGTGTACATCATGACCCTGGTCGTGTAATCTCATGAACGTTCCACCCATACTAATAATATCGTCATCAGGATGAGGCGAGAAGATCAAGCAAGTTTTAGGATGAGGTTCACTTCTTTCCGGATGTTTCGGAACAATAGCATTTGGTTTTCCACCAGGCCAGCCTGTAATACTATCTCTCAGTTGGTAGTACACCTGTAGATTGATCTCGTAAGCGTCACCTTTTTCTACAAGAAGGTCACTTAAGCCGTTTTCGTTGTAATCATGATTGGTGAGACTTAAAACAGGCTTTTTCAACTTCAAACTAAGATTCACCACAGCTCTTTTGATCATTCTTGGAGACCATTCACATTCACCGGTGAGCCATGGAGATTTTATCCTTGTAAGTTCACATGCAGCAGCTTCATCAACCACAAAAGTGCAATCCGCATGTTGTTGAAGCAAACTGGCTGGCACTTGTTCCGTCATGTTTCCTTCAACAGATCTTGCAACAATTGAGGCTTTAAAACCCCAAGCCATCAGCATCACCTTTTTCGCCTTCATGATGGTATTAATTCCCATCGTGATTGCTAGTCGAGGAACTTCGGAAATATTTGGGAATTCGTGTGAATTTGCTAAACGAGTGCTATTGTCAAGGGTTATTAATCTTGTTTTAGAGAAAATACTCGAGCCGGGTTCGTTGAAACCGATATGACCATTGTTGCCTATGCCTAAGATTTGCAGATCAATCCCACCAGCAGCCTCAATTTTCTGATCATATTCAAGGCAATGCTGTTTTACATGCTCTTTGGCAAGCTCTCCATTGGGAATATTGATATTCTCAGGCTTTATATCAATATGATTAAAGAGGTGCCTGTACATGAAGCTGTGGTAACTCTGAAAAGCTTCCTGTTCCAATGGATAGTATTCATCCAGGTTGAATGTTACCACGTTTTTAAAGCTCAAACCTTCGATCCGATGCAATTTTACCAATTCTGCATATAAACTGATAGGAGTAGAGCCTGTCGCCAATCCCAAAACACATTTTTCGCCGGCAGATGATTTTTCCCTAATCAGCTCAGCAATTTGGCTGGCTACAAAGGCAGAACCCTCCGCTGAATCGGGAAATATTTTTACAGGAATCTTCTCAAAGCTGTCTGTGAGGTCAACATTAGTTTTGTGCAAAGCCATTCTTGCGGTTTTTTGCGGTTTTTCAAAGATAGCCTTTAGTTCTAAAAGTGTGGAGATGAAATTTATGTGACCAACCCCCGGTATACAAATGTTACTTCCGTTGCGTGGCACTCTTTTGCTGAAGGAACTATGCTGAACAGCCCTTCGAGACAAGCTGAAGTTTGTCAGGCTGAGCCTGTCGAAGCCTTGTTGACCAAGGTTCCGACCTACGCTTCAAAGATGCTATAAGTGTGGAACTGTGAACTGAGCGTAGCAACAGACGATGCCACGAAGAGATTAGCTGGCTTCCCAAACTCGCTTGGCAAGTAGTTTGATAATCATAGTCCTAAAAAAGAATCACGATTATGAAGAAATTACTTATTCCTGTGCTGCTGATACTCGGCTTTTCCTCTCTAAAGGCTCAGGACACGTTGTATGTTACTGACACCGCAATATATGCTGCCAAAACCAATAAAGTGTATGTAAGCTATTCGGCAGATGGCAACACAAAAAGACCATCGCCTTACACAGTTCGGTATAAAAGAGAAATTCCGATCACTGTAGGTTTACTAGGTTTGAACTATCTCGGCGTAACGCTAATTGCCAATAAAAAAGATATTACTCCAGCTGAAGCTCTGGCTAAAAGAAGAGAGGATGTACCATTCTTCGACAGAGGTAATGTTGGATATTTTGATGAAAGCATTGATAAAGCTAGCTACACACCGTTCTATGCATCTTTTGCATGGCCAGTTGTTATGATGTTGGCAGATGGAGATCAAACCAGGCATATTGGTCAGGTGCTTACTATGTATATTCAAACAATGGCTGTAACAGGAGCTATGTTCTCCATCACTGCAGGAGTTGTGAACAGGAGCCGTCCTTTGGTTTATGGAGCTAACACACCAATGGATCGCAGAACCAGCAATAACTCACAAAGATCTTTTTTCGCTGGTCATACTGCAGCTACAGCAGCGTCAAGCTTTTTTACCGCACAAGTGTTCAGTGATATGAACCCAGATTCAAAGCTTAAGCCTGTGGTTTGGGTAGTTGCTGCTGGATTACCAGCTTTGGTCGGATATCAGCGTTACAAGTCTGGTCAGCATTTTTTAAGTGATAACCTTCTTGGTTATGCTATAGGGGCTGCATCAGGTATTCTCATTCCAAAATGGCATAAAACATCAAAATCAAAGAATATGAGTATTCTGCCTGCTTTCGGACCAAATTACCAGGGCATGGCTATGGTTTACAAATTCTAAGACGATGAGAAGAATCATAGGGGTTGTAGCAGGATTTCTATTGTTCACGTCCTGCGACATCACAGTAAAAACGGATAATAAGAGTAAAACGGATTCGCTTCTTCAGAAAGCTGATACAACGCTTGAAAAGCTGGGAGATTCCGCAAAAGAGAAGTTCAAAGACGCAAAAAAAGAGGTAAAAGAGGAGTGGAAAGAGCATTTCGATAAAGACTCCACCAAAAGTTTGAGATAGATACCCGTTAGTTCGTGTGAAATGTTCTAATGGAGGAAAGCCGCTGTCTTAACAAGACTTTTAAAGTTTTTGTTTGGATTGCGGTTTTTTGCGTTTTAGTTTTGCATAGAAATCAAAGGAATAATCTAAATCTCCTCGATTTCATCCATATTCCTTTGAAACTCCAGCATAAAACCGCAGGGCGGATTTTTTCAACAGACTAAATTAAAAGACATGAAGATGATTAACACAACACCTATTGTAAATATGCCAAAAGAGCATTTGCAAGAGCTGTGCAAAGAAGTAAAAGAAACGATAGCTAACCAGGCAGACATCAAAACAGCCCAACCCTTTGGTGTTGCTGACCTGTGGAAAATACACCGTTCAACCCGTTACAGAGTTCAAAGAAGAAACTTAATGATGTAGTTTTTTTCTCATAGCAAGCAGGCAACCTACCTTAAAAACAAAACCGCTTCTTTTTAGATGGCGGTTTTTTATTTCCATAAGGTATTCTACTATTAAGCTACGGTCGCAATCTTGTATTTCATACCATTAAGCAGCAGTTTAAGCTCTGCCTCTTATTTCTTCCCTCATACATCTTTCCTTGGCAGCATTTTTGGATTTTATCCATATCAGTTCATTAAAAAGAACAACTATGAAAGTACTAATAGGCACATTAGCAGGTTTGGTAGCAGGTGTAGCAATTGGAATGTTACTAGCTCCAACAAGTGGTGAAGAAACCAGATCAAGTTTAGTCAGCGGAACCAAAAAGCAATGGAGAAGGATTTGGGGGAAGACAGATTTGGATGAGGATCCTTGGGCTGAATATAACAAGAGAAAAGAAGCAGCTCGAAGTGCAACTTCTTAATTAAACAAATTGCAAAAGCCGCAGGTTGATAGCATTCGACCTGCGGTTTTTTATTGGCACACTGCTGGTTTTTTCTGGCAAGATATTAGTAAAAATTACTATAAAATATTACTTATGACAGGAAATGCTTACAAGATCATTTTTACAGGATTTACAGCATTGGTCTCAGGGGTAGCAATTGGGGTTTTGTTGGCTCCGAGTTGTGGAGCAGATACCAGAAGAAGGGTTTCAGATACTGCTGAGAACATTAGAAAGCGGATCATGGGTTTTGCAACAAGAAGTGGACATACAGTTGAAGACGTAAAGAATATGCTGAACGATGATATTGAAGGATTAAATCCAGATTTAAAGGATCGTATCCTGCAGCTTATCGAGATTTCAGAAAAGAAGATATCTTAATAACAACATCATCATGAAGAATGCGAAAGTGTTACTCTATACGGTTACAGGTTTGATCGTAGGTTTTGGAATTGGTCTGTTAGCTGCTCCTGTTGCCGGAAGAGATATCCGTTATCGACTAAAGTATTCGGCAGGTAAACTAAAGAAGCGTTTAGGTATGGATGACGAGGCCGAGTTCAGCGACAGCGAAATGGAAATGGATGCAATAAAAGGAGAAGGTTACGGCTTTTAGTATCTGCAATTTATTTGTTTAGAAAACAGGGCTTAATGTGTTGAATCTACACATTAATTCACTTATTTTGTACACTAAAATTGCTGCCTTGCCTTCAAAAAAATCAACTAAAGAAAAAGTGTTGGCAGAAAAGCCAAAAGTACAAGATAAACCCTCCAATGGTACGGTTCAAAAGAATGGGAAGCATACTAATGGAGCGATAACAACAGCTCTGCAGGAAAAACTTATTCAGCCAAAGCCCATTGTCCCTGAGATAAAAAAGTGGGTTGAAGAGCCAGTAAAGAGAGCAGCGCCTAAAAAAAAGGTAACAACTATAACTGAAAGTTCTTCAGATCAATCTTCAGTTAAAAAGCCAAATGCTACAAAAGCTCCATCCAAAAAAAAGGCACCGGTAAAAACTGAAAGCAAACAAGTTCAGGCTCCAGTTAGCTTAGCAACAGTTGAGTTCAGGCTAAGGTTTCATACCGTGTTTGGTCAATCCTTATACATTTTGGGCGAAAGTTCAGCTTTTGGTGAAATGAACATCGAGAAAGCGGTTGCGATGCAATATCTCGATAAAGAACATTGGAGTATTCGTGTAAATCTTACAGAGATAAAAACTGCTGTCAAATATCAATATGTCCTTAAGCAAAAAGACGGCAGCTTTGAATATGATGGAGGTTTCAAAACGTTCGATCCTGCGGCATTTAAATCAAAAGATATACTGGTTATTGATTCATGGAATCATGCCGGATACTTCGAGAACGTGTTTTACACTGAGCCTTTTAAAAATGTGCTTTTAGAAAATGTATCTTACAACAACAGCAAATCTCCTAAAACAACAACACACCATTTCCAGGTGAAAGCACCTTTGTTGCAACATGGAGAAGTTGTATGCCTGTTGGGTCATGGAGAACGTCTCACTAATTGGAATATTGAAGCTCCCTTGTTGTTGAACAAGAAGGTTGGAGAAGATTATTGGACAATAGATGTTGATTTAACTGGTAAATATCATGTTGAATATAAATATGGTGTTTACGACACGATTAACAACAAGTTTGTTCGTTATGAGAGTGGCAAAGAAAATCGTTTTGCACCCACGGCTACAAAAGATCAGTTGATTAGCATCAATGATGGTTTTGCTAACCTTCCCGCTACAACATGGAAAGGTGCCGGAGTTGCAATTCCTGTTTTTAGCCTCAGAACAAAAAAGGGTTTTGGTGTTGGTGAGTTTACTGATTTAAAGTTATTGGTGGATTGGGCTAAGCAAGTTGGATTGAAAATGATTCAGATCTTGCCGGTTAACGATACATCAGCAACACACACATCGGCTGATTCTTATCCTTATGCGGCAATATCCGCTTTTGCTTTGCATCCAATGTATCTGAACCTGGAAAAAGTTGCAGATGCAAAGAACAAGCATTTGTTGATTGACTTAGAAGATAAAAGAAAAGAGCTCAATGCTTCACCAACTGTTCAGTATTGTGAGGTGATGAAAACCAAGTTGCACTTTATTGATCAGATCTACCCAACGCAAAAAGCCGCTACTTTCAAAAGCAAAGACTTTAAAGACTTCTTCAAAGCAAATGAGCACTGGCTGGTTCCTTATGCTGTGTTCAGTTATTTGAGAGATGAGTATGGAACTTCAGATTTCAATCAGTGGCCAACTCAAACCAACTTTAATCAAACAGAAGTTGCTGCTCTTGCAAAAGAAGGTTCAACAAGTCATGATAAGGTAAACATCCATTTCTTTATTCAATATCATTTACATCTGCAGTTAAAAGAAGCAACTGAGTACGCTCATTCAAAGCAGATTATTGTAAAAGGAGATATCCCAATTGGTGTTTATCGTTATGGCGCTGATGCCTGGCAACATCCTGAATTGTTTCATATAGAAGTTCAGGCTGGTGCTCCACCAGATGATTTCGCAGTTAAAGGACAAAACTGGGGTTTCCCAACTTATAACTGGGAAAGGATGAGGCAAGATGATTTTCAATGGTGGCGTCAACGTTTTACCCAGATGGGTTATTACTTCGATGCTTTCCGTATTGATCACATTCTTGGGTTCTTCCGGATATGGAGCATTCCGCTCAATGCAGTTGAAGGTATTATGGGTCGTTTTGTTCCAGCAATCCCGGTGCATATGAATGAGTTCAGCGAAAGAGGCGTTCACTTCGATTATAACAGGTATTGTCGGCCATTCATAACCGAATCAATACTGCAAAAAGTATTTGCCCAAAGGGCAGAAGAGGTGAAAGAAACGTTCCTGAAAGAAAATGGATGGCAGCAGTTCATTTTAAAAGATGAGTTTAGAACTCAGCGACAAGTAGAACAATACTTTGCTGATAAAGATGATCAGCAGTTGAAAGAAGGTTTATACAACTTGATCTCAAACGTAATCTTGTTTGAAGAAGAAGGCTCAAACGGAACGAATTTTCATTTTCGTTTTGGAATTGAAGACACTGCATCATTTAGAGAACTGGATGGTCATACACAACATCTTTTGAAGCAGTTGTACGTAAACTACTTCTTCGAAAGACAAGATCATCACTGGAAGATCGAAGCCATGCAAAAGCTTCCCGGTTTAAAGAGAGCTACCAATATGCTTATATGTGGTGAAGATCTTGGATTAGTGCCTCACTCAGTTCCAGATGTAATGAAGCATCTGGGTATTTTGAGTTTGGAGATCCAACGTATGCCCAAAGCGGTTCGTAAGCAATTTTTCCATCCTGCAGAAGCACCTTATCTAAGTGTGGTTACTCCTTCTACCCACGATATGAGTACCGTAAGAAGTTGGTGGGAAGAAGATCGAACCAATACACAAAAATTTTACAATAACGAGATGAGCCAACCTGGTGAAGCTCCTTATTACTGTGAGCCCTGGATAAGTAAAGCAATTGTTTTGCAGCATCTATATTCTCCTGCAATGTGGAGCATCTTCCAGATCCAGGATCTGTTAGGTATGAGTGGAGATTTAAGACGTGAAGATCCATCAGAAGAAAGAATCAATCTTCCTTCTAATCCAAAGCATTTCTGGAATTACAGAATGCACCTTGGCATCGAAGATTTGCAAAAGTCAGATGAGTTCACTACCGAATTGAAAGATTACATACAATCATCCGGTCGTAAATAATAAATCTCATCCGCCAATCGGCGGATGTTTTTTATCTTGCAGCTTCAACTTGAAAGTCTCTTACAAAACATACGAGCTTCCATTCAAACATCCTTTCACCATCTCAGGTGGAAGAACAAAAACGCATCAGCCAACTTTTATAGTAGAGCTTTCTTTAGGACCCTTCACAGGTTACGGAGAAGCTCCTGCTATCACTTACTACAACATCACTGTGGAACAGATGGCAGCTGATCTTGAGCGAAAGAAAACGTTTGTTGAGAAGTTTGCTTTTACTCATCCAGATCGTTACTGGCATTATCTGCATCATCTATTCCCAAACAATCCATTTCTTGTTTGTGCATTGGATATGGCAGCCTGGGATATGTTTGGAAAGATGCAGTCTAAGCCTTTATATGAGTTGTGGGGAACAGAATGGAAGAACAGGGTAAAAACTGATTACACTATTGGCATTGCTTCAATTGATGAGATGGTGCAGAAGATGAAAGAGCAACCATGGCCGATATACAAAGTGAAGCTGGGAACTCCTGAAGATATTAGCATCATCAAAGCACTTCGCCAACATACTGATGCAGTATTAAGAGTTGATGCAAATGCCGGCTGGAAACTGGAAGAAGCACTTGAATTAATACCTCAATTGAAAGAGCTGGGAGTGGAGTTTATTGAACAACCACTTGCAAAGGATAATTGGGAAGGAATGAAGGTGCTTTATGAGAAATCATCACTTCCATTGTTTGCAGATGAAAGTTGTGTTCTTGAAGCTGATGTAGAAAAATGTCATAACCACTTTCACGGAATCAATATCAAACTCACCAAATGCAGTGGACCAACTCCGGCTCTTCAAATGATCGAAAAAGCCAGGTCTTTGGGTTTGAAAGTTATGATGGGCAGTATGAATGAATCTTCTATCGGTTCTGCTGCGATAGCTCATTTCCTTCCACAGCTTGATCATGTGGATTGTGATGGCCCACTTTTATTAGCTGAAGATCTTGCGACAGGATTAGAAATCAATTCCGGCAACGTTTGCGTAAGTGCCAATTCTGGACTCGGTATTTCAGTGGGAAACGTGTGAATTTTTAATTCTTATTCTTAATGGATATTTAAGACCATAATCGGTTTTTTCTATGCTTACTATTGGTACATTTAAGTTGCCAATATGAAAAATCTAAAACTGCCTGAGAAACGATTTTTAGCTGTACTACCCTTGCTGCTTTTCATAGAACTCGGTGTAACGATTTACTATGTAGTCAAAAAGCTGATCTAAGATCAGCAGGGTTTATACATTAAATCTGAAGTGCATCACGTCACCGTCTTGTACTAAGTATTCTTTACCTTCTATCCTAAGCCTTCCGGCATCTCTGCAAGCAGCTTCTGAGCCATATTTTATGTAATCATCGTAAGCAATTACTTCTGCTTTAATAAAGCCTTTTTCAAAATCTGTATGTATCACACTTGCTGCTTGTGGTGCTTTCCATCCTTTACCAATTGTCCAGGCCCTTACTTCCTGTACACCTGCAGTAAAATAAGTATCAAGGTTAAGGAGTTTGTATGCTGTTCTGATCAAACGGTTTAAAGCAGGCTCTTTCATGTTGTACTCTTCCATGAACATCTGCTTGTCATCTTCATTATCCATTTCAGCAATCTGTGCTTCAAGGTTATTGCACATTACTATCACTTCTGCACCTTCATCTTTAACGCCATCCTGCAGCATTTGGGAGTACTTATTGCCAGTATGCATACTTGCTTCATCTACATTGGCAACATAAAGAACTTGTTTCTCTGTAAGTAAAAACAAATCTGCAATTGAAGAACGTTCCTGCTTTGTAATATCAAGAGATCTGATGCTTTTTCCTTTTTCCAGGTGTTCTTTACATCTGATCAATACTTCCAGCTCAGCTTTCGCTTTCGGATCAACTCTTGATTGCTTCTCTGTTTTCTGAATTTTCTTCTCAACACTATCAAGGTCTTTCAACTGCAACTCTGTATCAATGATCTCTTTATCGCTAATTGGATTAATTGCACCTTCCTCTCTCAACACATTCTCATCCTCAAAACAACGGATCACATGGATAACAGCATCCACTTCACGAATGTTACCCAAAAACTTATTTCCTAAGCCCTCACCTTTACTGGCACCTCTTACCAAACCTGCGATATCGACTATCTCCAGTTGAGTAGGGACGATCCTGTCAGGCTTTACTAATTCTGCAAGCTTGCTTAAACGTTCATCCGGAACGTCAACCAATCCAACATTGGGCTCAATGGTGCAGAAACGATAGTTACTAGCCTGTGCTTTTGCACTATTACTCACGGCGTTAAATAAAGTTGATTTTCCTACGTTCGGTAATCCTACAATCCCAGCTTGTAAAGCCATATAGAATTGATGTTTGAAATTTGTTATTTGATATTGGAGGTCAGCTATAGCCCGGTTACTCATCGTCTGTTGCGTCGCACACTTGTACTGAAGAACATATTTCGACTTTCAAAAACCAAAGATTACCATCCCAAAATGGCGGCAAATATAATTGAATTGTAATTCCCTATTTTTAACTCTCAACTTCAAACTGTAAACTAAAACAGTGGCTTATGGCACTCAGCAGAATATGGTCAGCATTTATCATTATTGCGATTGGGGTGGCTGCTTTTCAGTGGCTGGGAAAGGGTAATGAGGTGATCTTTAACCGAATGGTTGTAGGTAAAGCCGATGACAGTTATTCCTATGTAGCAGTTGGAGCCTACAAAGGAGACACTTCGGCTAAATCCCTTTCTACCTTTGCTGAAACTGTGAAAATCGGTGGCTTTGCAAGAAAAGAGACTGCCAAAGACTTTAAATATATCATTACAGATAATCCGCAATCTGACACTGTAAAGGCTCTTAAAGCAATTGTTCCTGAAGCAACTGTGTACACTTACGATTATGCACACCTAATTGCTACCAAACCCGTAGATGGAATCATAGAAACATGTAAAACAGCTGTGAACATCAGCATTGGGCTAATTGGAATTATGGCTTTGTTCATGGGGTTCATGTCAATAGCTGAAAGGGCAGGAGGGATAAACGTTCTTTCCAGGATAATCGGTCCTTTTTTCTCAAGGTTATTTCCAGATCTACCGAAGAATCATCCTGCTATGGGTCACATGATGATGAATTTTTCTGCTAACCTTTTGGGATTAGACAATGCAGCAACACCGTTTGGAATTAAGGCTATGGAAAGCTTGCAAGAGATAAACCCCAATAAAGAAAGGGCTTCAAATTCGCAGGTTATGTTTTTGTGCTTGCATGCATCCGGATTAACACTTATCCCAATTAGCATTATCGCTGCAAGAGCAGTTTTAAAGGCACAGAACCCGACAGATATTTTCATTCCATGTATGATCGCAACTTTTGCTGCAACAATGGCTGCAATGTTCATTGTGTCGTTTAAACAAAAGATAAACGTTTTTCAGCCGGTCATCCTTGGTTGGGTTCTTGGAATTTCAGCTATCATAGCCTTACTGGTCCTTTGGCTTACCAGTTTACATACCTCAAGGGTAGAAGTGGTGTCTGGTATTTTGGGTAACGGTATTTTGTTGTTGATTCTCTTAGCTATTGTTCTTGGCGGCTTATATAAGAAGATCAACATCTTTGATGCTTTTATTGATGGGGCAAAGGGTGGATTTGATGTTGCAGTGAGGATCATACCTTATCTCGTAGGTATGTTGGTAGCTATAAGCATGTTACGAACAAGCGGAACTTTTGATGTGGTGATCACATCAATGAAAACTTTGTTTGCTGCCATTGGTTTTGATACTCGTTTTGTGGATGGAATACCAACAGCTTTAATAAAACCACTTAGTGGAAGTGGAGCAAGAGGAATGATGATTGATACAATGAAAAATTTCGGAGCTGATTCTTTTGCCGGCAGATTAGCCTGTATCCTGCAAGGCTCATCAGATACTACTTTCTATGTGATTGCTGTTTATTTTGGTGCAGTAGGGATTAAAGACACACGATATTCAGTCGGAGCTATGCTGCTTGCTGATCTTGTAGGAATCATCACTGCAATAGGGTTGGCTTACTTCTTCTTTGGATAAAAAAAGAGCTGCTCATTAGAACAGCTCTTTTACAAAAAAACGTATTAAATTATTGAGTATAAATCTCAGAAATTGCCGGAGCTCTGTTACCAGTAGTTCCACTGTACCCTCTTGAGTAAACCGTAAATTTTCTTCTGTAAGGCACTGTTTGAACTCCTGTAGTTGGGTAACTAGCAATAGGAGTTGAAGTAGCAGCAGATCCGGCAGTTCTGATTTGCCAAACGCCACTTGTTCCACTAATTAACGCTACTTCAGAGGTTGACTGTTGATATTGTACATTTGTAAACAATCTATTACCGGCGAAGTAAACATCAACAGCTGGAACATTTGGCATCAAGTGTACAAATTTGAACCTACTATGATTACTGGTTAAATATTCGGGATTGTCCTGTACCAAAACCACTTTAGTATTTGCTGCTGTATCTGTAAAGAAAGCAGTGTAATACTTAGATGGCTCTGTGGTTATCATTCTGCTGGCAAGAATAACAGAATCTTCATTCGTACCGGTCTTTGGTAAAGACATCAACAGATTGGTTGGTCCGGGATAAAGAGATAAGTACCAGGGAACGTTACTTCCACCGGTATTTAACCCACCACCTGGGAAAGGCGTGTTAAAGGCAATGTTATTACTTACCCTATCATTATTTACTTTAAGCTGCACGTTATAGCTTATTGTAAAAGCATTTGCGTTTACAATCTTCAGATTTGCATTATTCATATTTGTGCTAATGGGCAAATTTGAATTCACAGATTTACTGCAACTGGATATCGCAAAAATGCTAACACAGAAGCAGATGGTATATATAGCAGATTTCATGAGCATTTGTTTATGTGTTTAGATTAAGGTTGTGAAAACCACTGTTCTTTGGTATGATAATCAAGAGCAAGTGCACCTACTTTAGTTAATGCATCAATATTATACAGGAATTCTGAATTGTATCTAGGTCTGTTTCTATACACATATTTTTGATTATTGTTCGCAAACAGTTCATTTAAAGCAGGTGGTGTAAAGTCAGTATATACCTGGCGGGTTGTTCCGGTTTCAGGATCAACGTAATGGTATCTTCTCATGTCTACCCATGTTTCTAAAATACCATAGCCATACATAGCGATATATTTTTGAAGCATAATATGTGATAAGTTCAGCGATGCATCCGTTTGTTTAACAGCAGGATCATTTATAAAAGCAGTAATTGTCGCAGCAGTCATTTGCTTAGCAACAGGAACATTTGCATTATAATCTGCCAACAACATTTCCATACTACGTCTGATACCTAATTCATATGCATTCCTCGCTGCACCTCTGGATCCTGCTCCTTTTCTATAAAGTGCTTCAGCTTTCATGAAATGAATTTCTGCAGCTGTCATTACAGGCCAAGGCATCGCATCTCTGAATACATATCTTGCGTTTGCATCTGTACCGCTTGTGGTTGTGTAGGCACCACCCCAGAAATTTTGAGGTTGATCAGCAGGAAGTAAGGTTGATGTCTCTAACCCTTTTCCTGGTCTGATGCCTTTAAAAGTACCATTGTTGTTTTCTCGAAGAATATACCATGCTCTTGGATCGGATACTCCTGTAAAGGCTGTGTTGGCTCCTGACATAAGATCTGCAATAAACTTAGTTTGGCGGAAGGTTCCAATGTTACCTCTGAATGGACCGTAAAAACTGTTTAATTGAGAAGTTAAACCTCCAGAGAATAAGCAATAAGCATTATCTGCATTATCAATCATTGCACGATCACAGTAGTAAGTCACAGAATCCGGGTTATAAGAAGCTTTATTTGTAGTCCTATGGTGAACTCTAGCAAGTATGCCGTAGGCTAATTTTTTCCATTTAGCAGCATCCCCTTTGTAAGAGAAGTAAGCGGCACCTTTAGCAAGATTTGCAGCATCTACACCATCTCCTGTTCTGCTTAGATAATCAATTGCCATCCAGCATTCCTTTTTTACTTCCTCGTAAACAGTAGCCTGCTCATCATATTCAAACACTAACTTACTTGTGTTAAAAGCATCTTTTACAATGATCTCTCCATGCATATCAGTTGTTGTAAGCCAACCATAAGCTCTTACAAGGTGGGCAACTCCAACATAGTCCCACTTCTTTTCTTCAGTACCCCATTCTATAATTCTGGAAACATTTTGCCCCATTCCATAGTAATGAGAAGCCCAGTGACTACCGCCAATGTCAGCTGTTGCGGCTGTACTGTTTGTTGTAGTTTGACCCATTAAGTCATATTGATTCGCAGCACTATTGGTTGCCCAAAACTGAATGTAACGACCAACATATTGACCATCATTCTGAGGACCATAATTAGATCCCTGAGCTGTAAAACTGATCACCAAATTTGATAGTACGTTTGGCAGAATAAGCTCAATCGGTTGCTTTACGTTAGCATTTGGATTAGCAAAAGCCTCATCAATTTTTTTTGAACAAGCTGTGAAAGCCACAATGATTGTTGCGGTAATCACAGTTAGTATAATATTTATTTTTTTCATTGTTCTTGAGTTTTAACTGTTAGAAAGAGGCCCTTAAACCAAAGTTTACACCTAATTGAGCTGGAAGTGTTCCATAGTCAAGTCCGAAAGCACCAACACCACGAGTACCTGCAGTATTCGAATTAACAGAAGGATCTGCTCCCGAGTAATTTGTAAACATCAAAACGTCTGTAGCTGTTACGAATACACTTAAACCTTTCATACTCTTCAAGGTTCTTTTGTAAAAACCAGGAGAAAACGCATAGTTAAGTGTGATGTCTCTCAACTTGAACCAATTAATGTCTTTCTCAATAAATTCTTCTTCTGGTAAAAGGCGATAGTAGTTTTCGTTATAATAAGGAGTTACTGAAATGGTGTTGAGTGTTGGAGTTGCAGTATTCTCTAGACCATCCTGGATAATACCCTTAATTACTCTTGGTGTCATCCTGTCTGCAGTCATGTAACTTCTGCCAATAGATGTTAAGTACTGATTGTTTCCGTTCCAAACATCTCCACCAACTTTAAGATCCCAAAGGAATGTGAGTTTTAAATTCTTGTATGTAATGCTATTATTCCAACCCAATGTAAAGTCTGGAGCTCTGTCGCCACGTACTTTTTGATTTCCATCAATAACGGGTAATCCTGTCGTTGGGTTAATAAGTATATCACCATTGTTATTTCTTGCATAGCCCCAACCTGAAATAGTTGTGGTAGATCCACCTAAAACAATACCACCGGCTACAGCCCCGAAAACGTTGTTATCTGCTAAGTAGTAGAGTGAAACGTTTTTAGGTAATTCAACAACTGTACTCCTTTGTCTGGCAAAGTTGAAACGCATATTCCATACAAAAGATCTCCTTTTTACTACGTCTGCATCAACACTAATCTCAATACCCGTATTTCTTGTGCTACCAGCGTTCTGGGTATTCAATACGAAACCGGTTCCATAGCTCAAACGGAAATTCTCAATGATCTGACCTTTATTCAAAGTATTATAGTAGGTGAAATCAATTCCTAACCTGTTTTTGAAAAGCTTCATTTCTGTACCTAATTCATACGTCTTCTGTTTTTCAGGTACTAGATCAGCATTGTTATTAAAGAAGCCATAAGAAAAACCTCCACCTGCAGTCAAGTTATTTACAAATACTGACTGAGTTGAGTATGGAGAATTCAATTTAGCTGTCTGGGCTAGAGAAGTTCTAAGCTTCCAATAGCTAATAACCTTTCCTTTTATTCCAGGGATAATGTCAGTAAGTATGGCACTCACACTCATACCAGGATAGTTAAACTTCCTGTTTTGTTCAGGTAATGTTGAAGCTTCTTCAAAACGATGCGTATAGCTAAAGAAAATCTTGCTTTTCCAGTTAAGGGCAAACTCACCGAAGTAAGCAAACTGTCTTAAAATACCCTGATTAAATTCACCTTTTTGGTTTCTTAATAACCTTGTTCTTGAAGCTAGTTTTGTTGCATTACTATCTGATGGAGCCCCTACTAATTGTTCAAAAGTTGCATCAGTTACTTCAACTCCATTCTTATACATTTTTCCGTTGGTAATATTGTCAATAAGACCATTTCCACTTACTGCAAACATTCTTGTTTCATAGTCCTGCCACATTGTACCAGCCATTACACGAACATTAAAATCTTTTGCAATGGTTTTTCTTACAGTTGTGGTAATAGTGTGGTTATAGCCACGATATCTTCTATAAAAATTATCCTGTAAACCTCCGGTAGCTGCTGTGATATAATAAGACAAAGGATGATATCTCAAATAACCATCTGTAGAATAAGTTTCATACCCAAATCTACCAGATAACGTAAGCCATTTGGTAGGAGTGATGTTAATACCTAAAGCTGCATTGTACCTATCCGTTTCTTCCCTGCTTTTGTTTCTTAAAACATTGAAAAGCGGATTATCAAATTCAGCATTAGGGGTGGCACTTGTTCCAAATAAAGGAGTTTTAGTTGCGTTATCCCCTTTAGTTGCATCCATATCTATTGTACTAGGGAAAGCGAGTAAACCCAACATAAATCCACCGGCACTTCTAAGAACTTTATTGTTTTCAGTTCTTATAAACGTTAAGGAAGGTGTTACGTCCATGAACTTGCCAAACTTAGTTGTGTTTGATAAACGTAAATTCAATCTTCTATAGCTGTTTTTTGGAACTGTTCCTTCTTGATCAAATACAGAGGCTGAAAATCTAAATACAGATTTTTTGTAACCGAAGTCTACACCAAGGTTATGTGTTTGTGCAAAACCGGTCTGGAATAAATTGTCCAGGTTATTATAAAGTACTGTTCCTGGAGCGTAAGCTGGACCGAAATAACGGAAAAGGCTTGATGTATCTCCATTAATTCCATTCGTAAAGCCATCGAACATTTTAGGGAAACGAGTTACTTTTTGAATCCTGAAACTATTATCATATTGAATCCCCAATTTGTTAGTCTTGGCCTTACGAGTAGTAATGATAATCGCACCTGATGCAGCCTGGCTACCATATAGTGCAGTAGCTTCCGGTCCTTTTAAAACTGTGATAGATTCAATATCATTTGGATTGATATCTGATATCCTGTTGTTATAATCAGTGTTTCTATTAGATGTTCCACTTAAGCCAATTCTTTCAACCATTCCTACACCAGAACCACCGTTTGAGTTTTCATCAATGGTTGAGTTATCTACGATAACACCATCAATTACAAATAAAGGTTGATTACTCAATGAAAGTGAATTGAATCCTCTAAGCACAATACTGCTTGAAGCACCTGGTGTACCAGAAGTAGTATTAATAGTTAAACCGGCAACTCTACCTTGTAGGCTGTTCAAGAAATTTTCTCTTTGAGTACTTTGAATCTCAGCACCAGATACTTTTTGTGTTGAGTAACCAAGTTCCTTAGGATTTCTTTTCAAATCCATTGCAACGGTTACTTCTTCCAGTTCTCCAGCCTGATCTTTCAACTTTACGTTAACTACTGTACCATCACCCACTGTTACAGTTTGATTTTCGTAACCAACATAAGTAAACGTTAGTTTTTGACCTTTCTGTGCCTGGATCCTAAATTCTCCAGCCTGATTGGTGGTGGCTTTTTTGTTTGTGGATGTGTTGGTGACTGTTACACCTACCAGTGGTACATTGTCTTCAGAAGTAAGTCTTCCTGTTACCGTTCTTTCTTGGGCGAAAGACTGATAGGATTGAAGTAACAGCAGCAAAATTGCTGCATACATGCAAGCTAGTCGTCTCATATCAGAGTGTTTGGTTTTAAACTAATTTATTGATGCTTAGGGGTATACTCTGCAAAAAAACGCAGTTTGAAACTGGTATATCCGCAGAAATATGAATCAAATCTATGTTAAATAAGTTAACAGCTAACCTTAATTTCATCTAAAAATAATAAGAACGTAATTATGGAATATCAAGTGGATAAATCTCTCGATATATATGCAGCACTAATCAAAACGGCATTGTCGCCTACAGAACAGAAGTTTTGCCTTTGTACGGCTCTAACAAAACATCATTCGAATCCAACTCAGTGATCAGGTAATCCAAATGTTCCAATTTGCAAACCCTAAGTTTTTGATTGGTATTCAGCTTTTCCGAGATTGCAAGTGATATTGTTTTTTCTGCAGAAGCCAGCATTGCTTTTTTTACCTCGATAACTTCCCACTCCATATCAGAAACCCCATTCATATCAATACTATTTGTGCCTAGAAAACATAGGTCTGCCTTAAGTTCTGCTAACTTCCTGATCACTTCGGCACCAACTGATATCTGTGCACTTTTGGAAAGCTTATTCCCGAGAAATATAACCTCACTACATGGATGGTTCAGTAATTCTAATGCAATAGGAACACTAACCGTGATAAATGTTGCATTTAAATTTAACGGGAGCGATTTTACTAATTCTCTTATGGTAGTGCCACCTGAAAGTAAAACAAGCATCCCATCTTTAATCAGACTTACAGCCTTTAGAGCTATGATTCGTTTTTCGCTAGCGTTATAGATGCTGTGATTTTCTAAAGTAAAGTGGAAGCCGGTAGATAAAGCTCCCCCATGTACTTTCAGCAGCTTTCCTTCTTCTGAAAGCTCGTTAAGGTCTCTTCTAACAGTATCTTCAGAAACATTCAGCTGTAAGCTAAGATCAGAGGATAAAACCTTGTTGTGAATATTGAGTTGTTGAGTAATGTAAGCCTGTCTTTCTTTCTTGAGCATAGCAGTTAGTTAGAGAAGGGAAAGATAGAGATTTTGGCGAAAAAATGCGGATTTCTGCGGTTTTAGATCTTTATGAACTCTCTCCAGCTTTTGGGACGGCGGTTATCAAGCCATTTAAAACCTCTGAGCCTTAGCTCAATATGATTTACTTGTCGCATAGGATAAGTAGTGCCTTTCAAATCATTCCTGAAAACAACTCGTTGCGGCTTTTTACTTTCGAAGTACATGTCAATCACGTCAGCAGTCGATTTATTTACACCGATATAAGCATTGTTATCGTCCTGGGCATAGTACACGCTTTCTGCATTGCCTTTAGCCCTTAGGAAACTAATATTCCCATCAATAAAGTAGCCGTTTATAGTAGTTCCCTTAACCTGGTTGAAATAATCACCACTAACCAGGCTTATGGCTATCCCATTTTCAAAAACCTGGAGACGTTCAGGTTTTCTGTTTAGTGTGAATAGATATATAGTATCACCAGTAAGTTGATTGTTTTCAGTCCAAACAACAGGGTCTTTAAATAACCTGAACGTTGAATCTTCAAGAGAGTAAAAGAAGCTATCAGCAACAGCTTGCATTGAATCAGTATAGATACGAACATGGTAGTATGCCTCGAAAAAACGATTTGAACTGGTGTCTTTTTTCTGAATACCGGCTACTTTCTTTAAGTATACGGAATCTCTAAGTACCGGAACAGTTCTTTCTTTTCTCAGATCACTAAGCTTGGCAGAATACAAGGTATCTGCTGCAATAAAAATTGAATCCCTGTTTTGTTCTAAGACCAATACAGGACTCATTGTAGCAAGAAAAGCACTGGCATTTCGGTTGAATTTGATATCATCCGCTAAAACCGTAGTTCGGTTTGCGGTGTCTTTAGTTCTGTAAATAGCTTTGCCCTGTGCCTGACCAAAACCGGAAGCATCGTCAAATGCCATATTATCTGCAGTAAGCTCAAATTCTTTATCGATTACAGTTGATCTTTTACTGAAGACAGCCTTTTTAGCTTTTCTGTCGTAATAACCCTCCCGAGTTTTTACAATACGTTGTGGACTGATGATCGTGGTGTAAGTAAGAAATCTCGCCACCTCCGTTTCCATATTATATAGGAGGGTGTCGGTAGTTAATTTGTAATCAGGATCGATCAAGACCACCTTCTTTCTAAAATAAACATCTCTTGTATCACCGTAATAAGTTGCTTCCGTACTGGTGAGCACGGCTTTTCCAGTTACTATCTTTCCGCCTTTTTTGTAGATACCAATCTTCGTTTGAATCTCGTACTCCAACTCATTCGTGGTGAGTGTTCCATTCTTCTCTGTAAGACGAACGTTATTCTTGAGGTAAGCTTTCTTTTCTTTACCTACATAACGCATGTAATCAGCGTAGGTGTGTACACTATCAGCATCGTTGATGTGTACTTTGCCGAAAGCTTCAACAACATTTTGTAGTTGATTAACAACAGCACTATCACAATAAAACAGCGTCTTCTCCTTTTTAAGAATTACATCACCCGCTAATGAAATAAAAGTTGAAGTATCTCTCTTTTCAAAATTATATCGCTTAGCAGAAATGATTTGCAATACCGTCTTTGTAGTTGTATCAACTATTACCTGTGCAGAAACTGTCACTGCAATAAAAAGAAAAGAGGAGCAGAGGAGTAAATATTTCAGGTAAAGATTTCGCATCATTTGCTCTTCGTACTATCCGACTGCGGCAAAGGCTGTTTCAGATAATCGCCTTGAGATTTTTTTCCTCCTCCAAAAAGAGAGAAAGACAAATTTACATACCGTTTCGGGTTAACACGAAGATCATCCAATAGCGTATTTGCACTTCGGCTGGTGGTCACAAGATTATTATAAAATTGCTTGTCGTTCAACAATAAACCTAGTGAACCGTCTTTTGATTCCATGGCAGCATTCAGCTTATCCACAGAGGATTTTAGATTGGCTATAGTACCCTTAATATCAGCTTCTGCAAGATTATCAGTTGTCTTCTGAAGATTACCGATACTAGCATTGATCTTATCGTTATTGGTATTTAGATTTGTGGTAAAGGTTTTCATGTTGTCTAACGACTGAGCCAGACTTCCTTGCTCAGCTAACATTCTCTGTAATGATCCAGAAGATACCACCATAGTACTTGAAATCCGGTTGAGATTTGCCATAGCACCTTGCAAGTTAGCCCTGGTACCTTCGTCTAGTGTTTTGTTGAAGTTCTTTAAAAGAGAATCCAGAGAAGAGGCAGCAGCAGAAAGTTTATCTGATAACGGACCAATTTTAGCCTGCATATCACCCAACATGCCTTTATCTATCGCTGTAAGAATTGTATCCCCCGATTTCAAAAAAGCATCTTTTCTATCTCCCAAATTAATTTTAATGGCAGGACTGTTTAACAAACCGGCATCAATTGTTGCGATTGAATTCTTCGGGATTTTGTAATCATCATTGAGTTTTATCGTGACGAGAATACCCTCCAAATCATCGTTTGGCGTTACCTCGTAAACAGAACCAACCTGGTAACCATTCACCAAAACAGAATAAGATGGCTTCACATCTTTGGCATCCTGGAATTTGGCATAAAGGAAATTTCCATGCTTAAATAAGCTTTTGCCTTTCAGGAAGTTGAAGCCTAGTATCAGGAAAACAATAGCGATAGAAGTAAGTGCACCTACTTTCGTCTCATTAGAAATCTTCATAATTAAGCAAATGTATAGGTTAAGCCCCTACTAAGATGAGGCCAAACTGTTGGTTAACGCTGATTACCAGTGCCGGTTTCAATTAATTGATGCTCTAAGGAGTATTTATATCTTTTAACGGCCTGAACGATAGCTTTGGTCATTTCAGCCTGACCTGAATCGCTGTTCAGGTAATCTTCTTCTTCAGGGTTTGAGATGAAACCAAGTTCCACCAACACACTTGGCATTGCCACGGCTTGCAAAACCCAAATACCGATCTGTCTTTGTCTTGCTTCACGACTTACTCTTCCTGTTTTCTTAAATTCATCTTCAACAGTCATAGCCAGGTTTGCACTTCTATTAAAATATTGCTTGGTTTTGAGAGAATACAAGATCATCTTTTCCGGATCGTTGGGGTCAAAGTCAGCTACCTGCTGAGCTAAAGTGCTGTCCAGGTAAAGTGCTTCATTTTCCTTCATTGCCTTTTCCTTTGCATCGTTTTTATGGGCTCCCCAGATATAAGTTTCTGTGCCTTTGGCAGGATTTGGAGTAGAGTAGTACCTGTAACTTGCCACCTGGCGAGTTTTTTTCTTTCTTTTTTTGCCCTTGCCTGTATAATAGGTTTCCGTTTTATAGCCAGCAAATTCTCTACGTCTGATAGGAGCAGCACTGTTACAGTGAATGGCGATGAACAGATCTCCTTTAGCCTGGTTAGCGATGTTGGCTTTGATAGTAGGGTGCTGATAAACATCTGATGTACGTGTATAGATCACTTCAACATCTGGGATTTCCTGCCGTATAAGTTGTCCAAGCTTGATGGCAACTGCAAGAGAAACATCTTTTTCTTTAGAATACTTACCATCGGCACCACCGTCATGTCCACCATGACCAGCATCTACTACAATTCTTTTTAAAGTCGAGGTACTTCTTTTAAAGGTTGAGTTTGCTACATAAGATGTCAATGCAACAAACATTGCGAAACAAAGACAAGAGAAGATGATCTTTCTTAGCATAAGCTCTTTTACATTAAGGGTATATTCACAAATCTTTTATTTCAATACACCTATTTTTGGCATACTTACTTATGAGATATCGTTTCAAAGTTAGCGTAAAAACGATTTTTTTCGGGCTTTCGATCTCGGCATTTCTTCTATTAACGCTACAAATCAACGCTTCGCATAAATCCGATTTACATTTTCTCAACTTCTTAACAGAAAACGACACAACTCCGCTTCCAGTTAGGCGGCAACTTCCTGCTGTGCAACTCAAATCAAATGCTCAGTCTGTTGACACAGGTCGTAAAGGTAAAGACACCACAATCGTAACAGAGTTTAGCCTCGATTCGGTAAAGATGTCTAAAGATTCTCTCGATGCACCGATAAGTTATTCAGCAACAGACTCTGGAGTGTTGATAATTCCAACCAAGCAATTCTTTTTATACAATAAGGCTCATATCGATTACCAAGATCTACAGTTAGATGCTGGGGTGATAAAATATGATCAGGCTACACAAACAGTGATCGCTTACGGCTCGTTAGATTCAGGCAATAATCCATTAAACAAGCCCACTCTTGTACAGGCAGGTTCAAAATCCATCAGCGATACCATCATGTACAACATGAGAACCCGTAAAGGACTTACAAAAAACACTTTTTATAACGAGGCTGAGAGTGGTTTTTACGTTAACACAAAAATTGCCAAAACATTCCAGCAAGATGGAGATAACGTTGTTTATGCATACAGAAATACGTTTACTACCTGTAATCTTGATACGCCACACTTTGCTTTTCGTACGGAGAAGATGAAACTCATTACCAACAAACTCGCTGTTTCAGGACCAGCTCATCCAGAATTTGAGGGTGTTCCTGTTCCGATATACTTACCTTTTGGTATTTACCCAATGAAGAGAGGTCGACATTCAGGCATCCTGGCACCTCAATTTGCTACAAACGAAAGTTTCGGTTTGGGAATAGAAGGATTGGGCTATTATAAAGTGCTGAACGATTATTACGATGTAACCGTAAGAACAAACATTTATAGCTATGGTGGTTGGAACCTGTTTGTAAATCCGAAGTATTACAAACGATATAAATACAATGGTAACCTGAACATCTCTGTTCAACATACCAAATTTCTTAATAGCACACCAACATTAAAGAATGAGTTCACCATAAGCAACACTTTTAATGTTGCATGGTCTCATTCAAGAGATAACAGGGCAAGACCCGGAACAAGTTTTTCAGCCAACGTAAATGCCGGAAGTACACAGTTCAACCAGTATCTTCCTAACAACACGATGGCGAACTTTCAAAATCAGCTCACCTCAACGATTCAGTGGAGTAAAACAACAGATAAAACAACCCTCACCATTGCTGCAAACCATAGCCAGAACAGTAATAGCAGGCTGGTGAATCTTGGATTACCGTCAGCTACATTTAGCATGCTAACGTTCTATCCGTTCCAGAAAAAAGAAAGAGTAGGTACCGAAAAATGGTACGAGAAATTAGGTGTGGGATACGATGGATCGCTGAATAACCAGATATCATTTTACGATTCCGCCTTTACGCCAAGAATGTTGCTTGATACTTTGCAATGGGGCATTACGCATCGAATTCCAATTAGTTTGTCTTTACCTTCTTTAGGTCCTGTTACACTTTCGCCAAGCATCAACTACGAAGAACGATGGGTTGGCAGAAGTGTGGAGTATATCTGGAATCCAACAACAAAAAAGATGGACACCACTTTTTCAAAAGGTTTTTACACACCACGAGACCTTTCTTTTGGCATGTCTGCCACTACACGAATATTCGGAACCTACCAGTTTGGCAAAAAGAGCAATGTGCAGGTAATTCGCCATGAGGTTAGACCAAGTGTGGGGTTGAACTACAGACCAGACCTCGCAAAAAAGTATTTTAAATCTGTACAGGTAGATACGCTGCGAAATAAGCTTAGATATTCACAACTTTCAGCAGGTACATTAGGAGGGTTTAGTGAAGGAAAATTTGGTGGTATCACTTTCGGTGTTGATAATCTTTTAGAGATGAAAGTGAAAGACAAAAAAGCTGCCGGCGATTCTACACTCCCGCAAACTAAAAAAATACGACTGATCGATGGTTTTGGCTTCAATGGAGGGTACAACCTTGCTGTTGACAGTTTCCAGTGGTCTCAGATAAGCATGTACCTGAGAAGTACTTTGTTTGAGAAGGTAAGTATTACTGCCAGCGCTACTTTGGATCCTTATAAAACCAATGACCAGGGGTTTACTACTAAACAATTAGCATGGACAGCTAAGAATAGAAGTTTGGGAATTATCAGGAATGGGCAAGTTGCTGCTTCAGCCAGTTTCCAAAGCAAGAAAGCTGATCAGAAGAAACAACAGGCATTACCGCAAGATCAATTTGTGTCGCCAGACGAACAACTCAGAATGATGCAATATGTTCGTAGCAACCCTGCTGAGTTTACAGATTTTGATATTCCATGGACTGTACAGACTTCACTTTCGGTGAACTTCTATCGTCAATTTGATCCAGAAAAGGGAGGTTTTAAAACACAGACTTCCGCAAACTTTTCTTTAAGCGGAGACTTTAGTCTATCCCCGAAATGGAAGATAGGTGGCAATACGGATTTCGATTTTCGAACAAAGAAGATCCAAACACTCAGCATGTTCATTACTCGTGACATGCACTGCTGGCAAATGGCGATTAACTTAACACCGGTTGGATTATATAGATCATTCAGTATTGTATTAAATCCAAAATCAGGATTGCTGAGAGACTTGCGAATCAATCGTTCAAGATTCTTCTATTCACAGTAGTTTTTTAGGAGCAGAGTTCAATAACTCCGATTGACCTTCGTTGCTACGCTCAGTTCATCT
>JANPIB010000217.1:0-10601 GCA_031424775.1 Chitinophagales bacterium | reverse complement strand
GGCAAAAGATGTATTGCTTGCTACACTCCCACTAAAACAAAAGAAGAAATCGGTTATCGTTAAAGCCAAACTACATAAGCCAATCGAAGTGGTCTCAGTAATTCCTGAAGAGATTGAAAGATATCCATGGGCTGGACACTTGGGATTGAAGTTAGCTGAACGAGTTATTCCAATTATCGAACAAAGTATTACTACACTCATCTTCATCAACACTCGTGGAATGAGTGAAAGGTGGTACCAAACCTTACTCAACATTGCTCCTGATCTTGCAGGTGCTTTGGCTTTACATCATGGTAGTATCGAACATGAATTACGAGTTTGGGTTGAAGAAGCTTTACACGCTCAAAAACTCAAAGCTGTTGTTTGCACTGCCAGCTTAGATCTTGGTGTTGACTTCAGACCAGTTGATACCGTGATACAAGTTGGTTCTCCAAAAGGTGTTGCAAGGTTTTTACAACGAGCAGGAAGAAGTGGTCACAGACCAGGTGAGATCAGCAAAATATTTTTTCTCCCAACTCACTCGTTAGAACTTGTTGAAGTTGCTGCAATAAAACAAGCCATCAAAGAAGGTATTGTTGAGAGCAGGCAGCCTATGTTGCTTTGCTTTGATGTGTTGATCCAATACCTCTGCACTTTAGCATTGGGGGAAGGATTTGAACCCGATCCAATTTTTGAAGAAGTGAAAAGCACCTACTGCTTTTCGGATTTGAACAGGGATGAGTTTGACCAGGCTTTACATCACATCATTCATGGCGGTACTGCACTACAACAATATGATGAGTACAAGAAAGTGGAGTTGATCGACGGTAAATACAAGATCAAAAGTCGAAGAATTGCCATGCGACACAGGCTTCATATTGGAACGATTGTTAGCGATCCAATGTTGAAGGTGAAGCAGATGAACGGAAAGTTTTTAGGTGTAATTGAAGAGTGGTTCATCAGCAGACTTGATCCGGGCAATGTGTTCACTTTAGCCGGAAGAAACCTTGTGTTGGTGATGATCAAAGACATGGATGTGATTGTTAAGGTCTCAAACTCCAAGAAATCCATTGTTCCAAGCTGGCAAGGTGGTAGAATTCCCTTATCGGCTTATCTGGGAACGATGTTGCGAAAAACTTTCAATCATGCATTATCAAAAAAAGCAAAAGAGGTTGAGTTAACTGCTTTGCTGCCTTTGTTTGAATTGCAGGAGAAGCTATCTCATATACCTAAAGCTGATGAACTACTGATAGAACACATCGAAAACAAAGATGGTTATCACATATTCGTATATCCGTTTGAAGGAAGGTTGGTGCATGAAGCAATGGCAGCATTACTGGCATTTCGCATCAGCAAGATCACTCCTATCACTTTCTCAATCGCCATGAATGATTATGGGTTTGAGCTGCTGAGTGATCAACCGATACCTGTTGATGATACAAATGTTTATGACTTGTTCACTACTGAGGATCTGCTGAATGATATCCAGCGAAGCGTAAACTCAGTTGAAATGGCTAAACGAAAGTTTAGAGATATTGCCGTTATTGGTGGATTGATATTCCAGGGCTATCCCGGTGAACATAAAAAGTCAAGGCATTTGCAGGCTTCGGCTTCGCTGATATTTAATGTATTGTCTGAATATGAACCCAATAACATTCTTCTCAGGCAAGCTTACCAGGAAGTTTTTGATCAGCAGATGGAAGAACAAAGGCTACGAGAATCGCTAACAAGAATTGGCAATTCTAAGATCATCATCACCTTTCCTGAGAGACTCACCCCTTTTTGCTTTCCGATTGCAGTGGATAGTTTAAGCAGGAACAATCTTTCTTCAGAAAAACTGGAAGACAGGGTTAGAAGAATGCAAGCTCAATTAGAGAAATAAGTAATTTCAGCATTGAAACTACTGCTATGGCAAAAGCTGCTGCGAAAAAGATTTCAAAAAAAGAAGCAAAACCAATTAAGTATTCCGACAAATCAACAGGGCAACCCCAACTTACCCCAATTTTTAATGAACTGGTAAAGTTGATGGAACCTTTTGCCAAGGATCACTTGAAAAAGTTGGCGGAACAGAAGGACAGGTTGGATTAATCTCTTACAAGCCTGTTGAAATAAATGGCAAGCAGACAGATGAAGTGTATCTGGCAGGAGGTCTTGTGCAAAAAGGTTATGTTGGTTTTTATTTTATGCCTATTTATACCGTACCAGAATTGAAAGCTGAATTGCATCCTGAGCTTTTAAAATGCCTAAAGGGTAAATCCTGTTTTCATATCAAAAAAATGAATGAAGAAGTGGCAGAGCAGATAAAAGAAGCTTTAGAAAAAGGATATAAATTGTACAGGAAAAAAGGCTGGATAAGTTAGTATTATAAAATTCAAATAAAACATACCCAAAAATGAACCAACAATTATTAATGATGCAAGGTTTGCAGCCAGATGAATTGGCAGTAGTACAACAACTGGTTAGCGGAATGAGCCAGGCACAAGAACAGCAATTTTTTATACTATACCAAAACAAGAGAAAAGACCAGCAAACAATGCTGCTACTTTGCTTATTGGGTTTTGTTGGGTTTGCCGGAATTCATCGTTTGGTAAAAGGGGATATTGCTCTAGGTATTCTTTATTTAGTTACTGCTGGTTTTTGTTTTATCGGAACAATCATTGATCTCATCAATATAAACTCACTCGCCTTTGAATACAATAGAAAGCAGGCAATGGAAACTGCACAGATGGTGAAGATGATGGTGAAATAGATTTTAGATGATACGTTACTATAGTTGCATTATTGTATTCGAATCAGCAACCCTAAATGGTTAAGATAAATGGTTAATTTTCGATGCTTCTCCTTAGTCTTTCTGTTTTTAAATACGCTTTGTATAAGTAAAGTCGTTTCCCAACAGGTAATATCAACTGCTGGAGATTACTATTCTAATTCAAATGGAAGCTTATCGACAACAATAGGAGAAATGACTGCAATTGAAACAGTATCGAATCCAATAATTAATTTAATTATTACTCAAGGATTTCAACAAAACGACCCCTCTACCCCATTGCCGCTTAAATTAATTCAATTCGCTGGCAACAGAGTTACTACCACAATCCCTTTAAAGTGGTTGATTCAAAATGAGGGTGGAGTTACAAAATATAATGTTCAAAGATCAAGCGATGGTGGAACATTTTTTACGATTGGAACAGTTACAGCTACTAACCAAATCTCTGCAGAAAAGAATTACTCCTACGTAGATAGTGTCTCTTCAAGTTCAATGCTATACTATAGGTTGGAGATATTTGAAAAAGACGGTAGTAAATTGTATTCATGGATTATTAGAATCAATAGCCTTGGTGAAATAGTAAAAGTATACCCAGTACCAATTATCAATTCTTTTTTTATTGAGGTCAATTCACTAGCTGATATAAAGAAAGAAGTAAAGGTGATCAATAATATTGGGGGTGCAATTTTTGCCAAAACATATTCTCTACAGAAAGGCACTAACAAATTAGAAATTGATTTGACAGGTATCCCATCAGGAACATATTATCTTATTGGTTTCGACAAACCATTTCAAGTAATTAAGCTTTAAAAAAATGAAAACCCTCCTACTCCTTTTAACCATTGGACTTTATTCAATTCCAGGATTATCTCAAACCACACCGCAAAAATTTAACTACCAGGGAGTAGCAAGAAATTCCAGCGGAGTCACTCTTTCGAATCAAAACATATCTATCAAAGTTCAGATACTTGATTCAGATAGTTCGACTATAGTTTATGAAGAGATACACTCAGCAACAACAAATCAATTTGGACTCTTTAGTCTTCAGATAGGGGGTGGTGTCGTAAATTCCGGATTATTTGCAAGCATTCAATGGGGATCTGGCAGAAAGTTCATAAGAACCTTCGTAGATCTAACGGGTGGGACAAACCACCAACTAATGGGGACATCTCAACTCCTCAGCGTTCCTTATGCATTGCAGGCAGGAAGTGCAGGTAATGAAACCCTAAAGTCAGTATCAAATAGAGGATCTAAGGCTGACAGCATTTTAGAATATACTCAGAATAACATTCTAAAATATTCGGATCGATCTTTAATAGACAAAGGCTACACCAAAAGATACGCACAGAAAGTTTATGATAAATTAAGAAGAAATGATACTTTGAAGATATTGTGCTGGGGTACTTCGCTTACTTATGGATGGAACTTTCCCGGTGGAGTAGATTTCGGTATAAACGGCAGAGAAACGATACTTGACAGAGCTCAAAACCAATATCCTGAATCTTTAGACTCAACACTGAAAGCTCGAAATTCAAAATGTCAAGTAATCAATCATGGTTACCCAGGAGACAATAGCAGAAATTTATTAAGCAGATGGGTGTCTGATACTTCTTTAAGACCGGACTTAATAATTATTGAATGTGGTTACAACGATGCAGGAAATTTTGGTGGAAATGGATTTGTACCTGTTCTTGAGTATAAAAATAATATGGATTCCTTAGTGGATAGAGCATTAAAAATGGGAGCTTCTGTTCTATTTATAACATCAACTCCAATAAATCATGGACAAAATAGAAGGGTTTCATATTTTAAAAGTTTGATGATGCAAATCGCTTTGGAAAGAGATATCCCAGTGATTGACATGTCATCTGTTATGAAAAAACATGGGGAGCAATTCAATGGTTTTACAGTCGATGGACTACATTTTACAGGTGCTTCATATCAAACTCTTGGAATTCAAGTAGCAGACTATATTCTCAATGGCTCAGGAACGGTTGGTATCAAAAGCAGGTTTACTCACCCACAAGATGGTTTCTCGCAATATGAATTTGATGTTGACCTTGGATTTGGTTTAAAATACACTCAGGGAAATGGAATTACCTCAGCGAACTATTCTGTTGATACACTAAATATTGCAACTCGTGATATTGTACAAAGAAAAATAGACAGTTTAGCGAATATTGCCATTTCTACTCAGCAACAACCAATCACTACTGTAACAAATAATAAGACTCTCGATAATAGTTATTATACGGTTTTAGTTGATGCAACATCAGGAAATATCGTGATCACACTTCCTACAGCATCTGCAAACAATGGAAGAATATACATCATCAAGAAAATAGACTCAACCACCAACTCTGTTTCTTTTACGAGTGCAGAAGGAACGCAAGTTTTAAACACTCAATGGATAGGAAAACAAATTCAGAGTAATGGTTCGAACTGGTATATAACTGGAAGCTTTTGAAGAATTCCTTAAGTACAGTATTGATAAGAAAGATTTGCAACCAATTGCCCGCAACAATACATTTGTAACTTCTGGGGAATTAGCTCAGTTGGCTAGAGCGCTTGCATGGCATGCAAGAGGTCGTCGGTTCGACCCCGATATTCTCCACAATTGGTAATTATCAGGGTTTCATTCGTTGAAACCCTTTTATTTTTTCTAAGAGCTATGGAGGGTCTTACGTAACATTGTTTTGAAGGAACGCTTCCTTTCAATTGAGTGGCTTACTATTTCGAAGGATTTTTATCTAAATAGAAGTCTTGACCCATTAATATTCACTGAGTATCGTAATCGACAGTGATGGAAACGCCCATTATTTTTTTGTCTTGCATCACCGGGGTATAAATAGACTTAGCAACTATTGTGGAAGAAGGGAATATGATAAACTGTTCATCTTTAACTAACTGACCGCTTGCAGCCTTTCCAAAGCATTCAATAAACTTTGTATCAATATTGTTTTTCGTATCACGGGCATAACCAAGTATACTCTGTCCATATTCAATTTCTTTGTTATGGAATGTTATACAGTTCTGTTCGGCTTTTGTATTAAAAGCTACAATTCTGTATCTGGTATCTACCAAAAACCAAACGCAATCAGCATGCTGATATTCACTTTTCAAATCATCTATATAATTTGTTACCATACAGGTTTAAATATAAGACTTCAATTGTAATCTCTTATTCCTAATTGTCTCATCAGCCTGATAAAGAACCTAAGGGAAATAATCAAATTCAGGCTTTTATTGTATACGCATTTACTTTTAATAGTAAAATATAGGTTTTATCTCAATTAGTAAGAAGTTAAGTTAAAATAAGGCTTAAAAAAGTCTCTAATACTAGCCGTTCCGGCTTTATTATCCAGAATTCTACGCAATCTTTTGAGTAATCCCGGATCGCTGGTTTCTTGATGAATAACAGCAGTAAGTATGACTAACATCAGTTGTGTTACATAATCCTGGTTTTACATTCACCCGGCCAAATGAAATCTAGCTTTTCAACATCTAACTAACACTCGGTTAGCGTGGTTTGAAATAATAAGTATATTCAGTCAGCCAAAAATTAATCTTGTATGGGTGCAGTTTATCTTATAGCCCTGATCGTTGCTGCTGTAGCATTTTCAGCAGGTGGTATTCTTATCGGGAAACTATTTAATAAAGGAAGCAAGAATTCACAAAAAGGTCAGCCTTATGAATGTGGTATTGCTCCAATTGTTTCTCCCTGGCATCAGTTCAATGTAGGTTACTATCTATTCGCTTTATTGTTTTTGATATTTGATGTTGAGTTGATATTCATGTATCCATGGGCTACTGTAGTGAAAGAGATGGGCATGGTTGCTCTATTTGAAATATTGGTATTCGTCTTTATTTTATTCCTCGGCTTTTTATATGCACACAAAAAAGGAGCATTGAAATGGATGTAAGAGAAGAAATCAGAGAAAGCAATAAAGACTTTGGTGCTGAAATAATCGAAACTCCCGGTGGAGGTATTGTCTCCGGAACTTTTGATAATATCGTTAACTGGGCAAGATCTAACTCTCTTTGGCCATTAACCTTTGCCACAAGCTGCTGCGGAATAGAAATGATGAGTACTGCTTCCGCTAAATATGATTTCTCAAGATTTGGATTTGAAGTAGCTAGAGCCACACCACGTCAGGCTGATGTGATCATTATCGCAGGAACGATCGTAAACAAGATGGCTCCTGTACTAAAAAGATTATACGACCAAATGGCTGATCCTAAATATGTAATTGCTATGGGAGCCTGTGCAATAAGTGGTGGACCTTTCTTCTATAACACTTACTCAGTTGTAAAAGGTGCAGACCATGTTATTCCGGTAGATGTATATATACCTGGCTGTCCCCCAAGACCTGAAGCTTTGCTGCATGCATTAATCGCTTTGCAGGAGAAGATAAAACTTGGTTGGACAAGAGCACAGATAAAAGAAAACAGTTTATAGTTTTTAGTTTGGAGTTTAATTCAAAAACTAAAAACCAGGAGCTAAAAACCAAATAATGAACGAGGACATCAAAGAATACATTACCCAGGTACAGCCAGTAGCAACATTTGATGAAACTGGTGAATGGATGAATATCAATCTTGAGCCAAATTATTTCCGTTCAGTTGCAGAAATATTAAGAAATGGTAGGTTTCAATTTGACTATCTCTTCTGCCTTACTTGTGTTGATTGGAAAACGCATCTGACTATGAGCTATCACCTCTCCTCTTCTAAAAACCGGCAATTGAATATTGTATTAAAGGTGAAGCTAGACAGAGATAACCCTGAAATAGAAACCGTGTCGGATATATGGAGAACATCCGATTTCCATGAAAGAGAAGTGTTTGAAATGTATGGGGTGAAATTTTTAAATCATCCAGACCTCAGAACATTAATATTAGAAGATGGGTTTGTAGGTTATCCTTTAAGAAAAGACTTCGAAGACCCTATTAATATGATCAAATTATAAAAGCAGCCCTCTTTCAAAAAGGTTTATGTATCAAGAAAAGCAAATACTATCGTCATCGTCTTCACAAGTCCCTCCTTCGGAGGGATTTAGGGAGGCTTTTCCTTCGGAGGGATTCAGAGAGGAATTGGTCATCAATGTTGGTCCGCAACATCCTGCAACACATGGTGTACTTCACCTGGTTATTACTTTGAATGGTGAAACCATCAAAAAAATAGAGCCTCATCTTGGATACATACACCGTTCGATAGAAAAAATGTGTGAGAGCCTTAGCTACAGGCAATTTATTTATGTAACCAGCAGGATGGATTATCTCTCAGCACACATCAACAACCATGCTTGTGCAATGACTGTTGAGAAAGCATTGCAGATTGAAGTTCCGCAGAGAGCTCAATACATCCGTGTGATTATGGACGAGCTAACAAGAATTGCTTCCCATGAACTTTGGTGGGGAGCTCTAGCCATGGATGTTGGTGCCTTCACTCCTTTCTTCTATGCGTTTCGAGAAAGAGAAACCATCACCGATATTATGGAAGAAACCTGTGGAGCAAGATTAACCATGAACTATATTGTTCCGGGTGGTGTAATGGCTGATATTCATCCCAACTTTCAAAATAGAGTAAAAGACTTCATCAAATTATTTAAGAAGAATGTTGATGAATACGATGACTTGGTTACCAACAATGTCATCTTTCAAAACAGATTAAAAGGCGTAGGATATCTTTCACCTGAAGATGCCATTTCTTATGGTTGCAGCGGACCTGTTGCTAGAGGTAGTGGTGTAAAAAGTGACATGAGGAAGATTGCTCCTTATGAGTTGTACAACCAGGTGCAGTTTGATGAGGTATTAGAAATGGGTTGCGATTCTTTTGCTCGGTACTTAGTTCGTGTAAAAGAAATGAGGCAGTCTGTAAAAATTATCGAACAACTATTAGATAGCATTCCAGAAGGTGATTACCAGGCTAAAACAAAAGCAGTGTTGAAATTACCTAAAGGCGAATTCTATACAAGAGTGGAAACAGCAAGAGGCGAGTTGGGTGTTTACATTGTTAGCGAAGGTGGAACAACTCCTTATAGAATTAAATTTCGTTCGCCGGGTTTTTCAAATTTATCTGCATTAGATCATATTTCAAGAGGCAGTAAGATCGATGACCTGATGGCAACAATGGGAACATTGGATTTGGTGATACCGGATATTGATAGATAAAACAGGAACGCAGATGAAACGATGGTTAAGGTGTTTTATGATCAGTGTAAAATCATAATCATCATAAAGATCAGCGTTCCTAAGAAAAACATAAACTATGTTCAGTCTTGAAGGCATAACAGATTCAATACAAACCTGGCTCAATGCAAACTTGGGTGCCACAGGAGCTTTGATAGCTCAATGTCTAATCGTTGTATTACTTGCTATTACATTGTTCGCTGTTCTTGGGCTTGTGTTGGTTTTAATGGAAAGAAAAGTTGCTGCAAGAATGCAGATAAGAATTGGTCCAAATCGAGTTGGTCCGTTTGGTTCTATGCAGACTGCAGCAGATACTTTGAAGCTGATAATGAAAGAAGGATTAACGCCAGATGGTGCAGATAAATTCCTCTTCAACCTGGCTCCGTATGTTGTAATGATCGTTGCAATGTTGTTGCTGGCTCCAATTGCTTTTGCTAACAACTTCCAGATCTGGGATATTAATATAGGTGTACTGTATGTAACTGCCGTTTCATCATTAGGCGTAATCGGAATTCTGATGGCTGGCTGGGCTAGTAACAACAACTACTCTTTGCTTGGTGCAATGAGAAGTGGTGCACAGATCGTTAGCTACGAACTTTCAGCAGGTTTAGCCATTCTTACTATCGTTGTACTCACCGGAAGCTTACAGATATCAGAAATTGTACAATCACAGGCTGATGGATGGTGGATATTCAAAGGTCACATTCCTGTTATCATTGCTTTTATCATTTTCATCATTGCAGTTACAGCAGAAACAAACAGAGCTCCTTTTGATCTTGCCGAAGCAGAATCAGAACTTACTGCAGGTTTTCATACAGAGTATTCAGGAATGAAGTTCGCTTTGTTCTTCTTAGCAGAATACATCAACATTTTTATTGTTTGTGCAATTGGTGCAACGTTGTTTTTAGGTGGATGGATGCCTTTACACATTGGTAACTGGCAAGAATTTAACCACATTATGGATTATATTCCATCATCGGTGTGGTTCTTTGGAAAAGTTTTTTTCCTCATCTTTTTGATCATGTGGTTTAGATGGACTTTCCCAAGATTAAGGGTTGACCAATTGCTCAATTTAGAATGGAAGTATTTGTTACCGATAAGTTTATTCAATCTCTTATTAGTAACCGTGATAGCAATATTAGGATTGCATTTTTAGGAAGTGTTTCTGGTTTCTTGTTAGCCGTTTCTCGTTAGTGACTCAAAGATCAGTAGTCTGACTAAAGTTCAACAGCGAACAAGAAACAAAGAACGAGAAACCACGAACAAGAAACGTTCATCAATAATGTTCAGAACGTACAAGTGAGTGACACAAGAGACGATGAGCAAAGAACAGAAAGCTTGCTAAAAAAATAAACTGGAAACTTACCATGTTTTTGAAAGAATATATATCCGACGTTTATAAAGCAGCCAAATCGTTGCTTACCGGAATGAAAACGACCGGTTACTACTTTACACATCCGAAAGAAATTGTTACAGAGCAATATCCTGACAATCGTGATACTTTACAAATGGCTGAACGTTTTCGTGGAGAGGTGATCATGCCACACGATGAAAACAATGAGCATGCCTGCACCGGTTGTACTGCCTGTGAATTGGCTTGCCCGAATGCAACGATCAAGATCATTACAAAGTTTGATATATCACCAGAAGGAAAAAAGAAAAAAGC
>JANPIB010000216.1:0-7499 GCA_031424775.1 Chitinophagales bacterium | reverse complement strand
CTAAAATAGCACCGTCCATTTGTGCAGCACCGGTAATCATGTTTTTAACATAGTCGGCGTGACCAGGACAATCAACGTGAGCATAGTGACGGGTAGCCGTCTGATACTCAACGTGAGCTGTATTGATGGTGATACCTCTTTCCTTTTCTTCAGGAGCACCGTCAATTTCATCATACTTTTTTGCTACGTTACCCATACCCTTCTGAGAAAGAATGGTTGTAATAGCAGCTGTCAGAGTTGTTTTACCGTGGTCTACGTGACCGATGGTTCCAACATTTACGTGAGGTTTCTCCCTCTTAAAGGTCTCTTTAGACATCTTATCGGTTTTTAGTTGTGGTTATACTATTTGTTTTTATTAAGTGTCAGCTTCAGAATCTCTGTTTGAATCTTCCGTTGCGTCGCACACTGCATCTTTCTGTTCTTTACTCTGCTGCTAAGACTGACATGTTCAGCCAATAAAAACAGAGCCGTTAGTGAGAATCGAACTCACGACCTCTTCCCTACCAAGGAAGTGCTCTACCCCTGAGCTACAACGGCTGGTAAAGTGTGAGATCTTCTCACATTAACATTGCAAAGAACTTTTTTGAGCGGGAGACCAGGCTCGAACTGGCCACCTATAGCTTGGAAGGCTATCGCTCTACCAAATGAGCTACTCCCGCTTTTAATTAGTTCAATTGTTTAATTTTTCCAAAGTTTAACTGTTGCCAGCAACACTCAAACTATCAAACTTCAAACGATCAAACTTTCAAAAAACTGTGGGCAGAGTAGGGTTCGAACCTACGTACTCGTGAGAGAACAGATTTACAGTCTGTCGCCTTTAACCACTCGGCCATCTGCCCATTAAAATGTTTCCATTCCTATGGAGCCACTTGTCGGAGTCGAACCAACGACCTACTGATTACAAATCAGTTGCTCTACCAACTGAGCTAAAGTGGCTTTTTACTCCAAAAACAAAGAACTAGTTGTTTTTTCGGGATGGCAAAGGTAATGGAAAACTACTCCCAGCAAAATTTTGAAACATTTTTTTTGAAAGCTTACCTCCAGAATTTCTCACTTGAATTTCAATTCGCTTTTTCCGCCATTGGCTGAGGAGTAAATAACCGTTACCGAATCATGCGGAATTATTCTGTTTGGGATAATTGCACTGTCAACAATTGACTTATCGCCTACAGTGTAGATGTAGTGCAGCATTAGCTGCGAGTCCGGCAACATTTTTCTTTCTATGATCTTTGCTTTTGCTTCGTAGTGATCCGGTGTACAGGCTGCAAAAAACACTAATATGATCAGTAATTTTCTCATAATGCAAATCTACCAATGAAAAAAGGACTCCGAAGAGTCCATTTAAGTAATTTGTTAAGCGGCAGCCAATTTCTCCTTTTTTCTTTTTACCTGATTGATCATGGCTTCAAGAGCTGATTCAAAAGATTCTTCAAAAGATTTGGAAGATACTTTTACGAAGAATTCCTGTCGTGGCACCTGTACTCTTATTTCTGCAACCTTGTCTTTTTTTGCATGAGCTACATTGTCGAGCTTTAAGAATACATCCACTTTTACAATACGGTCATGAAATGTGTTGAGTTTTTCTAATTTTTTAGTTACAAGAGTTAGCAATTTACCATCGGCATCAAAGTGAACAGTTTGAATACGAACATTCATAGCATCGTTTTAAACAGTGAAATAATAAATGAAAGAACTAGAAGTAACGACAACTACATAGGCTTGTGTTTGCAGCTTCAAGTTAGTTAAGCTTTCGTAAAATTCCAAAGAATTTTGTCATTTTTTTCAGTACCCTATAACCTTGTGCTTCATTTATATACAGCTGTACTTTTAAGCCTTTGGATGGGCTTTTTTGAACACATCTTTAAGCTTTTCAATAGTGTTGTGGGTGTATACTTGTGTAGCGGCAAGGCTGCTGTGACCTAGCAATTCTTTAACAGCATTGAGATCAGCTCCATTGTTCATTAAATGGGTAGCAAACGTGTGGCGTAGTATATGTGGGCTTCGCTTTTCCAAAGTAGTTACTGCTGATAAATACGTTTTCACCCAGGTATAGACATTCTTTGGGTTGAGGGGTTTGCCTGTTTCTGTCACGAATACGTTGGGCAATTGTTTTTCAGGTGAACATGCTACAAAATGAGTTAATTCCTTGATCAATTCCGCTGAAACAGGAATGATCCTTTCTTTATTTCCTTTTCCCAGCACCTTGATTTGTTGATTGTAAGCATCCAACTGGTTTTCCTTTAAATTGATGAGCTCACTTAAACGAATTCCGGTACTGTAAAATAATAGCAGGATCAGTCTACTGGTTTTGCCTTTCCAATCATCCGGAAATTCCACATGCTGGAATAAGGTTTCTACATCGGTTTCTTTTAAAAACTGGGGTAAACGTTTGCCGATCTTTGGAGAGGTGATGGTTGTCATTGGACTAACCTTGATCACTCCATTTTTAAGCTGGTATTTAAAAAAGGACTTAAGTGTAGATATCTTTCGATTGATGGTTTTTGCCGTTAGTTTTTCCTCTCCTTTCAGTTGTGCAAGCCAGCTACGAATAAAAGTTGCAGTGATCTTTGGAATTGGTGGAGAATCGTATTCCGTTAAAAAAGAGAAGAACTGCTCCAGGTCGTTCTGGTAAGAGATAAGGGTGTGTTGAGAATATCGCTTTTCGAACTTGATATAGTTCAGAAAATCCTGAATTGTATATTGCAGATCTGCCATAAAAAAAAGTAGCCATAAAGTTAGTACTCTATGGCTACAAATATCTGGGTGAGGTGAATCCTATCTGCCGAGAGGCAAGCTTACGATTCGATCTTACCGCTGGCAATCTGCTGCTTGTAAACTGCTTTTAGCACTTCTCCACGACGTCTTACAGAAGGCTTGGTAAAGCTTTGACGCTCTCTTAGTTGTAAAAGCGTTTTGCTTTTTTCAAACTTCTTCTTGTACTTTTTCAACGCCTTGTCGATGTTCTCGCAATCTTTTGAGTCAATGATTAACATGGTAATATACCTCCTTTGGTAATTTTTTAGGTGGGCAAAGATATGGGCTGAATTTGAAATTTCAAATTTGAGATTTGAAATTGTTTCAGAGAATTTTAATAGCGGGTTAAAAGATGCCCGAAGTTCTGAACGCTGAAGTGATTGCGACGCAACAGACGATGCCACGAAGATCAGCAGCTGGTATAAAAATATTTCTTCTATTTGCAGCTATGTTTACAGGAATTATTGAAGCTGCGGGACGGATAACTGCCGTAGAATCAAACGGTAGTAATAAAAGCTTTTGGATTGAATCGCCGATTTCGGGTGATTTGAAAGTTGATCAAAGCCTGGCACATGAAGGTGTTTGCCTAACGGTTGAGGCGATTGAAAATGGTAAACATAGGGTTACAGCGATTGATGAAACGCTGAAAAAGACGAATCTCAGCAATTGGGCGGAAGGAAAACTCCTAAATCTTGAACGATGTATGTTGATGAATGGCAGGCTTGACGGACATATTGTTCAGGGTCATGTAGATACAGCCTCCGTTTGTGTAAGCCGGACAGAACTGGAAGGTAGCTGGGAATTTAGTTTTGAATTCGACTGTCAATTTGCTCATTTGGTTATTGAAAAAGGATCGATCTCGGTGAACGGAACGAGCCTCACCTGTTTTAATGTGGGCAAAAACAGCTTTACGGTTGCTATTATACCATATACTTTTGAGCATACAAGCATTAGCCAGGTAAAAGTTGGTGAAAAAGTGAATATTGAATTTGACATCATCGGTAAATACATCTCCCGACTTTCTGAATTAAGCAGATGAAGAATTACCCCTCAGTTGGTATTGGCATTTTGAATTGGAATGGCAAAAAATACCTTGAACAGTTCTTGCCAATTCTGCAGCATCTCTCCTATTCGAATTATACAGTTTATGTGATTGATAATGCCAGCTCGGATGATTCGGTAGCATTTGTAAGAGCAAATCATTCCTGGGTGAAGATCATTGAAACCGGAAACAACCTCGGTTTTGCAGGTGGCTATAATTATGCTTTTGAAAAGATGAAAGAGCCATACCTGCTGATGCTGAATTCTGATGTTGAGGTTACTGCTAACTTCCTTGAGCCTTTGGTTGAGTTGCTGGAGAAAGATGAAAAGATAGCATCTGTTCAAAGTAAGATACTATCATATCACAACAAAGAAATGTTTGAATATGGAGGAGCTTGTGGTGGAATGATTGATGTGCTGGGTTATACCTTCTGCCGTGGAAGAATTTTTGATTCGGTAGAGAAGGATGCAAATCAATATCCAACTGCTGAGATTTTCTGGAGTGGGGGAGCCTGTTCTTTGATACGCCGTTCGGCTTACATGGAAGTAAAAGGGATGTATGAGTACTTCTTCATGCATTTTGAAGAGATTGATTTGTGCTGGAAATTCCATTCAAGTGGTTATAAGGTTTACTGCTGTAATGAATCAATAGTTTATCATGTTGGTGGTGGAAGTTTGTCGTACGAATCACCCAAGAAAACATATTACAACTTCAGGAATAATTTGGTGATGTGTATTCGGAATGCTCCACTTTCTTTTAAGATGTGGTGGTTACCTGTAAGAATGCTGAGTGATCTAATGAGTGTTTTGTTCTTTCTCCTTAAAGGTCAGGGCTCACATGCATGGTCTGTGATAAAAGCTTATGGAGCTTTCTTTACATGGTTGTTTTCTACGGAACATGAGTATCCAGTAAAACGTTCTTCATTAACGGAGTTGAAAGGAGTTTACAAACACTCCATTATTGCACAATACTTTCTTGCAAAAAAGAAATTCTATTCTGAGATCAACGGTAAACAGTAAGAATGCTATTGCTATAGTCAAGAACAGCATCTTTACCCTCCACTCCAGGTAACTCGTTTGCCCACTCCTGTTCATTAACTCCGACGAAAAACATGTAGTTTCCTTTGTAGATAGACTGTACAACTATCCTGGCATTCTTTGTTTGACCATATAGTTGATAAGCCTCCTCAATTCCTGATCTGAAAATGATGGCCCCATTGTTTTCCTCAGGTAATTGTTTGATATAGATCGTTTGACTTTCTATCTTTTTAAATTGATCAACCGTAGCTTTTGTAACAGCAGACGCTACTTCATATTCGTTTTTGAATTCATTTAATAAGATGATGTGAATCGTAAAGAAAGCAAGGCTGATGATGTATTTAAAACTCTTTGCAGCATTTACTATTCCCAAGCCTATAATGATAGAAAGAAAAACAGAAGGCAGATAGAGGTAACGTTCTCCTTCACTTCCAAATGTGTCAATTCCAAGAGATAAATATGGGAGGTAACTTATCATCCAAAGCAATAGCAAACTCACTACAAGTATTCTTTGCCTTAGGAAAAGAAAGCTAAGGATAGAAACTGTAGTTATTAAAAACGCAATAACTAATAAAAAAAAAGAGCCGGATTGTCTTGAAAATGATCGAAGGATGAGTTTAAGCCAATTCCATCCTAGCCCAGTGATATCTAAATTCAGAAACTTTTCTCCTTCATATTCTCCAACAAGCTGATGTATAAAATAGTATCGTGCAATAAAATATCCGATCAAAATACAAAATGGTGCGATGAGATATTTTGCTTCAGCTTTCCATGATGAACTGTTTCTCTTAACATCTAACCATGACAGAATTAGAAAAACAAAAGGAATGATCAGTACAGATTCATACGTCATTAACCCTGCTGAAAGAAACAACAACGAAAAAAAATAGGACCGACTATTCTTTCTGTTCAGATAGGAGATGATAGAAAGCAGAAAGAAAACTGTTCCAAGGCTGGCTGATCTGCCGATGATCCAAAACAAGGTCTCGGAATGAAAACAATAGACAAAAAAAATGGTGGCGATCAATATTGCATTTGACTTAGCTATCTCCTTTAGTTGATACCCATCCAATAAACGAAAACAAAATATGCCAACCAGATAAGTTGAAAACAGGTGGAGGAGAATATTGGTAATATGAAAGCCGAAAGCATTTAACCCCCAGATATTATAATCGATCCACATTGAAAGATCACAAATGGGACGAAATGAGTTATGCTGCAACCACTCTCCCTTACTAGTTAAATAAAGATGAGTGAAATCATCATTCAGGAAAAACAACTTAGCTGGATACAACACAAATATCCCTGTAGCCAGTGCAACAACAGCAATCACTCTTGTATAAGAAAAGTATGCAGAATTCATTTTAATTAACAATCATGATAATCAGCGTTACTGATAAGTTAGCTAAGCATCTATGGATTTTCCTCTCAAAGCTTCGGACACAGCTTTATCCATTGCTCTTTCAGCAAATGGACGAGTAATATTGTTTAGTTCCTCAACCTTTGAATGGATCAAGTCTTTATCCTCCATTGTGATAGCTAATTGAAGTGCCTGCATGGCTGCAGCAGAATCATTTAGTTCCTGTGAAGAAAGAATAGAGGCATTCTTCATTAGGAATTTTTCGGTGACCTGCAATATTTGTTCACCTTCAGTTCTTGCCTCTACCAAAGCTCTTATTGCGATATCATCTTTTGCATGAGTAATGCTCTCCATTAACATCTGCTCAACATCTGTATCTGATAATCCATACTGAGGCTCAACCTGAATCTCCTGCTCGACGCCACTTCTCAGTTCTTTTGCTTTCACCACAAGTATTCCATCAGCATTGATCAGAAAACTCACTTCAACTTTTGGCAATCCTGCTGGCATTGGCGGAATGTTAGTAAGATTCAACTCAGCAAGCTTACGATTATCTTTTACTAAGTCTCTCTCCCCCTGATAAACAGAAATACGCATTCCGCTTTGACCATCTTTTTGAGTTGTGTATTGACGACCAACCTTAGTAGGGATTTTTGAATTGCGAGGGATGAGTACATCCATTAATCCACCCATTGTTTCAATTCCAAGGCTTAGTGGTGTGATGTCTAAAAGCAAAAAGTCTTTGTTGTTACCTGCAAGAATATCAGCCTGGATTGCAGCGCCAAGAGCTACAACTTCATCAGGATTAACTTCGTCATGCACATTTCGTCCGAAGAACTCACTAACTGATCTTTTTACCAGTGGAACTCTTGTACTTCCACCAACCATCACCACTTCGTCAATATCTTTTGTCTGAAGACTGGCATCTTTTAATGCTGCTCTGCAAGATTCAATTGTTTTAGAAATAAGCGGCTCAATCAATTCTTCAAATTGAACTTTACTGATCTGCAAATTATCACCATTCCACTCTTCACTAAACTCTTCGTTAGTGCTTAAATGCTTTTTTGCAGTTTCAGCTTTCAATCTAAGTCCTTGGGCAAGTTGTTTGTTAGATTTCAACTCTTCCTCTGTAATTCCAAACTGCTGCATCCAAAACTTTATAATTCTTCGGTCAAGATCATCTCCACCTAAATAAGTATCTCCATTTGTACTAAGCACTTCAAAAATGCCGTTAGTGATCTTTAAAATCGATACATCAAAAGTTCCACCACCAAAATCATAGACTGCAATTGTTTTATCGTCGTTT
>JANPIB010000215.1:0-10945 GCA_031424775.1 Chitinophagales bacterium | reverse complement strand
GTTAATCTTTTTTTAACCATCAAAATTAAAAGCTATGTCAAGAGATGTTTTAATGGCTCCTCTTTTCGAGAAGTTCATCAAAGAGACCAGACGAGGCAAGCGTCGTAAACCTAACGGTGAACGGATGAAAATTGGTACTGTAAAGAACTATGAAGAAGTATTAAAAAAGCTAAAGGCATTTGAAGCCTATAAGGGTGTTCCTATCAGAATTAAGGTGAACATAAAAAACAATAGAAGAGAAATATTGCAGGAACGTGATTATTGGAAAAGGTTTTATAATGATTATTCTGATTACCTTTTTAAACATCGATGCTTTGACAATTACGTAGGCAACAATTTTAGAATACTTAAATGCTTTTTTCGGTACCTCAAGAATGAACAATATTTACGCATATATGATTACTATGAAAACTTTTATGTGCGAAGAGACAACATACGTATAATAACATTGCTACCAGAGCGGTTTTGTTTTCTGGTAATGGACGAAGACTTTCACAGACAATTACCGGTTTGGCTGAGAAGAGCTAAAGATATGCTGGTATTTGGTTGTGTATGTGCTTTACGTTATTACGATCTAACCCATTTAAAAGTAAAGGATATAGAGCAGGACGGGGACAAATACTTTTTATACATCAGAAGTTGTAAAACGGACACGCCTGTGCATATAAAGCTTCCGCTTTTCGCAATAAATATTTATAAGAGATACAGCCGAAGGAAGAGAGCGGGTGATAAACTGTTTCCGTTTGCTACGCTGCATCGCTACAATGTTTATTTAAGACGCATTGCCAGGCTGGCGGGCTGGACGGAATTAATTGGTAAAGTGCGAACAAGAAATGGGGAACCGATAGAGTTACTAAATAAGCAACACCGATATTATCGTTTTTGTGACCTGGTGACATCACACATTATGCGAAGAACTGGCATAACCATTCTGCTAATGTTGGAAATGCCCGAATACCTGGTGAGAAAGATATCGGGGCATGCAGCTGATAGTAAAAGCTTTTATCGATATGTGAACTTTGCTCAAAGCTACATTACAGATGAAATTGATAAAGCTCATAACAAACTTCTTGCGTTATGGGAGAAGCGGAAAGGTGAATCGTGAACCGTAAATCGTATTGCTGAATAGTAAAACGTGAGGGTGAAACAATTTTTGTAATAATCATACCTGCTTTATGGATTTTCTTTAACAGCTGCATCTTATTAATGAAACCGGTTCAAAAAAGTTCAAAACCTTATTAAGATGAGTACAGCTCCAATGGTGTGAGCATACTCGTCATCACAACAAAATTTACCAGATGGAACCGGAAGTTATTTTACAAAGCGATGTGTTAGACATCATCTTTGAAAACAAGAACAAAGATTATGGTGCTTATGCACTAAGAAAAAACTACAATACAAGATTGATACAGGCTTTGGGTGGAACTTGCTTGTTTGTAGGATTATTTATTATGCTGCAAAGCATGAAGCCTGCTGACGATTCAACTAATGAACCCGTATATAGCGGAATAATGATCGACTTAACTAAAAAGCCAATTGAACTGCCAAAAGATCCTCCTAAGGAAAAATCTGTAGCAAAAAAGCAAGTACCTACAATTGCCAATACGACTCCTAATATCACAGATGTACCTGAAACTCGTGTACCACCTGTAGATTCTTTAGCAGGCAGACAATTTGATACAAAGACGAACAACATACCTACTAATAGTGGTGGAGATCCAGGACCAGGAACACCAGATCCTCCAAAAACTCCCGCTGGAACCGGACCAATTGGAGATCCGGAACCAGATGTGAAAGAACCATTACACCATGCTGATGTAATGCCATCGTTTAACGGAGACTTCAACAGGTTTATGCTTCGTAATCTTCGTCAACCGGAAAACATTGAAGAAGGTGAGAAGATCGTTGTCAGGATCAGGTTTGTTGTAACAGCAGAAGGTAATATAGATGATGTACAGCTTATACAAAGTGGCCGGTCAGACCTTGATGAGGAAGTGCTTCGTGTAGTTAAAAAAATGCCTCGCTGGAACCCTGGTATGCAAGCCGGGAAAAACGTACCTGTGTATTTTTATCTTCCTGTGACTTTCGTAAGCAATGCTGAATAAAGAAAATATGTATATTGCCTCCCCTGTATACGTAAAGGCGTGAATCGTGAGTGGTGAGGCGTGAGGAAGTGAATCGTGAGTACGTGGATCGTGAGTACGTGAATCGTGAGGGGTGAGAGGTGGGAGGTGAATGGTCAGTACGTGAATCGTGAGGCGGGAGGAAGTGAATGGTGAGGGGAGGAAGTGAATGGTGAGGACGTGAATGGTGAGGGGGAGTAGTACGAGGGATTTATACAAATTAACTGATGCAAAACGACTATCGTGACAGGCATAAAAGAACTGCCGCTAATATGCGGATGATGAAAGATCTAACCATGGCCATTCTGATACTCGGAATGGCTATGGTTTTATTTTTTTCTCCTCAATTGGGACTAAACATTGAATTGGAAAATGGGTTTAGAATTTCCCTTGCAGTCTTATTTGCTGTTTATGGGTTATTTAGATTGTACAGAGGAATAAAGAAGGATTATTAATGAAAAGTGTTTTAGCGGCTATAATTGTGTTTGTAATCTGCGTGGTTTTCGTAATTAGTTGTAAAGACGATTCATCTAAGACGTTAACAGAATCCAACTCTAAGGGAATAATTAACATAAGTGTAGATGAGACGTTTAAACCAGTGATAGAAGAACAAATCAAAGTATTTGAATCTTCTTATCCCGAGGCAAGGATCAATGCAACGTACAAATCTGAAGCAGACTGTTTCAGGGATCTGCAAAAAGATAGTACAAGAATGATCTTAGTTGCCAAGGGGCTGAACGAGGAAGAAGAAAAGTTCTTTAACAATAGGTTGAGTTACATTCCGAGGTATGATGTTTTAGCGTACGATGCAATTGCTGTGCTTGTTAACAAATCATCAAATGACACTGTGTTTACAATGCAACAATTAAGTTCGTACCTGAAGGGTGAAGGAACCGACAAGCAAATTGTTCTGGATGGCAAAAACGCTACCAGTACAGTACGATATTTGCTTGATAGTATAGTACGAGGCTCGAATTTTGGAAAGAATGTAACGGCAGCTGAAAGCAGCGAAGGTGTTCTGAATTTTGTCGCTAGTAATACAGAGGCAATAGGAATGGTAGGAATCAGCTGGATAGGCGATGAAACCAATCCTAAACAGCAGGAATACTTAAAGAAATTAAAATTGGCTTTTGTTGAGTGTAAGCTGTGTGGAGAGGGAGCGTATTATAAGCCAAGGCAGATTACAGTAGAACAGGGGAAATATCCACTGCATAGAAAACTCTACTATATATTAAAAGAGAATGCGGCTGGTTTGGGAAGTGCGTTTATGAATTTTATGACCTATGAAAGGGGCCAGCTGATCTTTAAACGATCAGGATTGGTTCCGGGTAAAATGGGATTAGGAAAACGACCAACACAGATTAGCGAGACAGAATAGAATATAATAACAACAAGCAAGCAAAGCACATGAAGAAGATCAGTTTACTAATGTTGTCGGTTTTGATGGTTGCAGTTGCAATTGCTCAAAACGTTAGCGAGGGAGTAAAGCAGTTGTATTATCAAAAATATAATACAGCAAGGCAAACACTGCAGAATGCTGTGAATGCAAATCCTAAAGATGCGAGTGCAGTTTACTGGCTTGGACAATCTTTTCTTTCAGGAAGCAATCCGGATATAGCTAAAGCAAAAGCGATTTATCAAAAAGCATTGAATGATATAGGCAGTAGTGATCCACTGTTATTGGTAGGTATGGGTCATATTGATCTGTTTGAGGGTAAAGGGAATGAGGCTCGTCAAAAATTTGAGACAGCGATAAGCCTTTCAATGCAAAAGAAAAATCCCAATCCTAATATTTTAGCAGCTATAGGTAGAGCTAATGCTGATGGCGGTTCCAATATAGGAGATCCTCAATATGCCATAGAAAAGTTGAAAAAAGCTGCAGAGTTAAATGCAACTGATCCTGAGATATATGTGAATATGGGTATCAACTACCAGAAAATTGGTGGTGACAGAGGTGGTGATGCGGTACAAGCATACAATGCAGCATTGCAAAGAGATGCTAAGTATGCTAAAGCTTTGTATCGTATTGGTAGGATTTATGAAAGCCAGCAGAATAAAGAGTTGTTCGAAGATTATTATAACAGAGCCATTGCAGCAGATCCAAACTATGTTCCTTCTTACCTCGCTTTGTATGATTATTACAAGAACAGGGATGTTGCTAAGGCTTTAAGTAGCTTGAATGCTTACATTAAATATGCGGAGCAAAACCCGGAGAATGAATACTTCATGGCAGATTACCTGTTTCGTGCTGGTAAATACCAGGAATCTTTAAACAAGGGGAAAGAATTAGAGGCTAAATATGGTTTGGCTACATTACCTAAGTTGCATGTTTTATATGCTTACAATTACGATCGGTTAAAAGATTCAGTTCAGGCAAAAGCAAACATTGTTAAGTTTCTGAGTACAGCTCCTGCTACTGAAATTAATTCAGATCACTATGTTCTTGCTGGTTCTATTATAGCCAGGTTCAAGGGTAGTGAGGATGAAGCCTCTTCTTATTTTGAAAAAGCAGTTAAAGCAGATACGATCAGAGCAAACCAGATCGATTACATCACTGCGGCAGCCCAAATGTTTGAAAAAGTTGGCAGATTTGACAGACAATATAATTGGCTATTAAGACTTGCCATTATGAAAGATAAATGGGGTGAAATTGATTACTACAGGCTGAGTGATGTTTCTTTTAAAGCCGCGGCTTATAAAAGAGTTTTAGATACGCTGGGGCCTAAATACATCCAGGCTTATCCTGACAAGCCACAGGGATATGCTTACAGGGTTCGTGCAGCCAAAGCTATCGATACTGCAGCATCATTAGGATTAGCTATAGAGCCTATAACTCAGCAGAATGACTATCTGATGAAGGATACAGCCAAGAACAAAAAAGCTATCTATCTTAATTATTACTATATGTTGGTGTACTATAATGATAAAGCCAAAGACATTTCCAAAGCAATTGAAATGACTGAAAAGATGATGGCTTTGTACACACCTGGCACCGAGGAATACACTTTTGCCGAGACAACGAAGAAGGCATTGCAAAACAAGCCGGCTCCAAAAACGCCTGGTAAAGGTTCAACTCCTCCAAAAACAGGAGGTGGTACTGGTAAAACAGGCACAAAGGCAACTACTACTACCGGTTCAGGAAAAAAGTAAAATGAATTAGCAGTTAAAAACTCCCTCAGACCGAGGGAGTTTTCTTTTTGTAACCTTACTACGCTTATTTTTGCACCGAAATTTCGAAAAATGGGCGGTTTTCCTTTTTTACTTCAGGCAGAAACAGTAGCAAACACCTCGGCTAACTACTTACCTATTGGTATTCAATTGTTTTTTGCAATTGCGATCGTGTTAGTGATCATGCTTGCCACCCATTTTCTCGGTCCGAAAAGAAAAACTGCCGATAAACTCGCAACTTTTACCAGTGGTATTGAAAGTCATGGAGATGCACGTTCGCCAATGGCAATCAAATACTTCCTTGTTGCAATTCTTTTTGTTTTGTTTGATGTAGAAGTGATCTTTTTCTATCCTTATGCTGTTAATTTCAAGCAGTTAGGATGGGATGGGTTTTTAGCCGTACTGATGTTTGTAGGTTTCTTCCTTTGTGGATTCATCTACATCATCAAAAAAGGAGCATTGAAGTGGGAAGATTAACATAATGTGATAATGAGATAATGTGATGATGTGATAATCGGTACGTCTATAGTACCTCATCCATTATCTAAATATCGATTATCAAATTATCAAATTGTTTTTTATGTCACGTCCAGTAAGATTTAATATACATCCAAAGGAAGCTGATTATAAAACAGCCATTGGCTATGGTGATACTCCTCCAGGATTTACTGGTGAGGGATTTTTCACCACTAAAATGAGTGATGTGGTGGGTTTGGCAAGAAAGAATTCAATCTGGCCTTTACCTTTTGCTACATCATGCTGTGGTATTGAGTTTATGGCCACGATGGCTTCTCACTATGATCTGGCTCGTTTTGGTGCTGAGAGAGTAGGTTTTTCGCCTCGTCAGTGTGATTTGCTGATGGTGATGGGTACGATTGCTAAGAAAATGGCTCCTGTGGTAAAACAGGTGTACTTGCAAATGGCTGAGCCTAGATGGGTGATAGCTGTTGGTGCTTGTGCCTGTTCTGGTGGGATATTCGATTCTTACAGTGTGTTGCAAGGAATTGACCAAGTTGTTCCGGTTGATGTATATGTTCCGGGTTGTCCTCCAAGACCAGAAGCGATCATTGATGGTTTTATGAGGATACAGGAATTGATAGGTCATGAAAGTATTAGGAGAAGAAATGGTGAGCAGTATAAATCATTGCTCGAGACTTACGGTATTCAATAAGTCGCCATTGGTACTTCAGATGAAGTGCTTGCGACGCAACGAAGCTGCTACGAAGAACTGCAGCTGGTTAAAAAGAGAAAATGGCTTTAACGAACGATATTATTCAACAAAGACTGCAAGAGAAATTTGGTGAGGTTGTAACCAACTTTTCTGAACCTTACGGGATGCTCACTTTTGAAGCTCCAAAAGAGATGAATTTGAAAGTGATGCAGTTTCTGTATGAGGATGATCAGCTGGCTTTTAAATTCCTTACTGATCTTTGTGCGGTTCATTTTCCTGATAATAAAGAAAACGAATTGGCTGTTGTTTATCATTTACATAACCTGGTTGAGAATGTTCGTATTCGTTTCAGAGTGTTTACGAGTACTGATCAGCCGGATGTTTTTACAGCAACACAACTCTTTTCTTCTGCCAATTGGATGGAAAGAGAGACCTACGATTTTTACGGAGTGAATTTCGTTGGTCACCCGAATTTAAAACGCATTTTGAACGTTGATGAGATGGAGTATTTTCCAATGCGAAAGGAATTTCCGTTGGAAGACCAGGTTAGGATAGACAAAGACGACGAGATGTTTGGACGTTAGAATAATTGAAAGTTTAATATACACCCCAAATGAGAAACCTATTAGAGTACCGTCAATTAATGATTGGCCTACTTGTATTTGTAGCAATTGCCATTACATGGGCTGCAGATAGTGCAGTTAGAACAGTGGATACTGGAGTGGCATTAGGAATTACTGTACTAGTACTTGGCGACATCGTAACAGAAAAAAGAAGGAAATAACTAAATACAGAATGGCTGAACAGCATCATATTAAGTTGCCGGAAGGCTCAATAGAAAAGCAGACGACTACCTTAAACCTGGGACCAACTCACCCTGCAACTCATGGTGTGTTTCAGAATATTGTAGAGTTGGATGGTGAAAAGATCGTTTCAGCTGAGCAGACTGTTGGTTATATCCATCGGGCATTTGAAAAGATCGCTGAAAGAAGACCACTTTACCAGATAACTCCACTAACAGATAGACTAAACTATTGCTCAAGCCCTATTAATAATATGGGTTGGCATCTTACATGTGAAAAGCTGCTTAAGGTTTCAACTCCTAAAAGGGTTGATTATTTACGTGTGATCATTATGGAGCTGGCAAGAATCTCAGATCACCTGATCTGTAATTCTATTGTTGGAGTGGATTCAGGTGCTTATACAGGATTCTTGTATGTGATGCAGTATCGTGAGTTGATCTACGAAATATATGAAGAGATCTGTGGCTCACGCCTTACAACCAACATTGGAAGAATTGGCGGCTTTGAAAGAAACTTCACCAATACTGCATTTGAGAAGCTAGAGAAATTCTTAGAGGAGTATCCTAAAGTGCTGAAGGAATTTGAAAACCTTTTTGTAAGGAATAGGATATTCATGGATCGTACGATTGGTACAGGTGGAATTAGTGCAGAACGAGCATTGAATTATGGTTTTACCGGTCCTAACCTAAGAGCTGCAGGGGTGGATTATGATGTGAGAGTACACAGCCCTTACAGCAGTTACCAGGATTTTGATTTCACAGTGCCGGTAGGAAAATCCGGGGACAACTATGACAGGTTTTTAGTGAGAGGTGAAGAGATGTGGCAATCACTTTCCATTATTGAGCAGGCTTACAGAAAGGTTCAGGAATTTAAAGGTGCAGAAGCTGAAGTTTATCATGCTGATGTTCCTGAATATTATTTGCCTGAAAAGAAAGATGTGTACACGAAAATGGAAGCACTCATCTGGCACTTTAAGATCATCATGGGTGAAATTGAAATGCCTGTGGGTGAGGTTTACAATTCAGTGGAAGGTGGAAATGGTGAACTTGGTTTTTATTTAATAAGCGATGGAGGCAGAACACCTTATCGCCTGCACTTCAGAAGACCTTGTTTTATTTATTACCAGGCTTATGAAGAACTAACAAAAGGTGGAATGTTAAGCGATGCAATTATGACGATGAGTTCGTTGAATTTGATTGCTGGAGAAATGGATGGATAAGAAAGATAATTCTGATGCAAATAGAATAAATGAAGGAGAAGCGAAAAATAGAAAGGGTGATTTGGAAGGGTTCTTTTGCAGAAGCTGAGCAAAGGGATAATGATTATTGGGCATCACAAACCCCTGAAGAACGTTTAGCTACTTTGATAAATTTAAGGGCAATTTTTTTTTCGGATGCAGCTACAAACATTAAAAAAATTGTGTTTAAAAGAAACATAAATGAAACGCAAGAAATCAAAGGTTAAATTAGAAGATGATTTTATTGAGTTTTTGAGACTTTGCAATAAACACAATCTTCAATATTTAGTTATTGGTGGTTATGCGGTTAGTATTCATGGATATCCAAGGGCAACAAAAGACCTTGATGTATGTATAAAAATGTCTGATGAGAATGCAGAGAAAATGGTTCAGGTAATAGATGAATTTGGTTTCGGATCTTTAAAATTGACTAAAGATGATTTTTTGAAGAATGATTTTATCACGCAGTTAGGACAAGAGCCAATTCGTATAGATATTTTAAATGATTTAAGTGGGGTAGCATTTGACGATGCCTGGGAAAAAAGAAAAAAAATAATATACGAAACTGTATCGGTAGATTTTATAGGATATAACGAATTATTGAAAGTGAAAGCGGATTCAGGAAGACCACAGGATATAGCAGATATAAAAAAACTAAAAGAAAGGAATTAAGCATTATGAGTGTGAAATTTTCAGACGATAAACTGGCTAAAGTACAAGAGATCATTGCACGTTATCCGCAAGGAAAACAAAAGAGTGCATTGATCCCGTTGTTGCATTTGGCACAGGAAACTTTTGGTGGATGGTTGAGTCCTGAGGCTATGGATTATGTAGCTGAGTTGTTGCAGTTAAAACCAATTGAAGTATATGAAGTAGCCACTTTCTACAGCATGTACAACCTGAAACCAGTTGGTAAATATGTGTTTGAAGTTTGTCAGACAGGTCCATGTATGTTGAATGGCAGTGATAATATTATCAACTACATAAAAGAGAAATTGAATATTGGTGTAGGAGAAACTTCAGCTGACGGAATGTTCACCCTAAAGACTGTTGAATGCCTTGGAGCTTGTGGTTATGCACCAATGATGCAGTTAGGTAAATTTTATAAAGAGCATCTTACTAAAGAAAAGGTAGATTCTATCATTGATCAATGCAGAAAAAATGCTGCTGTAAATAATTAAGATGAAAAAGCTCTTAGTTCTTTGTTTATTGTTTGTTACAGTAGCTGTAAATGCACAAAGCAGGAAGGAAAGGGAAGTAGTTGAAAGAAGCTATCTGTTGAGCAACACAGTTTTCGGAACTAAAGATAGTCTTACGTTGGAAAGTCTGTTTGCAAAGAAAGCTACTTACGGACACTCCGGAGGTAAGCTGGAAAGCAGGGAAGAAGCAATAAAGAATATCGCTAATAACAGATCTTCTTATACCGATACATTAATAAGTAATCTTACGACATTGATGTATGATGATGTTGCAATTGTTCGGTTTGTGTACAAGGCAATTGAAACTAAAGCCGATGGTAAAGCATCAGCACTGAATTTGGGAATGATCCTGACCTGGGTAAGAGAAAAGGGTAAGTGGAAATTACTGGCAAGACAGGCATATAAACTCTGATATGAAGCAACTGCTTACGATTATATTGTTCTTTGTTAGTATTGTAAGTTTTGCTCAACAAAATGTTGAAGGTAGTGTTCGTGATTTAGATCAGGCATTGGTTGAAAGAGATACGGCTTTTTTGAAAGAAGTGCTACATAAAGATCTTAGTTATGGTCATTCAAATGGATGGATCGAAACAAGATCTGAGCTGATCGAACATTTGTTTAGTGGTAAGCTGAATTATCGAAAGATCGAATCGAAGGTTTTATCAATAAATGAGGCTGGTAAAGTAACTATCGTTAGAACAGAAAGTAACATTAAGTATGTACTTGACGGGAAAGAAGGAGAGCTGAAACTTCATGTGATGCAGGTGTGGGTATTGAATAAAAATGGATGGCAATTGTTAAGCCGACAGAGTACGAAACTCAATTAATAAGTTTAAAGCAGGTTTGATGAAGAAGAAATTGAACTGGAAACTTATTTTGATGGATCTGTTCACGATTGCTTACGTACTAATGGCAATCTGGTGGTGGGAAAGTACGGAGCCAGTAAAGAAGTTTGGTCATTTGATCGTATCAATCGGATTTGTTTTATTCAGGATAGACGATCATTACCAGCACTACAAAAAGGAAAGGCGATTTTTTTGATACAGTACAAGTGAGTGACACAAGGGACGGTGAGAAGAGATATTAAAGCTGATTAACTAAGAATGAAAAAATTATTATTAGAAAACGATCACATTGAAGGAATACGCTTCTTCGCAGCTTACCGTAAGAACGGTGGCTACAGAAGTGTGGAAACAGCTTTAAAGTTGAGCCCTGATGCAGTGGTTGAAGAAGTGAAGAAGAGT
>JANPIB010000214.1:0-12821 GCA_031424775.1 Chitinophagales bacterium | reverse complement strand
AAAGTTTCGATGCCACTCATGCCAAGACTTGCTTTATATGTATGTGTGATCGGCATCATTGCAACTGGATTGTTTAGCTATGTTTATGATTATATCTATTCTCTAAGCACACCATTTTAATATTTAGGTATGGCTATTAATAAGAACCACGAATTTGAAGAATTGGATGGTGTTAAATGTGCCATTGTAGAAAAGAATGCTTCGCAAGAGAGAGTTGATTTTTTAAAAGACATTCTCGAGCTCAATAAATATGAAGTTATGGTTGTTGCAAGTCCAGCACCAAAAGCTGCTCCTGCACCAAAGTCAGCTGTTGTATCTGAAGCTGAAACTGCACCTCAACCTGAAGCCATACCTACACCACCAGGTCCAATCACTTTCACAATGGGCGTTACTGATGTTCGCTTTAATCCTACAAATGCGATTTTTGGGAGACTACTCAAAACAAGAGAAGGAAATATTGTAACACTTGCTTATTGGTATCAGAAAGAAGCTACCGCTAATGATGAGGTACCATATTTTGCAAAATCCTGATCTCCGGTAGACATTAATGCCAAGAATATACCTTTGCTCTGAAAGTATAGCAAATGGCAATAGATAAGGAATTATACCAAAGCATTTTCCAGGAACTAAAAGTAGAAAACGTAACATTAGTTGCAGTCAGCAAAACCAAACCTATAGAAGATATTCAAGATTTATTAGCACTTGGACAACTTGATTTTGGAGAAAATTATGTTCAGGAACTTGTTGACAAACAGAATAAGATCAAAAGTGACATTCGTTGGCATTTTATAGGTCACCTGCAAACAAACAAGGCAAAACAGATCATTCCTTTTGTTTATCTCATCCATAGTATCGATAGCCTGAAACTATTGCAAGAAGTAAACAAGCAAGCTCAGAAGTTCAACAGGGTTGTTGATTGTCTGTTACAGGTATATATTGCCCAGGAAGAAACCAAGTTTGGCTTAGATGAATCTGAGCTGAATGAACTTGTGGGTTTATTACCTACACTACCATATGTAAATATCAAAGGGTTCATGGGAATGTCAACTTTTACCCCAGATGCTGATCAGGTACGATCAGAATATCGTTACCTGAAACAGCTCTACGATAAATACAGCTCTCAACCACAATGCAGTGCATTCGACACACTCTCCATGGGCATGAGTAGTGATTACAAGACCGCTATTGGAGAAGGCAGCACAATGGTAAGAATTGGTAGCCTTCTCTTTGGCGAAAGAAATTATGGTAGTAAGTAAACAGGTATTGGTACAGCAGCAATATTTTATTAATGCCTTATCAGTACAGAAGTTCTTGTTCCAATAACATACTTACGGTTCAAAGGCACATAGCTCACATACTCCATATTGTCAGAAGTTTTCCATGTAAGTAACTGCTCGTACTTACTAACATAACGTTCTACAGTGTCAATCTTTACTAATTCTGCATCTTCCAAATTTGCATAAACACCTTCTCTTGTGCTGTAACATCCTGTAAGTACTGCTGATGTTGCAATTGCTGCGATAGCTAAAAACTTTTTCATAAGTCCCCGATTTTTTTGATTCTTAATTTGTTCTGTTGATTCTTGCAAGTGACTTTCTTCTAAATAAAAGCAGGGAAATTTTCTTTCTACTTACTCAAAGCCAAACGGTGTTCCAATTTTTTTTAAATACACCATTAGAAGAAAAAAAATCAGAAATATTAAGCTGATAAAACAGTAACCCTTTACGGCGTTGCATTACAATGGATGAGGCTGCCATTAAATATTTTTCAGCGTAAGACGGGAAGGATGAAATTTTTGAGGAGATCACAGTAAAATCCTTTTCCTAGTCACTCCGGGAAACTCGGATCCTGCAAAGCATTATTCCTGACTATAAAACTTCCCCAAAAAAAGCCTGGAGAATACCATGAAACCAGCTATGGTACTCCTATTATACTTCCGTGGAGTGTGTACTGAGCTTGTCGAAGTATCACTCACTTGTACGTTCTATCCGTTACTCAGCATGAAAAACCAAGCCATATTCATTTCATTCCCTTTTTCCGATCTTTACCACATGTCTCTGAAGCAATTCAAGCCCCTGCATTGGTTATATAATCTGTTGCATTACCGTGAACTAAAGCATAACCGTGAGGCTTACAAACGACACCACGTTCATAAGCCACTCTTTGCATCCATTTCAAGCAAAGACTTTCCCGATAAAGAATCAAGGGCCTGGTTGGATATTGGAGACTCGTCAGTTCTTGCTGCATCTAAAGCTGAGTACGCTTCATTCTCTCCAGTAGTACAGCAAAAGATTAGCGAATGGAGTACAAAAGGATATATGATCCTCGAGAATTTCTTTCCTCAGAATATATGTGATAAAATAAATACAGATATTGATCAAATGCTTGAAAGCAGGCAGCTTCAGTTTGTAAATGGTAACAAGCTCATGTTTGCCAATAAGAAGTCTGAACTTATCCGTTCAGTTGCAAACAACGCTGAGGTGAAAAATATTCTCAACTTTCTACTGGATAAAGAAGTAGTTGCTTTTCAAACGATCAACTTCATTGAAGGTTCACAACAAAGAGCACATTCGGATAGCATTCACATGACCACTTATCCTCTTGGCTATCTCGTTGCTGCCTGGATAGCCTTAGAAGATGTAACGCATGAGAATGGACCATTATTCTATTTCCCCGGTAGTCATAAACTTCCTTATTTACTTAACCAAGATTTTAATGAAGGAGAAACTGTTTTAAAACTTGGTAAGAAAAACTACACCGATTATGAGGATGTGCTCGAAGATCTTGTAATACAGAATGGTTACCAGAAACAGGAGTTCCATGCTAAGAAAGGTGATGTACTTATCTGGCATGCAAATCTTGTGCATGGTGGTGCTCCTATCATACAAAAAGGTAGCACACGAAAAAGCATGGTAGTTCACTATTATGCTAAAGATGTGATTAAATACCACGAGATCACAGAACGACCTTCTTTGATGTAGAGTAACTACTTCTTCACCGTAGGATAATCAAATACAAACTGGCAGTAAGCTTTCACACCAACGTCAAGCCTGCTATCTTCAATCTTGAAATCAGGAGTATGGTGTGGTGGAGCTTTCTTCTCATCCATTCCAACAGGCATTCCACCTAAGTACACAAAAAATCCAGGCACTTTTTCCTGAAAGAAAGAGAAATCCTCAGCACCCGTCTGCCAATTCATCTGCGAAACATTTGCAGCACCAGCAGCTTTTTCCAAAGACGGAACCATAAGCTGTACAAGTGCCGGATCATTATATGTAACTAATGTTTTATTCTCGATCATTACATCAGCAGTAGCACCATTCATTTCTGCTATTTTAATTGCAAGATTTCTTACTTGCTGCAAAACATCTTTCCTGATATTTGAATCCAGATTTCTAATTGTTCCCAACATTTCTGCCTCTTCGGGAATAATGTTGAAGCGAACTCCACTGTGAATTGCTCCAACAGTTATTACCACAGGAGCTTTAGTAAGATCACTTTTTCGACTTACAATTCCTTGCAAAGCCTGGATGATCTGCGAAGAAACATAGATCGGATCTACACCAAGCCATGGCTGAGAACCATGAGAACCTTTACCCTTTACTTTGATCTTGAACATATCTGCTGAAGCCATGAATGCTCCGGATTTGTATTTAATAGTCCCAACTGGTGTAGCTGAGTTAATATGCATCCCAAACACCACATCTACTTTCGGATTATTCAAAACACCTTCTTTCACCATCAGCGAAGCACCACCTTCTTCACCTTCTGGAGCACCTTCTTCTGCAGGCTGAAAAAGAAATACTACTGTTCCAGCAATATCAGCTTTTGATTTAGATAATACCTCAGCAGCACCCATTAGCATTGCTGTATGTGCATCATGACCACAAGCATGCATCACTCCTACTTTTTGGCCGTTGTAATCTGCTGTAACCTTTGAAGCATAAGGAAGATCGTTCCGCTCCACAACAGGAAGTGCATCCATATCAGCACGAAGTGCGATAACAGGACCTGGCTTTCCTCCTTTCAAAATACCAACTACCCCAGTTTTAGCGACACCTTCCCTCACTTCTATACCCAAACTCTTTAAGTGTTCTGCTACCTTTTTCGAGGTATTGAACTCCCGGTTTGAGAGTTCAGGATGCTCGTGAAAATATCTTCTCCATTCAACAACCTTGGTAGCAACGTCTTTTATTTTGGCATCTAAATTTTGCTGAGCAAAAGCACAGGCAGGTAAAAACAACAGCGATAAGATCAGTTTTCTCATGAGCGAATTATAAGGGTTGGAAGATAAGAAAGAAATCAACTATTGATGTTACGGTATTCAATACTTTTACAGCCTATTTTTTTGATATGAAACTATTAAGACTGTTACCTGTTGCACTGTTATTAATCCTTCCTTTTCAATCTCATGCCTGGAGCCAAATTGGACATAGAATCGTAGGACAAATAGCCGATTCTTATCTAACACCTAAAGCAAAGAGTGCTTTAAGGGAAATTTTGGGTGATACTTCTCTCGCTATTGCTACAAACTGGGCTGACTATATTAAGAGTGATTCTAATTACAAAAGCATTGATCCATGGCATTACCTCAACTTGCCTGATGGTCTTAGCTACAATGATCTGCAAGTTATTCTTGCGAATGACTCTGCCATAAACGTATACACTAAAACGAATTGGCTGATCAAACAGTTAAAAAATAAGAAGCTACCTAAAGATCAGAAGCGGTTTTATTTAAGGCTACTGGTACACTTTATTGGTGATATCAGCCAACCCATGCACGTAGCAAGAGCCGAAGATCTGGGCGCCAACAGAATAAGATTAACCTGGTTTGGAGAGTCTACTAACCTTCATTCAGTTTGGGACAGAAAGTTGATAGACGATCAGCAGTTGAGTTATACAGAATATGCAGCTGTAATCAACCACACAACTGCAGCACAAAGAGCTAAATGGCAAAAAACACCGATCAAAGATTGGATATACGAGTCTTACCTACTTAGCCGTGAGATATATAAAAGTTCTCCTCCTGATTCTAAACTGAGCTATGACTACAGCTTTAAGTGGATCCGCACTGTTAACGAGCAACTGCTAAAAGGTGGTGTTCGGTTAGCTGGCGTTTTGAATGATATTTTCAAATAGATTGGCACCATCTGATTTGTAAAGAAGTTATCTCTTGGCAATTTTATTCATGCTGATTGCTTTTTGCCTGGAACATTTGAATCGCAGCATGCCAGGCTGTGCTTTAACGCCATGTTTTACACCTACACCTGAGGAAACTCTCTTCCGCCATAATCTAAAACTGGAGCCTTTCAGTTCTTTACGCATCAACTTCTCAACTTCGCCTTGCGATAAACCAAACCCAGCTTTTATTGCATCGAAAGTGGTTCGATCTTCCCAAGCCATCTCAATGATGCGGTCTTTTTCTATGTCGGTGAATTCTTTCACGTTGACGTGTTTTTGGAATAACACTTATCTCGTCAATTTGTTGAAAGGTGAAGATTAGAAAGTAAAAGTTGAAGAAAGTACAGAACGTACAAGTGAGTGACACAACAAAGCCAAACCGGAGCTCCTTAGCTAAGTCAATTATTTCTTTTTCTTGAAGTCACCACGTTTCCAGGCTTTGATGAACTCAGCCCAAGCCGCAGGATTAAAAACCTGCATTGGTGGTGTTTGTCCGGCATAATACGCTTTCTGAGCCTGGGTACGGAATTGCTGGCTAACAGCTTCCTGACCATCTTTAGGTAAAGAACTCATCATTACACGAAGTTTAGCCATTTCAGTGTTCTGACGGGCTATTTCGTATTTATCGTTTGGAACAGGAGTATTTATAAAGTCTCTTTCAAATTGTGCCGCTGTAGGTCTTGATTTGATGATCGTAGCTGGTAGGTAAGCTGTATCATTCACCATGAGTTGTACGAGACTATACTGATTATCGGTAAGATTGGTTGGGATAAAAGCCATTCTATCTTTAAAGCCGATATAAGAGAACTGTATCTCGTCACCTTTCATAACCACGATGGAGAAAACGCCATATTCGTTGGTGATTGTACCTCTACCCTTTCCCACAACTGTTATTGATGCACCTGGCAATGCTCTAAGGCTATCAGCACTCATTACTACCCCATAAAGTTGAATAACACTGTCTTCTGTTTTGGAGGTATTTGAGGTATTCTGGGCAAAAAGATCAAATGCAGAAAAACAGCAAAGAAATATGAAGATGTATCGTAGAAGTTTTGCCATTCGATTGTTGCTCAATTTACTGAAACTGCCTGTAAGCCAATAAACGTATTCAAAAAATTAAGCTTTCGTGTTTCGAAACCAAAGTAAGGGTAGCAGCAATTAACTTTGGCAGCTAAAAGTTACTTTAACAAAAACTTGAGTGATGACAGAACAGGATATTTTAAAAGCTTTAAGCAATGTGCAGGAGCCTGATCTTGGGAAAGACCTGGTGACGTTGAATATGATAAAAGACATCAAGATCAGTGGGAATGATGTGTTCTTTACAATTGTGCTTACCACACCAGCTTGCCCCATGAAAGATATGATGGCAACAGCTTCGGAAAATGCCATTAAGCTATTAGTAAATAAAGAAGCTAAGGTTCATGTGAACTTTACAGCCAATACAACAACGAATAGGGTTGATCAGAACCAGGTGCTGAAAGGTGTAAAAAATATCATTGCTGTTGTAAGTGGAAAAGGTGGGGTTGGAAAAAGCACTGTTGCAGCCAATTTTGCTTTGGCATTGAAAGAAGGGGGAGCAAGTGTTGGCTTAATGGATGCTGATATTTACGGACCTAGTGTACCCATCATGTTCAACTTACGTGGCGAAAGACCACTGATGAAAGATGTGGATGGAAAAGGTATGATCGTACCCATTGAGCAATATGGCATCAAAACCTTGAGTATTGGTTATTTGGTTGATGAAAAAAACGCAGTTGTTTGGAGAGGACCTATGGCAAGTTCAGCCATCAAACAATTTGTAACTGAAGTTGATTGGGGTGAGTTGGATTATTTGGTGATTGATATGCCACCAGGTACCGGTGATATCCATTTAACGCTGTTGCAAACAGTTCCGGTAACAGGAGTGATTGTAGTAACTACACCACAGGATGTTGCTTTAGCTGACGCTAAAAAAGCGATAGCAATGTTTGGTCAAACACAGATAAAAGTGCCGATCATCGGTATTGTTGAAAACATGGCTTACTTCACGCCTGAAGAACTTCCACAGAATAAGTATTACATCTTTGGGAAAGAAGGTGGAAAGCGTTTGGCTGATGAATATGACCTGGCATTTTTGGGGCAAATTCCACTCGTGCAATCCATTCGTGAAGGTGGAGACAATGGTGTACCGGCTATGGTTGGCAATGACGATATCACCAAAAAGGCATTCAGAGAATTTGCAAGTGTAAGTGTGAGAAATATTTCTATCAGGAATGCAAATTTGCCGAAGACAAACCTGGTTGAAGTGGTTGTATAATAAAGAATAAGTAAGTAGGAATACCTTATAAGAAAAAGGTGTCAATTCACTACCCAGTGATTGAGACACCTTTTTGTTCTAATAATATTTTGATCATACCTACCATAAACCTGGCTTAGTTCAACTGAAAACAAGGAAACCTGAATAACTGACCATCGTACACAAATAACTCCTCAATTTCATAATCCCAATACTTGAAGAGAGGCGACTTCATTAGATACTGATCTGCATCTGTTTTAGTCTCTGCGTTGATGGTTATCCAAATTCTTTGGCTTTCCATGCTTACAGCATACATATCTATCACATCGTTATTGATAAGATAATTGATATAATTTCTATGTAGCGGCACAAGGCTCATAAACTCATCATCTATCTGAAACAATATTTCCACCTGGAACTTTTTCATAACATATCCTTTCTTATATTATTAATAAAACCAATGCCGTGCCGAAAGGATTGATGGGGAATTTGCTAGACAGTCCAGCTAACGATATTATTTACAAAGGCTGGGTTATAGGGCGTTACAATACGAATGTAGTTGTCAGTGTAGCCTTCCATCATCATATTCTTATTGTTGCCTTCGAACAACACTTTTCTGCTTTGCCCTTTATGCTGCTCAGTAAAATACTGGGATTTCATGTAACTGAGATTTCGAAGAACCTTATTACGTACATGACGAATATTGACTGGCACTACAGGCTTTAAGCTTAAAGCATGTGTGTTTTCTCTTTCAGAATATGTGAATACGTGTAGATAAGAAACATCCAGGTTATGTAGGAAGTTGAATGTTTCCTGGAAGTCTTCGTCAGTTTCACCAGGAAATCCAACGATCACATCAACACCGATGGAGCAATGTGGCATTAATTGTTTGATGAGAGCAACTTTCTCAGCGTAGAGTTCTCTTTTATAACGGCGTCTCATCAAACCAAGGATCTTATCATTTCCACTTTGAAGTGGAATATGAAAATGCGGCATGAAACGTTTACTGTTTGAAACGAATTGAATGATATCGTTGCTGAGTAGGTTTGGTTCGATGGATGAAATCCGATAACGTTCAATACCTTCTACTTCATCCAAGGCTTTGATCAGATCAAAAAAGTTTTCTTCATGCTTTTTCTTTGCTCCCTCTCCTTTGGAGAGGGTTGGGGTGAGGTCACCTTTTCCAAAATCTCCAAGGTTCACACCGGTAAGCACAACCTCCTTCACTCCTTTTGCTGCAAGATCATGAGCATGCTTTACCACATTTTGGATACTGTCGCTCCTGCTCTTTCCACGAGCTTGTGGAATGGTGCAGAAAGAACAGGTGTAATCACAGCCATCCTGCACTTTAAGAAAAGTTCGGGTTCTATCGTTGAGAGAGTATGATGCATTGAAACCGGAAACTTCTTCAATATCACAACTGGAGATCTTTGTTGAATCTCCTTTGCTAAGTTCAAGCAGGTGTTGAGCAAGATTGAATTTCTCTGCAGCACCGAGAACAAGATCAACCCCTGGTATTTCTGATATTTCTTTCGGTTTAAGCTGAGCATAGCAACCCGTGATCACCACAAGGCTTTCAGGAGCTCTCCTTTGGATTCTGCGAACGATCTGTCTGCATTCTTTGTCAGCATTGTCAGTAACAGAGCAGGTGTTGATCACATATACATCTGCAGTATCGTCAAACTCCCTTTTCTCAAAACCTTCATTTTCCATCATACGACTGATGGTGGAAGTTTCGGAATAGTTGAGTTTACAACCGAGTGTATGAAATGCTACTGACCGCTTTTGTTGCATGGGCGGCAAAGATAACGAGAGTTGGGAGTTTACAGTTTTGAGTTCGAAGTTTGAATTAAAGCGTTAACAGTTCCTTGGGAGTGTAACAAAACTCCCACATTTTGTTGCCGCACAAGAGTCCCGTACGTACGGGAAGTAAAGTTGCTATGAAAACTGATGCAGATTACCCAAAATTTTCTTTCAATTTCTCCAACACGGTGAACACAGCCGGGCAAAACGTGGAATTCTTCAATGTGATGTTCTGGCGTTTGAAGAACACATCTTCATCAGTATAAGGAAAGCGACTACAATCACTCGGACGAACTGCATAGATGCTGCAGAAATTGTCTGATCCTAAAAAAGCACAAGGCGATTTCTTCACCACATAATCTCCATCCTGATCTAAATTGAGGTAAGTCTCAATAAAAACCGATTCTTTTAACTTAAGGTGTTTGCTGATCCGTTTAATGTCAGGCGTTTTGAACCTTGGAGAATAATTTTTGCAACAGGCAGCACAGCTTAGGCAGTCCACTTTCTCAAAAGCTTCCTCATGAAGTTTTGGCAACTGTTTCAGCAGCTGGTTCTTAGGCGCTTTTTGTAACAACTGCTTGTACTGCTTTTGATTATCTGTGGCTTTTTTCTGCCAATCGTTGTGCATGAGGTGTGTTGTGGATTTGCCGTATTTTGCAGCCAAAGATACCCCGTTACATGGAAGCCCTGAGAGAGCAATGGTTAATATTAATTTCTATCCCGATTTACGTTTTTATTATCGGTGCAGAGCTGCTTCTCAGTCATTTACAACATCGTAAAACATACACTCTTAAAGACACAGCTACCAATGTTTACCTAACGCTGTTAAACATGGGTATTGATATTGTTTTTCGATTGGTGTACCTGGTGGTATTGAAATACTTTTTTGATCATGCTGTGTACAGTTGGCATAACCCGATACTTTATTGGGCAGTTTTGCTACTTGCCGAAGATTTTATTTATTACTGGCTTCATCGTTTTGACCATGAGATCAGGCTATTCTGGGCTGTTCATGTGACACACCACAGTTCGCAGCAATTGAATTTTACCGTTGGGTTCAGGTCATCTGTTTTTCAGCCGCTTTACAGGTTTATCTATTTTATTCCGCTGGCATATTTTGGTTTCGATCCGATTGATATTGCTTTCATGTATTCGGCGACACAGATATGGGGGATTTTCGTTCATACAGAGTTGATCAAAAAAATGGGTTGGTTGGAGTACATCCTCATAACTCCTTCTCACCATCGTGTTCACCATGCTTCAAACGCAAAATATTTAGATAAGAACATGGGAATGTTCCTGGTGATCTGGGATAAGATGTTTGGGACTTTTCAGCCAGAGTTGCCTGCTGAGGAATATCAGCCGTTGAAATACGGACTAACCAAGAACCTTGAAAACCCTAATGCCGGTACAATCGTTTTTCATGAATGGATCGCCATTTTTAAAGATGTGTTCAGAAAAGATATTTCATTCAGAGATCGCTGGAACTATTTATTTGGACCTCCAGGTTGGAGCCATGATGGAAGTCGCCTCACGAGTGAACAGTTGAGAGCTGCTGAGGCTGGAGAATCTATTTCTGACGTTGGTGAAAAACAGGTTGTTATTGCCTCTTAATTTGCGAAAGCCCATTTGAAGCTAATAATAAATGTAGTGCCTTCACCAGGTGTGCTCTGTACCTGTATTCCGCCTTTGTGAATATCAACAATCTTCTTACAAATAGCCAAGCCTATTCCTGTTCCTTCATATACATGCCTTGGGTGTAATCTGCTGAAAGCTTCAAATATTTTACGCTGATGCTCCTCCGGAATTCCGATCCCATTATCAGATATTTTAATTTTTACATAGCCATTTTGTGCTTTACCTGTAACATGAATTACCGGAGGTTTTTCTGAAAACTTTAGTGCATTACCAATGAGGTTTACAAAAAGTTGAGTAAGATACCCTTCGTTTCCTTCAATCTTAGGTAACTCATCTACGGTTATTGTTGCCTTCTTTTCTGCTATTTTCAGTTCAAGATCTTTCAAAGCATTATCGATCGGTCGGTTAGTATCCAATACTTTCATTTCAACATCTTGCTTTAAAGATGAAAGGGACAATATATCTTCAATCAATCGGCTCATCCGTTCAGAAGATTCGATGATCTTTTCCAGGTAAGTGGCACCAGCTTCATCAAGCTTACTTTTACCTTGAATAAATGTGGAGAATGTTTTGATCTTTCTAAGTGGTTCCTGGAGGTCGTGAGAAGCTACATAAGCAAAGGCTTCTAACCCTTTATTAGATTGTTCCAGCTGCAAATTTGCTGCTTCCAACTGAAGTTCTGTTTTTTTTCTTTGTTGTATTTCAGCTTCTAAATCAGCAGTGGTTCTTAACTTAAAAGCAGTAGGCAATAATTTTATTAAATGGTAAACGGTAAATAAACTAACAATTCCTGTGATCAATCGCACTACTGCATTTATTCTGTATACCGGAACCCAGAACATCAAAGCATCAAGAAAATGTGTAGTTCCACAAAGAAGAATAAAAGCAGCAAAAAGAATGTATGCTTTATAGAATTGAACATTCTTCCTTTTCAAGGCATAACGAACAATCACTAATGGGATAAGGAAGTATGCTAACCAAATCATAAGGTCGCTGATGATATACATCCAACCATGAAAATCTGACCAATAACCACAATGCCATCTGGCCGGCCATTTGGAAGTAGAACCGAGTCCCTGAAAAAACTCTACTATTTGCTCCCACATAAAATCAAAATTTATCGGCGAAAATACAGCGGCCGCATTATATTAAGTTATATCTTACTGCCGCTTACTTCCTCATAAGCTGCCGTTAGTGCCCTAACAATTCCATCACCTTTCCATTCCGTTTCTCCCGGAATTATTGTGTTCTTAATAAATACTTCTTTCGTCTTTCCAGCTTTGAACTCTGTTTCTGCGAAATTGAGTAGCCGATCAAGGTAATTTCTGAAAGCTTTAAGGTCTTCTTTGGTTCCGGTGATCTTCTCAGGATCTGCAGCATGACCAAAAACAAACATGGTGCTGTCATCAAAAGTGTCCACCGTTTTATCAAGTACAGAAGTCCAGTTCCTGATGTTTGCTCCTGCTGAACGATCAATAACAGGATGCCTGCGATTAAACATCAGATCACCCATGTGAGCAATATTGGCATGTTCGAAATGTATGATTGCATCGCCGTTTGTATGAGCTGCCCCGAAATAATATGTCCTAATCTTTTCCCTGCCTACTCTCTCCTTCCATTTTTTGGCGAAAGTAATATCAGGGTATAACTGTTTGTCTGCACTCTTATCTTTCTCAGCAACTGATTTCATGTTAGCCAAACATCTTTCATGACCCACAACATGTTCAACAATTCCTTTGAACGAAATATTTCCACCTGAATGATCTCTATGATGATGTGTGTTGATGAGATACTTGAACGGCTTCTCGCTTCTCGTCTTTAGTTCTGTGATCAGGTGTTGAGATTGCTCAGGAAACTGAGAATCCACTACAACAATCCCTTTTGGATCTAACAGAAAAGCAATTGTTCCACCTCTTTCTGAAAA
>JANPIB010000213.1:0-2766 GCA_031424775.1 Chitinophagales bacterium | reverse complement strand
GAAGAAAAGCGAAATGTTTACGGTGAGATATTTTTCAAAAAACGTCAGCGTAAAGGATTTAATTACTATGAGAGTAAGAAGATCATGAAAGACCGGAATCATTTCGGTGCCATGATGGTTGAGATGGGTGATGCTGATGCTATGATCTCTGGTTTAACGAGAAACTATGCTGATGCGATTCGTCCGGCTGTGAACATCATAGGAATGGAAGAAGGCGTAAAGAAGATTGCCGGCATGTACCTCATGCTCACTAAAAAAGGTCCTTTGTTTTTGGCAGATACCACGGTGAACTTTAACCCTACAGCAGAAGAATTGGCTGATATCGCTTTGCTTGTTGCCAAAGAAGTAAGGAACTTCAACATCACACCAAGAATTGCCATGCTCAGCTACAGTAATTTTGGTAGCAGCGACTCTCCTGAAGCTAAACTCGTTGCAAAAGCCACGGCAATAGTGAAAGAGAAAAGTCCAAACCTGATCATTGACGGTGAAATGCAGGCAAGTCTACCTTTTAATAAAGAGATACTTAAAGACAATTACCCTTTTAGTTCTTTGGTTGATGAACAAGTGAATGTGCTGATCTTTCCAAATCTTGCTGCCGGTAACGTGGCATATAATTTATTAAGAGAAGTGGGTGATGCAGATGCTATTGGTCCGATCTTGTTGGGACTAAGTAAGCCTGTACATGTTTTACAATTAGGAAGTACTGTTCGTAGTATCGTTAATATGGCGAATATTGCAGTAGTAGATGCACAAATGAAAGGCAAGGTGAGTACTGAAGAAGCACTGAAGCGATCACCATGGTGGAAGAGAAGGAGAGAAAGGAATAAGAAATAAGGAAGGTGAAATAAGTAATAAGAAAGGCTGAATAAAAAAGGTAAGTAAAGAAAATATCTAATTAATATCCGGATTTAAACTCATGAAATTCTTTACACATTTTGGTAAGTATCTGCTCATGCTCAAGGGCATGTTTAAACGTCCGGAGAACAGCAGGATGTACTGGAAAGAGTTCATGCATCAGTGTGTGGAGATCGGTATTGGTGCTTTACCAATTGTAGTGATCATTTCTTTATTTCTTGGAGCGGTAACAACCGTTCAAACAGCTTACCAGTTAGTAACACCACTGGTGCCAAAATCTACCATAGCACAGATCGTTAGAGATAGCATGATCCTGGAACTTTCGCCTACAGTGGTAAGTATCGTTCTGGCTGGTGTGATAGGTAGTAAGATCGCAAGCGAACTTGGAAACATGAGGACTACAGAGCAGATCGATGCTTTAGAGATCATGGGCATCAATACAAAAACATATTTAGTCTTGCCTAAGATAGTTGGTGCTTTGTTAATGATCCCTGCATTGATCACTATATCAGCTACATTAGGAATTTGGGGTGGAAGAATGGCAGGCTCAATGTCTGGAATTTTGGATACAAGCATTTTCGATATTGGCTTGCGTCAGAATTTCTCCGTGTTCAACGTGGGTTTTGCACTCAGCAAAGCCTACACTTTTGCTTTCATTATTAGTAGTGTTCCTGCTTATTACGGTTATTATGTAAAAGGCGGTGCTTTGGAAATTGGTCGTGCAAGTACTTCTGCTGTGGTGATAAGTTGTATTCTTATTCTCTTTGCAGATTATATTCTCGCAGCTTTGTTGTTGTAAATTTTGTGGAGATAAGCTATAGTTTTTTATGGCATCGTTCCTTCCCGTACGTACGGGACTCTTGTGCTTTTTACTTTCAAATCAGCAGACACAAAAAATGAAGTATTCATAAGATAGTTGGATTGAAGATTTGATAAGATGGTTTAGAAAGACACCAATCCAGATTTTATCAATGTATAAAGCAACACGTAAATAAATGATGATCGTGGTGGTGGAAAAGTAAAACAAGAATCAAGCATACTATACAAATAAAATATTACAAAACCCTGCATAGCAGGGCTTCTAAAATTTAATTTTCTGGTAATCTATGTTGCTTATTTTGCAGCCTTCGCATCCCTCCTTTTGAATTTTTACTTAACCTACAACTGTATGAAAAAATTACTTGCACTTAGTGTATTCTCTTGCTTATTCATTTGTGGCTACTCCCAGGATTTCACTGGTAAGAAAGCGATCAGAGGCAATGTTAGCTTATTATCCGATTTGAATACTGTAGAATACAACGGAGCGGAAACAAACAATAATAATTTTGGATTTCTCATATCCCCACTCTACGGAAAGTTCTCCAAATCAAAACTATTAACTCTGGGAATTGTAATTAGATATGGAGCACAAAAAAATGAATACTCAAACGGAAGCTGGCAAAAATCAAAGGGATATGGAATCGGACCGGCGATAAACTATCAAAGCTTTAAAGTTTTAGCAAATAGAATTTTTTATTCGCCAGCAATTGATTTTTACATTACATATGGAAATCAAAAAGTGAATTCCAATACTAACACTGCACAGGGTAATGAAAGAATTATTCTCTCTTCGTTCTCATTTGTGCCCTTGTCATTTTCTTATCAACTGAGTAACAGAATAATACTATCAAGCATGTTAGGCAACATTCAATTACAATATCGAGATGTAAAATCAACAAGTTCAGGAGCCACTATTTCTGCTAATACAAAAAACTTTAATTTTCAATTAAATGGAAATGGTTTGGTTGGAGCTTCATGCATCTTCCTTTTAAATTAAAAAACAACCTATATGAAAAAGATCGTTTTTCTCGTAATGATTCTGCTTTCCGAGCGATTAGTTGCTCAAACTTTGTCTCCATCAATTGCTAATGA
>JANPIB010000212.1:0-1970 GCA_031424775.1 Chitinophagales bacterium | reverse complement strand
TGAGATTCACAGGCTAAGTACAGTAGTAGAAGAATATTTGTATGCAGCCATGGAAGATTTCAGGATAGATATCATGATTGACTCTGGTCCGAATGCAAGAAGCGTACAATTGAGCCTTAATCCCTTTACATTGATTGGAGCCACAACAAGAAGTGGTTTATTAACCGCACCACTGTTGTCCCGTTTCGGCATTAAGTCAAGGCTCGAATATTATTCAGCTGAGATCTTAAAAAATATCCTCCTCCGCAGCAGTAAAATATTAAACACAAAGATCACCAGCGACGCTGCCGCAGAGATCGCCCGCCGCAGCCGCGGTACACCAAGAATTGCAAACGGACTGCTGAGAAGGGTTCGTGATTTCGCACAGGTGATTGGTACGGGCACGATCGATATGGCAATCACCGAGCATGCCTTAAAAGCTTTGAACGTTGACACATATGGCCTTGATGAAATGGACAACCGTATTCTCACAACAATCATAGAAAAGTTTAAAGGAGGCCCTGTTGGCATTACCACGATAGCAACAGCCGTCGGTGAAGAAACCGGAACACTGGAAGAGGTGTATGAACCTTTTTTGATCCAGGAAGGATTCATTATGCGCACTGCCCGCGGCCGGGAAGTAACTGAAAAAGCGTATAGGCATTTGGGGAAAGTGCCTTTGACTCGAGGATCTCAAAATAATTTGTTTAGCTAGCAAGTCGTTGTTTAGAAGAGTGTAGAGAGAGTTTAGAATAGTTTAGATAAACATAGTTGCCCTTAAAAAATTTAGCGGTAGCCTAAAATAACGAAGAGGTTAGCCGCATCGTAATGCTTCTAACCTCTTCTAAACCCTTCTAAACTTATTCTAAACTCTTAATCGCTCTGCACCAACCTAAACCCATTCCCATGTATATTAACGATCTCCAACTTCGGATCTTCTTTTAAATACTTACGCAATTTGGCAATATAAACGTCCATACTACGGCCATTAAAATAGGTATCGCTGCCCCAGATCTTTTTTAATGCGGCTTCTCTTGGCAACAGATCATTTTTATATTCACTTAGCATTTTAAGCAATTCATTTTCCTTTGGAGAAAGCGTTTGTACCTTACCGTTAACAGTCAGTTCACGCAAGCGTGGATTGAAATGATAATTACCAAGGTCAAATTCTGCATTCACTTCTTCGCGATGCATTTCCTCGTTGCGTTTTAGTATCGCTTTTATTTTATGTAATAACACCTCGCTGTCGAATGGCTTAGTGATATAATCGTCAGCACCCAATTTATAACCCTGGATGATATCATCTTTCATTGTTTTTGCGCTTAAGAAAAACAAAGGCACATCCGGATTAATATCCCTGATCTCTTCGGCTACCGTAAATCCATCCATATTTGGCATCATCACGTCAAGCAGGCACAGATCAAATTTTTCACGTTGAAAAGCAGCAAGGCCAAGACGTCCATCTCTCTCAAGTGTAACATCATAGTCGTTTAATTCAAGATAATTTTTTAAAACCATACCCAGGTTAGTATCGTCTTCACAGAGTAAAATTTTGGGTTTAGCTGCTTCCATTTTTAGAGATTTAAGTCTTAAATTAATTTGATAACCTTTCAAATAGCGAATATAGTGCCTAATTTATTGAAAACCTATCAACGTATGTAGGCCTTGTCTGTTAAGGTTTTGAGGAAGGCGACGATGTCTTTTTTTTCGGCTGGGGTTAGGCGTAATGGTTCCCTTAATGTGGAATCTATATTTATTGCACCATCAACAAAATGTCCCGGTGCATTATAATAAGCAAGTACCTGGTCTAAAGTTTCAAACATGCCATTATGCATGTAAGGAGCAGTTACGGCCACATTCCTTAAGCCCGGTGTTTTAAATTTTCCTTTGTCTAAGGGATCCCGGGTAATTCGATAGCGCCCTTCATCATTTAATTCCTTTCCATTGTATAGGCCGATATTTTTAAAACTATCATCTGTGAAATCTTTCTG
>JANPIB010000211.1:0-22851 GCA_031424775.1 Chitinophagales bacterium | reverse complement strand
AAATCAGGTACATCAACTCTTTGTTGAAGGTAGGATTCGATACCCTTGATTTTGGAAGCTTTGTTTCGTCAAAAGCGATTCCGCAAATGGCAGATACCAGAGATGTGTTCAGGAATTTGAAATTGGATATTAGTAAGAGCAAACTCCTGGCTATTGTTGCAAATACTCGAGGTGCAGAAGAGGCTGTGCAGTATGATGAGATCTCTTACCTGGGTTTTCCATTTTCTATTTCTCCAACTTTTCAACTGAGAAATACCAACAGCAGCATGGAAGAAAGTGTTGGACGAGTAGAGGACATTCAGAACCTGTGTATAAAGCATAACAAGCAACTGGTAGTTTATTTAAGTATGGGTTTTGGTAATCCTTATGGCGACCCTTACAACGATGAGATACTTCTAAAATGGGCTGATGAAATGGTGAACCGTAAAGTAAAGATCATTTCCCTTGCCGATACAGTTGGAGTAGCAACACCAGAACAGATCACATTTGCATTGAACACATTGATACCTAAATATACAGACACTACAATTGGAGTTCATCTCCACTCAACCCCGTCAAACTGGAAAGTGAAAATGCAGGCTGCAGTTGAAGCAGGTTGTACTCGTTTTGATGGTGCTTTGAAAGGTATTGGTGGTTGTCCGATGGCTCAGGATGATCTTGTAGGTAATATGGATACAGAGTTAATGATCAGTTATCTTGAACAGCAGAACTTATTGTCTGGTTTAAACAAAGAAGCACTTGCTGAAAGTCTGCAACTTGCATCTGAAATTTTTGTGTGATGCAGTTCATGACGCCGATTAATATCAAACCCTTAGATCCTGCAATCAACTACAGGAATAAACTGTTGCTCATAGGTTCATGCTTTACTGAACACATCGGAAACTACCTGGCTGAAGTGAAGCTGAATGTATTGCAGAACCCAAATGGAATTTTATTTGACCCGATAAGTGTTTGCAACAGCCTCATTTCATACATCCAGAATAAACAGTATTCAGCTGATGAACTGTTTACACTAAATGAAGGTTGGCATAGTTGGCAGCATCACAGCAGATTTTCTAAGCCTGATAAAGATGAATCGCTGCAGATGATCAACCAATCACAACAAACTGCTCATCTTTTTTTAAAGCAAACGGATTGGCTAATCATTACTTTAGGCTCTTCATTCGTTTATCAGCTTGTGGAAAACGGAAAGCCTGTTGCTAATTGCCATAAAGCTCCGCCCCAAACGTTCAACAAGCATCTTTCAACAATAGAAGACATCATAACTAAGTTTGATGAAACCATTCACCAGCTATTTCAATTCAATCAACACCTGAAGATCATCTTTACCATAAGTCCGGTTCGTCATTTAAGAGATGGAGTAGTTGACAATAACCGAAGCAAAGCAAGATTGATAGAAGCTGTTCATCACCTCGTAAAAAAGTTTGACAGGCTCTACTATTTTCCTGCTTACGAGTTAGTTGTTGATGTATTGAGGGATTATCGCTTCTATGATGTGGACATGGCACATCCGAATTATGCAGCCACACAGTTTGTATTGGAGAAATTTTCAGAAAGCTGTTTGAATGAAGAAGCTCAGCAATTGTCCGAAGAGATAAAGAAGCTGGTAATTGCCAGGAATCACAAACCTTTCAATGCAAAAAGCAATCAGCATAAGCAATTTCTTCAAAGCCAGCTTCAAAGAACAAAACAATTGCAGGACAAATATCCATTCCTGGACTTTAAAAGGGAACTGGAATATTTCTCAGCTTAATGTATTCTATCACCCCTAACTTTCAATTCACTCATCACCTTAGATTCAAAATCCAGCCACTCCTTCCAGCGATTTCGAACTTTCTCTTTATCTAAATAGGTTTCCGATAAGTCAATAAACAACGTGTAATGTCCGGCTTCGCTTTCCATAAATCGGCGATAGAAATTTCTCAGGTATTCATCTTCCAAACCTTCACTCAAACGTTTAAATCGTTCACAGCTTCTGGCTTCAATTAAAGCCATTGTCAGCAGTTCGTCAAGTAAACGATCTTCCGGTCTGCCACCTTTTTTCTGGAACTCAAGTAATTTATTAACGTACAGGTCTTTTCGTTGTTTGCCTAGTTTCAGTCCACGTTTATGTAGCTCATTCAACACCAAACGAAAATGTCCCCATTCTTCTGTTACAATTGGGGCAAGTTCGCTCACCAGTTTTTCATGATCTGAGTATCGTTGGATCAGTGTGATGCAAGTTGTGGCTGCTTTTTGTTCACAGTAGGCATGATCGGTTAATATCTCTTCCAGGCTAATGCTGGCTAAATCAACCCATCTTGGGTCAGTAGGTAGCTGAAGACCAAGGATATTTTTCGTGTCTTGTGAAATTTCTATGCTCATAGCAGCTTGGCAAGTAAGTTGCAAATATCAGGAGAATCCCTATTGTGTGGAAATGAGATACAACGACGATTTTCTTTCAGCAAGACTCAACGAACGTAAAGAGCAAAACCTGCTTCGCCAGTTACAGTTACGTGGTGACGAGATCGATTTTTGTTCCAACGACTACCTTGGAATTATTCGTAATCGGTTGTTGCGGAACAGACCAACCGATTTGCATACAGGCTCCGGAGGTACAAGAACGTATTCTGGGAATTACAGGTTGATTGAACAAGTGGAGGAGAAGATCGCTTCATTTCATAATGCGGAAACAGCTTTGATCTTCAGTTCCGGCTATGATGCAAATCTTGGTTTGTTAGCGTCAATACCTCAGAAAGAAGATACCATTCTTTTCGATGAGTGTTCTCATCCTTCAGTAAAAGACGGTGCAAAAATTTCTGTGGCAGAAGCTTCATCTTTCAGGCATAACGATTTGCAAGACCTCAAATCTCAACTAAGACAAGCTGAAGGCAACGTTTTCGTTTTTACCGAAGCAATATTTGATACTGATGGTAGCATTGCTCCACTCGAGAAAATAGTAAAGCTTTGTAATGAGTTTCATGCTCATCTCATCATTAATGAATCCCATTCAGTTGGATTATTTGCAGAGAAGGGGGAAGGCTTGATCTTCGACCTGGGATTAGAAGAAGTTGTCTTTGCTCGAATTCATGGTTTTGGAAACGCTTCCGGCTGTCATGGTGCTGTAGTGATGGGTTCTGAACAGTTAAAGCAGTATTTGCTTAACTTCTCTAATCAGCTAATGCATTCTACGACTTTATCGGAGCAAACAGTGGCAACTATTTGGGAGAGCTACAAGATTCTTCCACAACTTTGGCAGGAAAGGGCTCATCTTAATACGATAATCCAAACATTTCAGGATGCTGATCTTCCTTACGAGAAGTTGGAATCCGATACCCCGATCCAGCACTTACTTGTAAATTCTTTGGAAGAAGCGAATCATGTAGCTGAGCAAATAAAGAAAGCTGGTTTTGATGTTCGTCCGGTGTACTATCCGGCAGTTCCAAAAGGTCAGGAACGTGTGAGAGTTGTACTGCACTCTTTCAATACAAGAGGAGAGGTGTCCTGGTTGATTCAAGCCATTAACAGCATAACGCCAGTGAAATCTATTGCCTCTAATAAAACCTCATCCTCAGAAGAAACTACGGCAGAGACTAATGCTGCATAACATTTTCACCAACTGCCTGGTTCAAGAAGTTCGGTAAGATGTTTTTGTTGGTCCACATGATCTTGTCAGGATCACTCAGCTGTTCAATCATGTTCTTCCATTTCTCTTCACCATGATTTTCAATCACTGTAACTTTTTTATCTTCACGCTGTAAGTACATGCTCATACCCTCAGCATCAGCTTCAGGATGGAATTGTGTACCGATAAAATATTCACTAAAGCGAACCGCCATGATGGCTCTTTCTAAAGCGATATGTGGTCTTTCCTTTTCTATGGCAAGAATATTCGCTCCAAGTTTTATCAGCTGAACAAAGTTTGGTTCAATCACCTGATATTCTCTGCTGTCAACTGAGTAAAATGGATCAGGCATGTTATCAAAAACAGCTTCGTTTTTACCTGCATCATTCATGTGAATCGGGAAAACGCCAAATGCTGTTGACTTACGTTTACAAACCTTACCAATGTTATAGTGTCTGCAAATGAGCTGGTAGCTGTGGCAGATAAAGAACACATGTTTTTTGGGATAACCTTCTGAACTCTTGTTCCAATCTTCTACCTGCTCTAACCAGTTGAAATAACCTTTCTCCCATTCACTGCCCTCACTTTCTAATGGAGAACCCGGTCCACCTGAAGAAATATATATGTCGTAAGATGTATCTGGAACTTTTAAAGATAAACGCACTTCAAATTCATCAACAGTTACTTTATAGCCATGTTGTGTGCTCCAATCGGCAATAATATGCCTCAGGCATCGCATACCTTGGTTTGCCTCACCTGCATACAGGTCAAGAATAGCGATCCTCACATTTTTTTCACTCTTATTCATCAGCGACAAACATACAATTTTTGAGCCGTAGCATTCCCTGACAAAATCCTAACATTTGTGGAAACAATTATGGGGTCGGCAGTAGTTAACTAATTGAGCTGCTGTTGCGTCGCACACTTGTGCAGAAGAACATTATTCACCTATCCAGCCTCAACTTATGTATTCTGGATTGTGAACTTTGAATCATGCTCTACACATGAAACTTAATACCCTGAGCCAATGGCAAATTCGTACTCCAGTTGATGGTGTTGGTTTGTCTTCTCATGTACGCTTTCCAGGCATCGCTGCCACTTTCACGTCCACCGCCGGTTTCTTTTTCACCACCAAAAGCACCACCAATCTCAGCACCACTTGTTCCGATGTTAACGTTAGCGATACCGCAATCACTACCGGCATGTGATAGGAACTGCTCAGCTTCTCTCATATTCAACGTCATGATAGATGATGATAAACCTTGCGGAACATTATTCTGTATAGCTATCGCTTCATCAACTGTAGAATATTTCAAGAGATATAAGATCGGAGCAAAAGTTTCATGTTGAACGATGCTCATGTTTGGTGTGGCTTCAGCGATGCAAGGCTTCACATAACAACCACTTTCGTAACCAGCACCTTCTATAACACCACCTTCAACAACAAACTTTCCACCTTCCTGCTTGCATTTTTCAATTGAAGCCAGGTAGGCATTCACTGCATCTTTATCGATCAACGGACCTACATGATTATTCTGATCTAAAGGGTTGCCGATCTTAAGTTGTCCATAAGCTTTTACCAGCTTTTCTTTGAAACTATCATAAATAGATTCATGTATGATCAAACGTCGAGTTGAAGTACACCGTTGTCCGGCAGTACCAACAGCACCGAACAAAGAACCGATCAAAGCAATATCCTGGTCTGCTTCTTTTGAAATGATGATGGCATTATTTCCACCCAACTCAAGAATCGTTTTTCCAAGTCTGGCAGCAACTGCAGCACCAACAGCTTTACCCATTCTTGTAGAACCTGTAGCACTCACCAATGGCACTCGGCCATCATTACTCATCCATTCGCCAACTTCTCTTCCGCCTTGTATCAATCCACAAACACCTTCAGGAACGCTATTTTTTTCAAATACTTCAGCAACGATATTCTGAACGGCTATTCCGCATAACGGTGTTTTTTCACTTGGTTTCCAGATACACACATCACCACAAACCCAGGCCAGAGCAGCATTCCAACTCCATACTGCTACGGGGAAGTTGAAAGCTGAGATGATACCTACAATACCCATTGGATGCCATTGCTCATACATTCTGTGCCCTGGTCTTTCGCTATGCATGGTTAATCCGTAAAGCTGGCGGGAAAGTCCAACAGCAAAATCACAGATATCTATCATCTCCTGTACTTCACCATAACCTTCCTGTAGGCTTTTGCCCATTTCATAACTCACCAGCTGACCTAATGGATCTTTATACTTTCTTAAAGCCTCACCCAATTGTCTTACGATCTCACCTCTTTTAGGTGCCGGCCACATTCTCCACTCAAGAAAAGCTTCTTCAGCTTTTTTGATCACAGCTTCATAGTTGTCTTTGGTTGCAGCAGTTACAGCACCAATAAGCTTTCCATCAACCGGTGAATAAGAATTGATCTTTTCGCCAGAAGTTTCAAGCCACTTAACTCCTGTTGAAGCTCCTTGTGATTCAGCCTTGATATTGAGGGAAGAAAGGATATCCATAAATCAAATTTGTGCGAAGGTAACAGATGTAAGATGTAAGAAGAAAGAAGTAGCACCTTGAATTGAGCAGGGAAATAATTTGAAAAAAATTTTGCAGCCAAGTTCTACATCCTATATTTGCACTCCCGTAAACGGAAAGGGAGTTTAGCTCAGCTGGTTTAGAGCATCTGCCTTACAAGCAGAGGGTCGGCGGTTCGATCCCGTCAACTCCCACAAAGCCTCAGATTTCTGGGGCTTTTTAATTTGATATTCCTACTCTCTCCTTCACGTATTTATTCTCACCAGCTTCATTCAGCATGAACAATGCAAGATCACCTGCTGCAATTCTGTTGTTATTTGGTTCTGGTGGATAGTTAGATTTTGTATGATAGAAACCTGTTCCATCTTCATTTTTGATATCCGGTGGGCAAACAAAAGTCCAATCTAAAGTGGAAGCCTTCAAAGAAAAGAAAGCCTGTAAATGTTCTCTTCCTACTGCCAGATACATTTCAGGATATGCAGGTGTATCAATAATGAAAGTGTCTTCGTTTGCATTTAAAATACCCATTCCACCAACGGCAATGATTCTTTTAGTGCCAGCTTTTTCCATCTGGGCAATAATATTCTTCAGGCCAAGGCTACGGGTTTTATCAGTTCCATCGAAAGAACCGCCTAAGGCTGAGAAAACAACATCAGAACCTTTTACAGCATTGTGTACTTCCTTTTCATCGAACACATAGCCTTTGATCGCTTCGAAGTTTTCATTACGCAGGTCTTCATCTATCATTTGTTCGATACTTCTGCCAAAAGCTTTCACTTTGTAGCCTTTTGCAAGTGCAGTACGAACAATACGAATACCTACCTGTCCGGTAGCACCAAAAACTGTGATGGTCATTTGAAAATGTTTAGTTGAAGTTACGCTTTGAAAGCCTGCTCTGTTCTTGTATCTCATCCATGTTGATGGAGGAATGACTTTCATCATAAATGCACTCACCGTTGCTGATTACTAGTATTTGTGGAGATTCATGGTACACCTTAAACTCTTCAGCGATCTTTTTAGAAATTCCCCTGTATGTGATGAGGTCTAATAAATAAAAATCAGCATTCATCTCAGTGTAAGTACGCTCAAGCCTGTTTAAAGCCATACTACTTATGCTGCAACGAATGCTGTGTTTGAAGATAACCTGAGGTTTTGTCTGAGAGTTATCTTTAATCTCCTGTAATTGTTTTTCGCTAGTAAGTTGTATCCAGTTCATACTATTCCCCACACAGAAATTTTGCCATTATGCTCTGAAGAAATAGCGAGGATTTGTGGTAGGACAACCTTTACGGCTGGTTGAACAAGATGTTAGGCTACCAACAAATAAACTTGCGAATACAATTGCTAAAAATGTCTTTTTCATAACCTTCTTTGAATTAGTCTGATTAACGTTTTACTTTCTATTTTCGTATTTCCCTTTGACATGCTATCCCAAGGATAACGTTTTAGGTAAAACAATTAACATACCAATTGCAAAATAACAACAAATTCTGATGAGGGTACACTTTATTTCTATCGGGGGCAGCGTAATGCATCAACTAGCTATCGCATTGAAAAAGAAGGGATACGAGGTGACAGGGAGTGATGATGAGATTTTTGAACCTGCCAGAAAAAATTTAGCAAACTGTGGGATTTTACCACAACAGGAAGGCTGGTTTATCAACAATATCAAAGCTGATCTTGATGCAGTAATTCTCGGAATGCATGCTAAAAACGACAACCCTGAATTGTTGAAAGCTCAGGAACTCGGTTTGAAGATATATTCCTTCCCTGAATACATATATCAGGAGAGCCGAAGTAAAACGAGGGTGATTGTTGGTGGAAGTCACGGCAAAACCACCACTACCAGCATGATCATGCATGTGTTGAAAAATGCCGGAAAACAGTTCGATTATCTTGTTGGGGCAAGATTAGACGGCTTCGAACAATCAGTGAACGTTACGGATGCTCCTGTGATTATTTGTGAAGGTGATGAGTATCCTGCCAGTGTAATTGAAAAGAGACCAAAGTTCCATTTCTTCTTTCCCCACATTGCCATTCTTACTGGAATAGCCTGGGATCATATCAACGTATTTCCAACTTTCGATTTTTACCTTGAACAGTTTACAATATTCATCAATAAGATTGAAAAAGGCGGCATTCTCATCTATAACGAAACTGATGAAGTGTTGAATAAACTGGTGAATGATAACAGGAGAGATGATATTCGTTATCAGCCTTATGGTATTCCAAAACATTCAATTGAACATGGTAAAACAACCCTAACGATTGATGATGCTACTTCTGAATTGATGGTTTTCGGTAATCACAACCTGATGAACTTATATGCTGCTTATTATGCATGTAAAGAGTTAGGAGTTGATGCAAATACTTTCGTGCAAGCTGTTAGCACATTTACAGGTGCTGCCAAACGACTTGAGTTGATGGCTACTTCATCAACAGTAAACGTGTACAGGGATTTTGCTCATGCTCCAAGCAAGGTAAGGGCATCAATAGAAGCAGTGAAGCAGCAGTTCTCTCATAGGAAGTTGATAGCAATTTTAGAGTTGCATACTTACAGCAGTTTGAACGAGGCATTCATGACTGAGTACAAAGGAGCTTTTGAGAAAGCTGATGTTGGTGTAGTGTTCTATTCAAAACATGCATTGGAATTAAAGCGAATGCCTGATCTGCCAAAAGAAATAGTTCTAAAAGGATTTGATAAACAAGGACTTTTAGTAATGACTGATAAGAACGAACTCCGGAGTTTTCTTCAGGTTCAGGATTTCACGAATGCTAACTTATTGCTGATGAGCAGTGGTAATTACGATGGGTTAGATATGAATGCTTTTGCTAATAGGATCACGGTTTAAAGTTAAATCCGCTGAACACTGAAATGAACGTTGAAGTGAGTGACACAATCCCGTACGTACGGGACTAAATCTTTTGTTACTTTCGCTGGCTACACAATTAATTTTCTTCTGATGAAACTTCAGTTAACTCGTCCGATTGCTTTTATAGATTTAGAAACAACAGGTATCAATGTTGGTTTGGACCGGATCGTTGAAATTGCGATGGTCAGGATCAATCTTGACGGTACAAAGGTTAACAAAAGGAAACTCATCAATCCTCAAATGCCGATTCCGGCTGAGTCAAGTGCAATCCACGGCATCACCAACGAAATGGTGAAAGATGCGCCAACATTTAAAGATGTTGCAAATGAGATCAAGCAGTTTGTTGAGAGCTGTGATCTTGGTGGCTACAACAGCAACCGTTTTGATATTCCGATGTTGGTTGAAGAATTTCTGAGATGCGGGATCAGCTTTTCAGTTGAAGGCAGAAAGTTGGTAGATGTACAACGAGTGTTTCACATGATGGAACAAAGAACATTAAGTGCAGCTTATCAATTCTACTGCAATAAAACTTTGGTTAATGCCCACAGTGCTGAAGCCGATGCAGAGGCTACCTGGGAAATTTTATGTGCACAGGTTGAGCGTTATCAAAACCTTGGAACTTCGATAGATGCTATTTGCAAATTCTGTGGTGAAGATGATATAGTAGATTTCGGCAGAAGATTCATCAAGCAGAATGGTGTTGAAGTATTCAACTTTGGTAAGTATAAAGGCAAGTCAGTCTCCGAGATATTAAAAGCAGAACCTCAGTATTACGACTGGATGATGAGAGGTGATTTTGCAATGCATACCAAGCAGAAACTCACAGAGATTTTTAACCGGACCATGTTAAAGAAAGTGTAAACCAACACCTTCGAAAAACTAACACAAAGCGTTTAGAAGTTTATTGTATTTTCGATTTACAAGCACAGTCTTTGGAAAAAATCGTCATCATACCCACTTACAACGAAAAGGAAAACATCGCAGCAATTCTTTATGCTGTTTTCTCGTTGAACAAGGGATTTCATGTGTTGGTGATAGATGATGGATCTCCAGATGGCACTGCACAGATCGTTCGTGATCTCTTTTACAAATATCCCGGTCAACTTTTTTTAGAAGAACGTAGAGGCAAACTCGGTTTAGGTACAGCTTACATTCACGGTTTCAAATGGTCAATCGAAAGAGGTTATCAATTCATCTTTGAGATGGATGCAGATTTTTCTCACAGTCCGGCTGATCTTGAAAGATTGTATGATGCCTGCAAAAATCAAGGTGCTGATCTGTCTGTCGGTAGTCGTTATGTTCCCGGAGGAAAAATTGAGAACTGGCCCTGGGACAGAAAGTTTTATTCTAAAGGTGGTGCACTCTATACTAAGATGATCACCTGGATGCCTGTCAACGATCCCACTGCAGGTTTTATTTGCTACACTAAAAAGGTGCTTGAAACGATCAACCTCGATCAGATTGAATTTGTTGGCTACGCTTTCCAAATCGAAATGAAATTCGCAGCCTGGAAACTGGGCTTCAGAATCCAGGAAGTGCCTATTACTTTTGTGGATAGAAAAGAAGGCACCAGCAAAATGAACAAGGGCATCTTGAAAGAAGGCATTCTCGGTGTTATCAAAATTCAATGGCATAGCATGTTCAAAAATTACCGTCGACGTGTTGGTTCAGGAAATGCGACAACCAAGATCGTTACACCTGCTTTCGACAACGAATTAGTTGCTGAAGGAAAATAATTATTGCACCAGCTGCAAACTTTACTCAGCTTTAGTTGTGTCACTCACTTGTACTGAATATCTCTTATCAGCTTTTCCCACCCTTTAGAATAATATTGCAACCTCATGAGCAAAAACATCCAGGCAGCCTTGCTTAGAATGCACCTTGCAGTTTTTATCTGGGGATTTACGGGTGTTTTGGGTAGAGCCATTCAGCTCAATGAAGGTCTGTTGGTCTGGTGGAGATTATTGATCACTGTTGTTTCGCTTTGGGTGCTGTTTTACTTTTTAGGATGGATCAGACGAATTAAAACCAAGGAATTTTTAAAAATAGCAGCCATCGGAACCGTGCTGGCTTTACACTGGCTTTGCTTCTATGGAAGCATTAAGTACGCTAATGTTTCTGTTGCGTTGACTTGCCTTGCGACTTCAGGATTGTTCTCAGCCATCGTAGAACCCCTTTTCTTTCGAAAGAAGATAAATCCAACAGAACTTTTCCTGGGGCTTTTTGCTTTAGCTGGCATCACCATCATCTACTTTTCTAACCTGGAATTCTCAGTTGGCATTTATATCGGACTTGCCGCATCTCTATTTACCGTCCTCGTTTCAGTGATGAATAAGAAGTTAGTGGATGGCTACGAACCTCAAACGATCTGTCTCTATCAGCTTTCCGGTGGCTTTTTAGGTTTAACGCTGATGATGCCTCTGTACAATTGGCTTTTTCCTTCAGACGTGATGATTCCACACGGTTGGGACTGGCTTTGGCTGGTGATTTTAAGCTGGTTGTGTACCATCCTTACCTTCTTCCTCTACATCTATGCTTTACGACGACTCAGTGCTTTTACTATGAACCTCACGTTAACGCTTGAGCCTGTTTACGGTATCTTCCTGGCTTTTGTGCTTTATAATGAAAGTAAAGACCTGAGTGACTATTTCTATATTGGCTCCGGACTAATCTTATTGGCTGTTGTGTTGCAAATGCGGCGGCTTACAAAGCAAAAAGTGTCAGCAACAGCTCCATAGTTATGATTCCCCTCACATTTTCTTCAACCATCATTTCCGTTTTTTGCAGCCATGAAGACTGACATCCGAAATAGGGAAGATATCGCAGCACTGGTAAATGCTTTTTACGATAAGGTAAGAGTGAACTCACAGATCGGACATTTCTTCAACGATGTCGTAAAGGTAAAATGGGAAACGCATCTACCTAAGATGTACGACTTCTGGGAAGGAATTGTATTTGGTGGATCTGGCTATTCCGGCAACCCAATGAACACACATAAAGAAGTACATGCCCTTCATGCGTTAAGTAAAACGGATTTTGAAGAGTGGCTGAAACTCTTCAAACAAACTGCGGATGAAATGTATGAAGGAGAGAAGGCTGAACTCATTAAGCAAAGAGCAGTTTCAATTGCGACAGTCATGCAACTGAAAGTAATCCACAGCAATCAGTTACTTGGATAACAGATGTCAGACACTTCAAAGTGTCTGACATCTTATAGTACTAAGCTTTCACCGTAATATACCTCACTAAACTTCTTTTAGCTACGGGAAGCAACGTTTCTTCCAAAGGGAAACTCAAATCAGTTTCTATAGCATACACAGCCGGGTTCGGTAGTTCTGTTCTGTTCCTGATCAATTCAGATTTTATGTTCTGGTAAGAGTTAACGATCGTTCTCTGCCAAACATCCACAAACTCAGTTTTCATGCTACGGTATTTCTCATCATGTTTTTCAAATATGCTCAACCTGTACTGGTACACCCATGTATTTCTTGCAGCACCTTCGCACAACAAGAAATAACCTTCAACACTTTCCAGCGGAATAATGCCAACAGGAGAAATGTTTAGCTTGTCTTCTATGAACTCATAGATCTCTGTTCCATCCTGTATTGTGCTTCTCATTTTGCCAGCTGAGTAGTTGATGATCTCTTCCAGCTCCGTCATTAATTCATCATCTTCAATCATCTGTTCATACAAAACCTGGAGCTTTTCTATTTGCACACCTGTAAGTTTCTTTGGAAACTGGTCTTGTAAAAAACGCTTATTCTCCCTAAAGGCAACAATGTTGTTGTAGTGGAAGATCACCTCTGCCAATTGAGGATAAAGCTTATTCTCGTTAAAGTGTTGATTGATCTCTTTCAAGTAAGCTAGTAGCGTATACTTCTTAAGCTCAAAATCAATATAACCATCAGCAAACCAGGTTTCGGATAAGGTCTTCATAATTCACCTACTTTTCAATTGTACCATCAAGTTACAATCTAAAGGTTGAAAAATCCTTGCCAGACTTACCAACAGCTGTGAATTAACTTTTTGAGTAGAGGAACCTGTTTTTAGTCTGCAGGACTTGGGTGTCTCTCTCTATTACTCTTGTCTTCATCAAGGGTAAAGAGTAATGAAAGTTGCAGATAGTCTTTGGCTATACTTTTTCCAACCAAACGATAATCAAATTGGCGTAAGTATCCTGACTGCATTGTGAAGTTGTCATTAAATACATATCCAAGACCGACAAAGAACCTGTTACGTTCAAAGTAAGGTTTAACATTAGTGAGAAATATCTCGTCTGAAACGGAACTATACAAAGTTCCTTTCTCGATCTTCTTTTTATTAAACGGTATCAGCAAGTTCAACCTGTAACGAAAGCGATTCCTGTATTCAGCTGAAGTCCAGCGTTGCTCTGTTCGATACCGATGTTCAATTTTAACCTTATTCAGATTATTGCTGAGTGTGAACTGTTGCCAAAAACGAAATTCACTGTTTGTAACGGTATCAAGGTTGCCGTTTGGTGTGTAGGTCACATATTGTCCGGCAGCCACAGTAATATTGAACTGTTTGGCAATATTATAACCAACTCCACCTTTATATTCATGGTAGTTGAAATGGTTATATAACTTTTGACTTCGGATCTGAGCTTCAAAGAAACTGCTCCATTTGTCAGAAAAGGTTTTTTTAAGGTTCAACACATTCCATGTACCAAATCCATCTGTTTGGCTATAAGCATTGGCGATAAAGAATAAAGCCATCAGTGTTAAGATGGCTTTATTAAAAATTGATTTTAACATGTATCAGATTACCAGGTTCTGTTTGGATCCCATTTTTCTAATTCTTTGGCAACTTCTGTAAGGAACGATGCTCCAAGACTTCCATCTACAATTCTATGGTCGTAGCTCATACTCAGGTACATCATGTGACGGATTCCTATAGTATCACCTTGAGGTGTTTCAATTACAACCGGACGTTTCTTTATCGCTCCCACAGCTAAAATGGCTACCTGTGGTTGGTTTATGATCGGAGTACCCATCAAACTTCCGAAGGTGCCTACGTTCGTCATGGTAAACGTTCCACCTGTAGTATCATCCGGCTTAAGCTTATTGTTTCTTGCAGCATCAGCCAATCCATTCACTGATCGGCTTAAACCTACAAGGTTCAGCATATCAGCATTTTTTATAACTGGAACGATCAGGTTGCCACTTGGCAAAGCCGTAGCCATTCCAATGTTGATGTCTTTTTTTATGATGATCCTGTCGCCATCAACTGAAGCATTGATCATCGGATGTCTTTTGATAACCCGAACAATACATTCAATAAAAATTGGTGTAAAAGTGATTCTTGTTCCTTCCTGCTTTTCAAAGCTCTTCTTCACTTTTTCACGCCACATCACCATATTGGTTACATCAGCCTCTGTAAAGCTGGTAACGTGTGGAGATGTGTGCTTACTGTCAACCATGTGCTTGGATATCAGCTTACGCATTCTATCCATTTCTATGATCTCAACATTGCCACCGTACTGGATGCTGGATGCTGGTTGCTGGTTACTTGATGCTTGTTGCTGGATGTTGGATGCTGGTACAGGTTCTTCTTTCGTACTTCTGACTTCCGACTTCGTACTTATTTTTCCCGCTTTCTTATCAACTACATACTGTAGAATATCTTTTTTGCTAACCCTTCCTTCATTTCCGGTACCTGGAATATTCTCCAGTTCAGCCATAGAGATGCCTTCGCTGTTGGCAATATTCAGCACCAAAGGAGAGTAGAACCTGTTTCCGCCGGCTTTTGGAGCTATTGTCTGGCTTGTTTGAGGTGTATAAGGAACTTCAACCGATTTATCAGCCTGAGGTTGCTGTGCAGGCTGTTGTTGAGTCTGCTGAGGCTGGGATTTTGCTCCTGCAGCCTGACCATTCGTCTCAACCCTGGCTATCACAGTACCAATAGGCACCACGTCATTTTCCTTGAAAAGTATTTCGGTTATCGTTCCTTCAGCAGTTGACGGAACTTCGCTATCCACTTTATCAGTAGCTATTTCAAGTACTGTTTCGTCTTGTTTAACGGTATCGCCCACCTTTTTGTGCCATTTAAGCACGGTAGCTTCCATTATACTTTCGCCCATTTTGGGCATCACCAGTTCAGCTATTGCCATACAATCGTTGTTTTTATGAGGTCAGCAGTGGTGCTACTATGTAACGTCCCTTGCGTCGCACTCTTGTACTGAGGGATTTTCAAATCAGCAAACGCAACAGAGGATTGGTTGACCCTCTTTTGTACTATTTGCGAACCTCAATAAGTAACAAAGAAAACAAGATGAGGGGTTTTTAGCAAATCTACCTTTGAACAGTGTGGGAATTTCCTGCTGATATTCAGCCACAGTGCGGACTATTTGGTTTTTAAGAGCATAATCCTGAGTTTATAAATGTTACTGCTCACCTCGCTGTAATTTTCTGAATTGCCCTTTATTAGCCAATTTCTGAGCTTAGGCGTCAAATTTTAATTCTACCGAAGACTATGGCGTACGATTGTTGTTCAGCTTTTAGTTCTTCAAACCTATTTATATGGAAACCATCGATACCACAACGCTTCCAAAAGTGTCGAAGCGTGGCTTTGCTTCTATGAGTCCGGAAAGGCAGAAAGAAATTGCCAGGCAAGGTGGCAGGGCTGCACACGAAAAAGGCAAAGCTCATAAGTTCAATAGTGAAGAAGCCAGGTCGGCAGGCAAAAAAGGTGGTGAGATCATCAGCCGAGATCGGGAACACATGTCAACGATCGGCAAAAAAGGTGGTGAGCATTCTCGTGGCAATAATAAAATTGTATTGGCTGAGCAAGAAGCTCAGAGATAGTTTTCACTAGCCAGAGGCTAGCGAAGCAAAAATAGCCCGGATTGCACAGATTTTCACGGATGGATTAGTAGTACAATCAGTGGAAATTCTTGTAATCAGTGGCAAATACAAAAATCTGCCTGGGGAACCAGGCAGATTGCACAACAATCGAAATAAAGGCCTACATCCACTTATTTAAAAGGCTTAGAAAACTATCTTTTAATTCTTCGTTTACGATTCGGTTTGCCTGCATTTGCAGGCGGAACGACTTTTTTATTGTGTCTGCAATCAGAGTTTGCTCCATTGGTTCATCAAATTGTTGCAGATCTTTTTCCATTTTATTCAACCACTTTTTTTGTTGGTTGAACTTCTCATCAAATGTTTTCACGAGGTGTATTACATCTTTCGACTCTCTGGAATAATATACATCGCTGAGATGATGTTTCATTATGTCTATCTCATCCTTGAAAAAACCCAATTCTCTCAACCAAAGCTCATGCTCTAAGTGTTGCTGCATTGTATGGCTGTCTTGTAACATGACGAGGTATTTACTGTGATAATCCAGAACAAAGATGAGCAGCTGTAGGAGCCCAAAAAATGACTTATGGCATTTTGAAATATGATTTTCGTCAGGTTGGTTTGGAAGCCACGGATGCGAGTAATCAGTGGCAACAAATAATGGTGAACCAATAGTTGAGAAAAGCTAAAAAAGTACAAGAGTGCGACGCAAGTAAAGCTTAATTGGAAACCCTAGCTGGCTACCTAATTTTCTAAAATAAACTTCCGAAGTAAGTTCAGTGCATTTGTAGCAGTCGTTTCGATGTTGCGTCGTCTTTCAAAACGGAAATTAAAAGATTTAGCTTCCACTTTGCCCTCTTTACTTGCTACAGCAATCCAAACCAAGCCTACAGGTTTTTCTGAAGTGCCACCGGTTGGTCCCATAATTCCGCTAACTGCAACCGAAAAATCTGTGTTCATGAGTTTAATTGCATTCACAGCCATTTCTTTTACGGTTTCTTCGCTCACTGCTCCAAAATTTTGTAATGTGTCAGCATTAACCTTCAGCACATTTTGTTTGATGCTGTTATCGTAGCTCACGATAGTGCCGTAATAGTATGTAGAGGAGCCGGAAATCTCTGTGAGTTTGTGAGCAATGTAACCACCTGTACAACTTTCGGCAGTACACATGGTTTTGTTTTTTTCGAGCAACACTTTTCCAATAGCAGCTTCGATGGGAATATCTTCATCAGCAACCAAAATATCTTTGACCACTGATTGAAGTGATTGAAAAAGATTATCAAGTTGAATGCTGAGTTCTGATTTGTTTGCTCCATGACCGGTTAACCTTAATCTCACCAAACCGTAATTTGGCAGGTAAGCCAATTTTACGTTTGTAGGAAGGTTTTCTTCAAACTCTTTGATGTGTTCGGCAAGAAACGACTCACCCATACCCATCGTTAGTAGAGTACGATGTTCAATTGCAGGAGTTTTGAAATTGCTTTGAATGGTCTGAACTACCTCGATCATCAAATGCTTCATTTCTGAAGGCACACCCGGCATGGAAAAGAAGAGTTTGCCATCTTTTTCGAACATCATTCCTGGAGCTGTGCCTTTTTCGTTTTTAAGAACTGTGCAGCAGTCCGGCACTTCGGCTTGTTTACGATTTCGTTCGATCATGGGACGTTTGAATACCTCTTCAAACAAGTAAGTAACCCAATCAAGTGTTGGCTGATGAAGGATCATCTTGCCACCAAAATATTCGCAGAGCAAGGGTTTGGTAATGTCGTCGGCAGTTGGCCCAAGTCCACCTGTAATTAGTACAATGCTTGATTCTTTTGCAGCATGATCGAGTGTGTTCCAGATATCTTTCCATTCGTCACCTGTTGCATATTTTCCTTTAACGGTTACCCCGATCTTATTCAGTTCTTGTCCGATGAAAGCAGAGTTGGTGTCAATAACCTGTCCGATCAATAGTTCATCTCCAATGGTAACGATTGATGCAAATAGCTTTTCCATAACAGCGTGGCTTCTTTTTATCCGTAATATTGGGTACAAAGTAACGGTGTTATGAAAAGATGTTTGGTGGTTTGTTTGCTGTTTGTTTTCTGCTCAACAACAGCACAGGATGTTAAACAAAAGCTGCAAGAAGCAGTGCAGAAGCTTGCAGCTGATTCCCAGATGAGGGCTGGCATTGTAGGAATGTATGTAGCCGATGCAACTACAGGGGAAGAAATATTCAACTGGAATGGAAAGACTGGATTTGCACCAGCCAGTACACAGAAGATCATTACATCGGTTGCTGCTTTTGAGTTGTTGGGTAAAGATTACAGGTATAAGACGGAGTTTTGGGGTGGTGAAATCAGTGTAAAGAGTGGAGGAGGTAAGAAATGGAATGCTATGAATAATCTTTTCCTCAAAGGTTATGGTGATCCTACTTTAGGAAGCTGGCGATATAACTCAACTAAAGAAGAAACTATAGCAGATTCCTTGGCTGCAGCTTTCACGAAAAATAATGTGCAGGAGTTAACGAATGTTATCTATTGTTATCAAAATGGGTTTGATATTGTAAAAACTCCAGAAGGATGGATTGTTGATGATATCGGTAATTATTATGGTGCCGGAACTGCTGCAGTAAACTGGAAAGAGAATCAGTTTGATGTGAAATTGTATCCGGGAAAGAATGAAGGTGATCCGGTTGGAATTGACTCCCAACTTTTTGAGAAAAGCGGATACCTGCTCAGATACAACCTTTTGAAAACCGGAAAGAAGGGTAGTGGTGATAATGCTTACATCTATTTTGATCAGTCAGGAGAGATGATACTTGCAGGAACTGCTGAATCTTCAACGGGAACACTCACTATTTCAGGTGCTGCTGAACCAAAAGTATTGTTGGAAAAAAGACTTACAGAATTATTGAGAGCCCGGACAAGAGTTTTCTTTGATTTAAGAGTTGAGATTCGGCATGACTCAAGCAAATTCAACGTTTTTAAGGATGCTTATAAAATTCAACCTCAAACATTGCTGTACACTCATTATTCTCCTTCAATGGACAGCATTATATATTGGTTCATGAAAAGAAGTATCAATCTGTACGGAGAAGCCTTACTGAAAACAATTGCTTTTGAAAAAACAGGAGCAGGTTCAACAGATTCAGGTGTTGCCCTAATAAAAAGATTTTATAAAGAGCAAGGGTTCGACCCTGCAACATTGAGAATTCTAGACGGAAGTGGACTGTCACCTCAAAACCGGGTTACTCCTGAAGCTTTGTGTAAAGTATTGTTATACGCCAAAGGCAAAGACTGGTTTCCTGCGTTTCAACAATCGTTTCCGGTTTATAATGGAATGAACTTAAAAAGTGGGACTATAGGTGGTGCTAAAAGCTATGCCGGTTATCATACAGCAGCTGATGGAAAGCAGTATGTTGTTTCTATCGTTGTTAATAATTATGATGGAGTAGCAAGATCAATTGAGAAGAAGATGTTCCAGGTGTTGGATATGCTGAAGTGAGTTAGAACTTAACTCCGTTGTATAAATCAGATAGTTTAACGCTTTCTCGTATCGTTTCGATATTCAATAACTCTACATGCTGTTCTAGTTCCTGAAAACTCCAATTCTTATTAACAGATTTCCTCCAGATTCTGATAGATTGTTTTTGTGAATCGATCATGATATATTCTTTCAAAGAAGATATCTGCATATAGAAGAAAAACTTTCTGCCCATGTCGTAATCAGAAGTGGTAGGAGAAAGAATTTCAAATATTACTGAAGGGTTAGTGATCATATCCAATTTTTCATCTGCCATTTCAGGTTCACCACAAATGATTGTAGCATCAGGATAGAAATACGATTCTTTGGCTTTAACGTACAATCTTAACTCAGCTGGATAAACTGAACATTCTTTTCCTTTAAGTTTGAGATATAACTCACCTATCAAGTTGCCATGTATCTTGTTATGATTCAAAGAAGCACCTGACATATTCAGAATCTCGCCTTCAAGATATTCATGCTTCTCTTCCTCATTCCTTTCCCATGTCAAATATTGAGTGGGAGACATTTTAGGATAGTATTTTACTGCTGGATCTTCGACTTCCATATCTCTAATGTACGGAACTGTGGTGAATCAACTTTGCTTCAGCTTCTGTAATTCATCTATCACATTGCTGTAACTGCTGCCCACAGGAATTTCCTTTCCTGCAACATTGATCTTCTGGCGGTTGAATTTCTCGATCTTATTCACTGGGACAATGTAAGACCTGTGTACACGTAAGAATTCTTTCGCGGGAAGTTTTTCCTGGATTCCTTTCAACGTCATTAATGTGAGTACAGGGTGTGGCTTGATATGAATCTTGATATAGTCGTCCAGAGCTTCAATCAGGTCAATGTCCTTCAGGTTGATCTTCATCAATTCATAATTCACCTTTACAAAGATGGAGCTGAGCTCAAGATCTTTTGATGATAAGAACTCTATGTACTCTTTTGCTTTATACACTGCTTTCAGGAATCTTGCATAATCAAAAGGCTTCAGCAGGTAATCAATTGCATCAACATTAAAGCCCTCAATAGCAAAATCTTTGTAGGCTGTGGTAAATACAACTGCAGGTTTGATGCTTAGCGATTTGTATAGTTCAATACCGTTGCAATCAGGCATTTGAATATCAAGAAAAACAAGATCGACAGTGTTTGACTTCAAAAATGACTTTGCATCATCAGGGTTCGTAAATATTTCCTGCAACTTCAGGAAAGGAATTTTGTCGCAATATTCTTTGATCACTTGTAGTGCCAATGGCTCATCGTCTATCGCTATGCAATTGATCATGCCAGGTTAATTTCTAGGTTTGTGGTGTATTGATTTGGCTTTTCATCCATCTTTAGCGTATGCTTTGCAGGATAGAGTAGTTCCAATCTTCTTCTAACATTTGCTATACCTATTCCGGTGTTGACTGTACTTTGTTTAGCACCCTTTACAATGCTGTTCTGAACAAAGAGGTGAACACTATCTGCTTCGGTTGATAGTCGAATAATGATCTCAGAAGCATCAACAGTACTCACACCATATTTGAAAGCATTCTCAACAAATGGAATGAATAGTAACGGAGCAACTTGCTTGCCGTCTATTTCACCTTGTACATCAACCGTGAGCTTTACTTTGTCGGTTAACCTGACCGATTGCAAGTTGATGTAGTTCTGCAAAAACTCAATTTCATTTGCAAGTGGAACATACTTCTGCTCCGTTTCCGTTAACACATACCGCATGATAGAAGACAGTTTCAGAATTGACGAAGCGGTTTCATCGCTTTTTACGATTGCTAGGGAATAGATGTTATTCAGCGTATTGAAAAAGAAATGTGGATTGATTTGAGACTTCAGTAGTGAAAGCTCAGTGTTGAGTTTTTCATGCTCCATCTCCTTTTTTGTGTCTTCACTCTTCAACCATTCCTGAATCGATGTTGCAGCAAGCCCAACAGCAAACACAAGTACAAAAGCAAAATAAGAACTTGGGTAATGGGTGATGTTTCTTCTCTTCTTAATACGCTTTTCCTCTTTTACGGTTGGCTCTGGTAAGTTTCTATTCTTATAGAATGTGCTGATATCTTCTGGTTCCGCTATTGCATTTGCCAAAGGTTTCGGGGCAAACATGAAAAGGAAAAAGCAACCAATAATGCTGGCAGTGTATAGCAACCACTTTCTAGGTTTGAAGAATTTTGGAATCAGTACCAGAGAGTTCAGGTAATAGAAACCAAACAAGAACGCATTTATACAAACAAAAGTGGCAACCTGGTTATCACTCATCGTGAACGGTTGTCCACCTCTTGATCTTGGCTGAAAGATATACGGTAGTGACAAAAAACAAACCCATGCAAGTATGTGGGCTATCACCGTTATCAGCGTCTTATTCTTTTTCAACTAATGGGAGCTTTCGCCAAAAATATGGCTCATGTGGTGCAATGCTGATTAATTCAGGTAAAAAACTGTGATTTATCGGCAGAGCATGTTAATAAGATTCAGCCTCTGAGGGGAAATCCTGTTTCTTTATGTCAGATATATACTGCTGAACGGCACCTGTAACCTGCTCATGCATGTTGAGGTATTGCCTCAGGAATCTTGGTTTGAACTCAGTATTGATGCCGAGCATATCATGCATAACAAGCACCTGACCGTCACAATGCTTACCTGCTCCAATTCCGATTGTTGGGATTTCCAGGCTTTCACTCACTTCTTTGGCAAGGTGTGCTGGAATCTTTTCAAGCACAACTGCAAAGCACCCAGCTTCCTCTAATAATTTAGCATCACGCCTGAGTTTATCTGCTTCCTCCTGTTCTTTTGCTCTTACGTTATAAGTACCGAATTTATAGATGGATTGAGGCGTTAATCCAAGATGACCCATTACCGGAATTCCAGCAGACACAATTCGTTTTACACTGTCGATGACTTCTTCACCACCTTCCAGTTTAATGGCATGTCCACCGGTTTCTTTCATGATTCGTATTGCAGAGGCTAAAGCAATATCTGAGTTGGATTGATAATAGCCAAACGGCATATCCACCACTACCAAACACCTGTTAATTCCATTCACCACACACTGAGCATGATAGATCATGTGTTCAAGTGTCATCGGAACAGTGGTTTCATTTCCTGCCATAACATTGCTGGCACTGTCGCCAACGAGTATTACATCAATTCCGGCTGAGTCAAAGATTTTTGCAAAAGAGAAGTCATAAGCTGTGATCATGGATATCTTTTCTCCATTCGCTTTCAATTTCAGCAATGTATTGGTAGTGATCTTCTTTATTTCTTTATTAACTGACATCTTTTCAAGCAAGTTTATAAGGGAGTAAAGTTATTTGTTTCACGCAAAGTATGGAAGTAAGGAAAAAAGGCAAATTTTTTATTTCACGCAAAGATTTGAAGAAAGCAAAGACACAAAGTTTTTTCATTAGAGATTGTTTGCAACCCTGTGAATGCCATCTTTAATTAACACCACATTGAAGTTAATGAGTAATCCAAGCTTTAATTTGGTGAGTTTGAGATA
>JANPIB010000210.1:0-3572 GCA_031424775.1 Chitinophagales bacterium | reverse complement strand
TTCATTATTATGACCATGAACAATAAATATTCTGTTATCTAGGCCAGAGTTCAAATTGGCAGTAGTTGTGTTAGGTTCAAGTTCCTTTGATAACTGAATATCCTCGATCATCGTATCTATTAATGATATGACAGAATTTTTTCCGTTTTCAAACGAAGATGCATACAGACTATTTGACATTCCTGAAAAGGATATCAAAGGACTGAAAGGAATTTTCTTGAATTTACCAACATAAGAACTTTTATCTCCAAATATTTTTTTTATCAACATGGATAGTCGATCCTGAATCCTAGAAACTTCTGTATAGTCACCTGTGTATCCAAGAGCCTCTACTTGCTTTTTTACGTCAGCTAATAATTCGATGGGTTTAGTATTGGTCATAAGTTTAAATAGTAATTACGAATATAAACTAACTAGCTTGCTCGTCAAAGAAGTCCATCACCTCCTTCAGCACAAGTGTGCGACGCAACGGAAGCTAAATAGTACCACCTCAGCTTAGTTCCAAATCCCATCTTACCTTTACTCATGCTCAAGTCCGAACTACGAAAGATCTACCGTGAAAAACGTTCCCTACTTAGTGGAACAGAACGGATGAAGATGGACGATCTGTTGCTGATTCAATTTCAAAACCTTTCACTTGATCAGGTGAGTGTTCTATTTTCTTATTGTCCAAGCGAAGCACATTTAGAGCCGAATACTTATCTCTTCAGCACTTATCTTGAACATATGATACCGGGTTTGCAAACTTGTTACCCAGTAACCAATTTATCGGATTTTGAAATGAAGGCAATGTTGGTGAACGAGGAAACGGAATTTCAACTAACCGATTTTAATGTAGAAGAACCGATAGATGGAACTGAAATTGACCCACAGGAAATAGACCTTGTTTTTGTTCCAATGCTTATTTGCGATACTTCCGGCTATCGTGTTGGCTTCGGTAAAGGTTTTTACGATCGTTTTCTCCCCTTGTGCCGTGAAGACGTAATAAAAGTTGGTTTCTCTTACTTTGAACCGGTTGACAAGATCAGCGACACCCATCAATTTGATATACCTTTGGATTTTTGTATCACACCTGAAAAGGTGCACCAGTTTTATCCGTTCAAGCGAAATATCACGAACCAGTAGATGAATTTAAATGCAGTTTTTTTAAAGTCCTTCCGTGTTTTGTTGCTGCCTTTTGCATTGCTGTATGGTTTGGTGGTCATCATCCGGAATAAATTGTTCGATAAAGGCTATCTCAAATCAGCCACTTTCAATTTTCCCCTGATCTGTGTTGGAAATCTTGCAGTCGGCGGAACAGGCAAATCACCAATGGTTGAATATATCGTTGGGTTGTTGCATAACGATTTTAAAATCGCAACACTTAGTCGTGGATATAAACGTAAGACCAAGGGATATGTATTGGCTAATGAAAGAACCACAGCCAACGAGATTGGTGATGAACCGATGCAGTTCCATGTAAAGTTTCCTGATGTTGCTGTTGCAGTTGGAGAAGAAAGGCTGGATGCTGTACCTCAATTGTTGCACGACAGACCAGACCTGCAAGCAATTGTACTGGATGATGCTTTTCAGCATCGAACGGTTACAGCAGGACTCAATATTGTGCTCACAGAATACTCCAATCTTTTCTCCTACGATGTATTTCTACCGACAGGTGACCTGAGAGATGCAAGGACATCTTACAAAAGAGCAGATATCATCGTGGTAACGAAATGTCCTCCTGATCTGGATATTGAAAGTAAAAGAAAGACGATTCGTGATGTTGTGCCTTTGCCGCATCAAAAAGTATTTTTCACTTGTATAGAATATGGAGTGCCTTATCATATTTCATCTAAACACGAAAGATCAATCACTGATCAGGATGAAATATTGCTGGTGTGTGGTATTGCCAATCCCCAGCCGTTAAAGGAATACATCTTTGATAATGCTGAGACTTATTACCAGCAGGATTATTCAGACCATCACATCTTCACTATTGATGACTTAAAGGAGATCAAACGTAAGTACGAAAGGATAGATGCTGAATCGAAGTTCATCCTCACTACTGAGAAAGATTCAATGCGTTTTTTCAAGTTTAATTCAGAAATAGCTGATCTTCCGTTATATGTATTGCCGATTCGGCACAAATTTTTGTTTGATGAAGGCAGACAATTTGATCAGTTGCTGATCTCTTTTGTCAGGAATTTTAAATTTCTTCCGCATGAGTAAGAAAAAAGATAAGCAGAAATCACACTCAACCAAGCATTCAAAAGGTTTGCAGGCATTAAAGGGTGTGCTAGAGATAACGAGATCGGGAATTGGTTTTGCAGTTATAGGAGACGGTAAAGATGATGTATTGATTCGTCCCAACAACTTCAACAATGCAATGCATGGTGACGAAGTGATCGTTAAGATAGTAAAGGAAAATGCAGCTACTTCAAGAAGAGAAGGCAGAGTGGTTGAGGTGAAATCAAGAAAGCAAACAGAATTCATAGGAACACTCCAGGTATCGCAGAATTTTGCATTTTTCATTGCTGATAGTGACAAGCCAATGCCCGACTTCTTTGTTCCACTGGATAAACTAAAAGGAGCAAAAGATAAAGACAGGGTAGTAGTTCGTTTGGCAAAATGGGATAAGGAAGATAAAAAGCCTGTTGGAGAAGTAGTAAGGCAAATGAGCCAGGAAGATAGCAACGATGCTGCTATGCAGGAGATCATTGCAGAAAATGGTTTTCCATTATCTTTTCCTGATGATGTGATGGAAGAAGCTGGTCGTTTACCTGAAGTGTTGAGTGCCACAGAGATAAGAAAGAGAAAAGATTTTCGTGAGATACTAACGTTCACGATAGATCCGGTTGATGCAAAGGATTTTGATGATGCCATATCAATTCAGCAATTAAAAAATGGCAACTATGAGATCGGAGTTCATATAGCTGATGTGAGTTACTATGTAGAACCCAATACCCAATTGGATGATGAAGCATATAAACGTGCAACATCAGTTTATTTGCCGGATAGAGTAAATCCTATGCTTCCTGAAAGAATTTCGAATGAGTTGTGTTCCCTCCGTCCGAAGGAAGATAAGTTCACTTTCTCTGCTGTATTCCACGTATCACCAAAAGGTGATGTGAAGCAACATTGGTTAGGCAAAACGGTTATCCATTCTAATCATCGCTTTTCGTACGAAGATGTACAGGAGATCATTGAAACAGGTGATGGCTTATATGCAGAAGAAGTACTGCTCCTGAATGGTATGGCTCAACGGTTTCGCAAAAAGCGATTTTCTAAAGGAGCTATCAACTTTTCATCCCAGGAGATAAGATTCAAACTTGATGAAAAAGGTAAACCGATTGGTATTGTAGTAAAAGAAAGCAAAGAAGCCCATCAACTCATCGAAGAGTTCATGTTGCTTGCTAACAGAACTGTGGCTGAGGATGTAAACAAGATCAAAATAAACAAGAAAGATATTCCTTTCCCATACCGTATACATGATGAGCCTGATGAAGAAAAGCTGACTCCTTTCATAGAATTTGCGAAAAAGTATGGTCATAAGTACGACATTAGTTCACCTGAAGCAATTGCCAGAAGTTTTA
>JANPIB010000209.1:0-18406 GCA_031424775.1 Chitinophagales bacterium | reverse complement strand
TGATGGCTTAAACCTTCACTTCAGCAACAAGAAACACACTACCACAGATCAAAACCAGATCATCATCCTTAGCATGAGTGAGTACTTCTTGTAAACCTGTATTCACATCGGAAAAAGCGTTTCCATTTAATCCAATTTGTTTAGCTTTCTGTTTCAGTTCATCTTCTTGTAGTGCTCTTGGAATTTGGGCTTTGGTAAAATAATAGGTGGCATGATGCGGTAACAATTTCAGCACCTGATCAATCTCCTTATCCTTCACCATTCCTATGATAATGTGCAAGTGGCGGTAAGTTTCAAACTCCAATTGCTCTATCACCATCTTCATTCCGTCAACGTTGTGTGCAACATCTAAAACAGTTTTCGGCTTCTGACGAATTACTTCCCATCTTCCATGTAAGCCTGTAATTTTTTTTACATTGATCAATCCATGTTTTACTGCATCATCATCTATGTTCAATCCTGAGATGCGTAACTGGTGAACAGCTTCTAAGACAGTAATGATATTTTTTGTTTGATATAAGCCTGTCAAGTCAAGTTCGAATAGTTGCTTTTCATTTCTTCGAATATTCATAACCACAACTACCAGGAGCCCTCTTTCAAAATAGAATTCATCTACATACAGCAAATCATCTGCAAAGTAGATTGGAGCTGAAACCTCCTCAGCCTTTTTCATGAATACATCCTTCGTTTCTTCCTGTGTTGAACCAATAACCACAGGTACACCAGTTTTAATGATGCCGGCTTTTTCAAATGCAATTTCTGGAAGTGTATTACCCAAAAGCTGCATGTGATCCCAGCCAATATTTGTTATAACCGATAACTCGGGTTCAACAATATTGGTACTATCTAATCTTCCACCCAAACCTGTTTCTATTATGGCAAAGTCAACTTGTTGCTGAGCAAAGTATTCAAAAGCCATGGCAACGGTGATCTCGAAAAATGATGGCTCGATTTCTTCAATCAGCGGTTGTATTTGTTTAGTAAAGTCAACTACAAATTCCTGCTCACACATTTTGCCATCTACTTTTATTCGTTCACGAAAATCGTAGAGGTGAGGAGAAGTGTACAATCCAGTTTTGTAGCCAGCACTTTGCAATATCGCAGCCAGCATGTGACTGGTTGATCCTTTTCCGTTTGTTCCAGCAATATGAATGCTCTTGAACTTATTTTGTGGATTTCCCAAGGCATCACACAGCTCAACAGTGTTGGTAATATCAGGTTTCATTGCAGCAGCACCGATCCTGCTGAACATAGGTAATCTGCTAAAGAGGTAATCAACTGTTTGTTGATAGGTCATGCGGCAAAAGTAAGACCTCACCCTCATTCCCTCTCCAAAAGGAGAGGAAGGTAGAAGCAAAAAAGCCGATCAAAAGACCGGCTCTTATAACTGTTGAATAAATGCTAACCCTTAATCTTGAATTCAAATACTAATGTTCCGTTTTGTTCGTCTCCAGCTGAGTTAAACTTCAAACTCAGGGCTCTTCTTTTGGCGATGTTTCTTGTATTCCCATCTGTAGTTGTCGTTCCTTTTGGATTGATGCTAGCTGAAATTACTTTTCCTGAAGCATCTACGATAACATCAACTGCCACCTTTGCATTCTCTTTAAATTCATCCTGAAAAGCTGTACTGCTGGTTAATCGTCGTCCATTTAAACCACTCCTGATAACGATACCACCAGTTCCTTTTCCACCACCGGGTCCATATTTATCAGAATTCGGTGTTCCATTTATATCACCCTGATCTTTACCTGCACCTTTATAAATTCCTTGAGACCTGTTTTTTTCAAAATCATCCTGTGAATTATTTCCACCAGGTCCTGTTCCATTCTTGGTTGTAATTGCACCCATTTTTGCTTTAGGCTTTGGAGGTGCAGGAGTTGGATTTACCACAGGTTTAGTAGTTACTACTTTTGGTTTCTCAGACTTCGGAACTGCAACATTTGATTCTGCATCGTCTGTAGCATTGGTTTCTGTTGGCTCAGAAACAGCAGGCTGTGCATTAGAAGTTGCCGATTCAGGAGCAGGATCACCAACAGCTAAAGGTTGAACATCACCAAAACCCGTTTCATCTGTTCCTAAATTCACTTCAATACCTTGTTGATCTAACGGAGGATCGGGTGGAACAATTTTAGGTAGCTGCCACGAAACAAAAAACAGCATCAATGCAAGTAAAACACAAATGCCTGCTGTTAAAGCTCCGGCTTTCATATTTTTTTGTTGTTCAAAGCTGTCTGCTGTCATCAGGTAAGATTGTGCCATAGCAAAGTATATATTATAACCTAACGATGTGATAGATGTGGAAATTACACAAGTGCTTACGTAGGATTTGTTAAATCAGCTTCGTTTTGTGGATAACTGCCTAAGCTTTATGACTATATTATATGAGCCAGGGGACTGTGCTACTCTAAAGCTTTAGTGAAGCCTGCACTGAGCAAAGTCGAAGTGTCACTCACTTGTACGTTCTTCTCATCACTCAACAACAAATTCTAAAAGTGTTTGTGTAATCAATCAACCTGTTGCATCCTACTCCCAAACAAACAATTATGAAAAAGAACAACTACTTGCTTCCTTTCTCAATCCTTTTCGCATTAGGAATTGCAAACAAGAGCAATGCACAGGAAGCCTTGAAATCATCAGCATCAACAGAAACTAAATCAAATATCTCTGCTGGCTTTATGGCACTCGAAGGCAGAATTATGGATACGGAAGATGAGTTTGTAGGTAATGCCAAAGTAACCCTGAAGGGTGCTGACAGAACCACCACCGCTGATGCTTATGGTAATTATCGTTTTGCTGAGCTGCAGCCTGGCACTTATACAATGATCGTTTCAAGAGAAGGCTATGAATCTTACGAGATGACTATAACTATAGCAATGCCTAACATTAAAGTTGAATCAGCTAAAGTGTACAGCACACCTAACTCAAAATCTATCAGTGCTTCACCGGTTATTAAAGACGTAGTAATGAGACGAAGCACTGTCTAAAAGATTTTTAGAAAACTTTATGTAATTCTTTTATGCACGGCATCTGGTTTTAAAGCCACTGCTATGAAAAAAGAAATTTACATCCAGATTCCGGAGCCTTGTCATGAGGATTGGAACAAGATGACACCTGTTGACCAGGGTAAATACTGCCAAAGTTGTTGCAAAGAAGTGGTTGACTTTAGCGTAATGACTGACCAAGAGATCATCAGCTTTATTTCTAAACCTCGTGGCAAGACTTGTGGAAATTTCGCCGGAGATCAATTAAACCGCATCATCACCGAACCTGCAGTCCCTGCAAAGAAAAAGTTCTGGGTGGTGATGCTTTCTTTTTTGTTGCCATTAGCAATCTCATTCAAAGGGAAGGCACAGTTTAGAAAAAAGAAATCAGTTGATACAACACAAACTTCTACTGTACATGAACCGGACAAGCCAACAAGAGGGAAGGTGGCTGTTACCAAATGCAAAGTAGAATCAATGACACAATTAAGAGGTGATACGATTGTTGTGGATGAAGCTCAAAAAAGTTATGAGATAGTAGGCACCGTTACCGATGAAAAGGGAAATCGGCTTGAAGGTGCAACGGTCTCTATTCTAAATACCAAAGCAAGAACAGCGACAAACTCAGTCGGCACTTTCAGAATATCTGCAAGGGCAAACGTATCATTGAGTATTTCGTATGTCGGCTTTGAAACCAGCAACTTGCAAATAACAAGCTCCTCTTTAAATCAACCAATAGCGATTGCTTTGAAGCCAATTGCAAATGAACTTGTCGGTATGGTTGGACTAATCAGTTTTGAAACTTACAATGACAGAATAGACTACCCAGAACCAATGTCTATAAATTTTACTGGGAATATATTAGATACTTCAGGTAATCCTATAGCATCTGCATCAATTGAACTAATTGGAACAAGCAAGGGCACTGCTGCAAATCCAACTGGAGAATTCAATCTATACGTAGCCAAAGAAAGAAAGCTTAAGTTGAGAATCTCAGCACTTGGATTTGAAACAAAGGAAATCACTTTGACTTCAAAAGAAGCCAAACAAAAACAAAACTTCATCCTCACACCTCAACCCAAAATATTGGAAGAAGTAGTAATAACAGCATTACCAACAATTTCTTGCTATCGTTTAGGAGGTGCAGTTTCAGTAGTTAGAAGAGAGGATATTAAAGCAGTTATAGTTGATACAATAGTTAATCTAATAAAACCATCCAAGATCAAGATCTACCCCAACCCAGTTACTAAAAACAGCTTTGTAAAAGTAAAACTTTCGGAGAAAGGAATCTATCAACTATCTCTAATAGATAATGAAGGCAAAGTAATTCAACAGAACAAGTTTACCATCTCATCAAAAAATATGGCTTACCAGCTTGAATTGCCTGCAAGCATCACCGCTGGAATGTACTATTTGAAAGTGGTTGAAGAGAAAACGCATAAACAGTACACACAGAAACTAGTAGTTCAATGAGATCAAAAGAAGGTTTAGATGTAAGAGGTGATTTTGTGTACAACGAAGGCCGTTTTCTAACGGCTTTCTTTCCGTTCATCCATTTTTTGAGAAAAATTTTGCTATGAAGGATACAATCAACGAAAACCATCGTAAATTGATTTTAAATTAAAAACCTACTACCATGAAACGAAAACTTCTACTTCTCTCAGCGGTATGTTTAAGTGTTGGTACAGCCCAGGCTCAAATAAAGGCCTACGCCATTACGGGTTCTCAGAAAGGCAGCTCAAATTGGTCTGAAGTAAGACTGGTTGATGTAGCCACAGGTGATGAACTGCAGACCATCTACAAGAATGCCCAGGAAATTGAAAAGTTAAATGCAAGAACAGGTAAGCCTATTGCTAAAAAGGAACTTACGGCTAACAGCACAACCGTAGCTGCACCAACAGTTACAGTTTACAGAACAGAGGGTGACAACAAAATGGTGATCGTTCGTAAATCGATATCTCCTACAGCAATGATTCAGAGTGATGCACCTTTTGCTACCAGCTCTGCAGCTTTGGCTTACGACAAAAAGCATGACAGGCTTTACTATACACCAATGGGTATTAATGAACTTAGGTATATAGATATGAAGTCTAAGACAATTAAGGTTTACTACTTCGAAGGAGAATCTTTCGGTGCTTTAAAAAGCAGGGGAGATGTTCCAAACCAGATCACAAGAATGGTGATCGGTTCTGATGGTAAAGGTTATGCCTTATCGAACAACGCAGATCACCTGATCCAGTTTGAGACAGACAAAAAACCTGATGTAAAAGATTTGGGTGCTTTAACTGATGATCCTGCTAATGGAGTGAATTCAATTCACAGTACTGGAAATTATGGTGGTGATATCATTGCAGATGCTTTTGGTGGATTGTACTTAATTGGTGCTAACGCTAAAGTGTTCAAGATTGATATAAAAACACTTACTGCTACTTATAAGGGAAGGATCAAAGGTCTGCCAGCAGGATTTTCAACCAATGGTGCAGCTGTTGAGAAAGACGGTGAAGGTTCTGTTGTAGTGTGCAGTTCAACCAGCACAAGTGGTTATTTCAGGTTTGATCTTCAAACATTACAAGCTGAGAAAGCTTCAAGTGGAGAAACTGTATTCAATGCATCTGATCTTGCAAACGGTTTCCTGGCTTACAGCAAAAAGAACAAGCCTGAAGAACCAAAAGAAGAACCAAAGCAAGTAGTTGCTGTAAAAGAGCAACCAAGTGAGCCAAATAACACAACAAACAGTACTGCTACACCTCAAAACACTGTTACAACAGCTCAGAGAGGTACACCTCAGCAACAGCAAATGGTAGAAGGTACGATCTCTGTTTATCCTAATCCGGTTACAACTGGTGTTACTAAGGTTTCTTTCAAGGATTATGTTTCAGGAAGATACCAGGTTCAGGTGATGGATATCTCAGGTAAACTGTTGAGTACTCAAACTGTCAATGTAAACAACAAGTTGCAAGTAGAGGAACTTAGATTACCTCAATACATTTCAAAAGGCAGTTACATGGTAAAGGTTATAAATGAAGAGAGTAAAGTGGTGGGAGTAAATCCGATCATTGTACAATAAGCCAACCGTAGGTGAAAAGAAAAATCCCGCTTCTGCGGGATTTTTTATGTCTTGTACTCATGTTTGAGTAACGAGAAAACAATCGAGTCTTCCATCTTACCATCCTTGAAATAATGTTCTCTCAGATGTCCTTCTTGTGTAAAGCCTAAAGCTTTGACAAGGTTCAGTGAAGGAGTGTTATTAGGACCAATAAATGCTTCTATCCGGTGCAGATCAAGCTTTTTAAAACCAAAGTCAAGAATTGGTGCTAAAGCTTCTTTCATATATCCTTTTCCACGATCTGCTTCATCCGAGATGCTATAACCAATTTCAGATCTGGAATGTTGAGTATACCAAGTATGAAATCCACACCAACCGATGAATGCGTTTGTTTCTTTGTTCAACAGCTGAAAATAAGTGAAAGACTTATTGAACATAGAGAACCCTTTCTGGTAATTATCCTTTTTCTGCTGGAGTTCTTCCATGGTTTTCATGCCGAAGAATTCCATTAAGGCTTCATCGCTTCTGGTAGAGAATAAATACTGATAAACCTGTGGGTTCATTTCTCTTAAAAGCAGTCGTGGGGTATTAATAATGTTGAATTCCATAGATCACCGGTTTGCCTTGTAATAATTCCACATAACAGTGTAAACTTCTTCCTTCAGCTGCTTGGCTGTTTTATTTGTTACGCTGATCGGCTCTAAAAAATGAATTCCTAATCTATGTGGCATGAAGTAGAAAACTTTATTTAAAGGAAGTACTTTCTTAGTATTGAAGATAACAGCTGGAATTACATCTTTTCCTGTTTCTATAGCTAAACGAAATGCTCCATCATGAAAAGATTTCAGCGGCTCATCCGTTCTGTTTCTTGTGCCTTCAGGATAAACGCTCATGTGCATACCATCCTTCAACGTTTGTTTCATTTGCATAAAACTTCTTCTGCGGCTTTCTTCGCTGTTTCTATCAACTAACACTGCTCCTTTAGCATAGAACAAACCAAATAATGGAATTTTGGTAAATGATTTTTTAGCAATCGTTCTGTTTGCACCTGGAATAAATGGACAGGAAAGCGGAACATCCATGAACGAATTATGATTACAGGCAACAATATATGTTTCACCTTTTTTAAAATGATGAAGCCCTTTGACTTTTAAGGGACAGGCAATCAAAAACAACCATATTCTCATCCATATTCTTGAGATGATGATAAAAATGTGTTGTCCCTTTTTTCCTGTAACCAAATGTGTAGCCATTGATGGAAGAAAAATGATGAGGAAAGTGCCAATGAAAGTGGCAATTCCCCAAAAAGCCCAGATTCTGCCGAATATTTCTTTGAAAAATTTCATATCAATCGAGTGACCAGTTTATGGGATCAATTCCCTGTTGTACAAGATAATTATTGGCTTTGGAAAAATGAGCACAACCAAAAAACTTATCTACACTAAACGGTGAAGGATGTGCAGATTGCAAAACAAGATGTTTGTTTAGATCGATCAGTACCTGTTTTTGCCTGGCAAAAGCTCCCCATAAAAGAAATACTACATGCTTTTTATTGTCAGATACTCTCTGAATTACAGCATCTGTGAAAGTATGCCAGCCAATTTTTGCATGGCTATTGGGTTCATGAGCTCTTACAGTAAGTGATGCATTCAACAGCAACACACCTTGTTCAGCCCATTTTGATAGATTTCCGGTTTTTGGAATCTCAATGCCAACATCTTTATGTAATTCTTTATAAATATTAATGAGTGATGGTGGAGGTTTCACACCATCAGGAACAGAAAACGACAATCCCATAGCCTGGTTAGGACCATGGTATGGATCCTGACCAATCAAAACCACCTTTACTTTTTCAAAAGGTGTTTTGTCAAAAGCATTAAATATCATGGAACCGGAAGGGTAGATGGTTTTACCTAACGATCGCTCAGTTTTCAGGAAATTGACGATCTCTTCAAAATAAGATTGATTGAATTCGTCTTTCAACACTTTCTTCCAACTTGCTATGATCTTTACGTCCATTCTGTTATATTAGTACTTTAATTTTTATGCTGAACACTAAGATTATTGAAATAAGCAAAGATAAAAGAATAAAGGAGTGGTCTGGAACGAAGAAAAGCTTTTTAGAAATCATCAGAAAAAACACGGACGAAGGAGTTTTATCAAACTTATACAGTTTCTTTTTAGAGCCTTCTGAAAATCATGGTTGTGGTAACCAATTGTTAGAAGCGTTAAAAGAAATCGTATATCTAAAATCAGGTAAGAAATTGGTAGCTTCTGAATGGAAAATTACTAGGGAAGCAAATACAAGCCTAGGCAACAAAATTGATATTTTGATTGAAGGAATTTCAAGGAATAACGACAAGTGTGCTTTCATAATCGAAAACAAGATTTTCCATGTTCTAAATAATGATCTTAATGACTACTGGAATTCCGTTAAAATAAAAGAGGATAATAAGGTTGGGATTATTTTAGGTATAAGTAATCTTTCATTACCCCAAAAAGTAAGGGGTAATTTTTTTTTCATTAGTCACATTGAATTATTCACTTTATTTAAAAAAAAGCTTCTCAGTATTGGTGCTTTAGATGCAAATATTTACTTGTTTGAGTTTGAACGTATCATTCGAAATATCTCAAGAAATCAAATTATGTCAGAAGAAATCAAATTCTACTTTGATAACCCTCAAGAGATAGATTATTTGGCGACACTAAAAAGAAAAGCTGAATCAGCCATAGAGTTAGAATTTAAAGTGGTAGAAGAAGCCTTAAAAGTGAAATCTGAGCCTAATATAAAACAGAGATGGGTGGCATTTGATATAAGCGGTATGAAGAATATTTATTACATCGTAACTTTTGATAAATTATTCAAGGGGGATAAGAAAATCAAAATCTGTATTGAAATAAACTCTAAACATTTTAAAAACCTCCCCTTATTTGAATCAATATTAAAAGAGACTCTCCTTTCAAAAAAATATTTAATCAGTTCTTATCCAACAGACTATCAATCAGAGGGATTCTTACACTTAGTTTCAAAAGAATACACTTTGGCGGAAGAAGAATTGGAAAATTTCGGTGTTTATATAGCTGAAAAGATATCTTCAGAGTTTCAACCAATAATGGATAGGCTCTCTTACGTGGTTAAATTATAAGAAAAGCGAAGCATTGAGGCTTCGCTTTTAGTGATTCGGATTGGATTCGAACCAATGACCTACTGCTTAGAAGGCAGTTGCTCTATCCAGCTGAGCTACCGAACCATTTTTAGGAGGTGGCAAAATAAAGGAAAAATAAGCTTACTAACAAACGTTCCAGCTAAAATCTGTTTATAGATGCACATCTGCTTTTAAATAAAGCGTTTACTTTTGGCAGCCGAAATTGCCATGAACCATATACAACTTCAATTAGATAATAGCTGGCTGGATTTTGAACAGATCAAAGCTGGCATAGATCAGAAATCTACTATTGAGATCACGCCAGAAGCCACTCATGCAGTTCAGCGTTGCAGAGAATACCTGGATAATAAATTAAATAGTTCAGATGATCTGTTCTATGGAATTAACACAGGATTTGGTTACCTGCAGAATGTAAAAATTGACAAAGCACAGATTGAGCAGTTGCAGTATAACCTGTTAATGTCTCATGCCTGTGGTTTGGGTGATTATGTGCCAAAAGAGATCGTGAAGCTGATGTTGATGTTGAAAGTTAAATCCTTGAGCTATGGACATAGTGGAGTTCAGCTGGAAACGATTCAGCGTTTGCAGGATATGTACAATAATGATGTGGTTCCTGTAATCTATACTCAGGGTTCACTCGGAGCCTCTGGCGATTTAGCTCCATTAAGCCATTTGAGTTTGCCACTAATTGGAATGGGTGAAGTTTGGCAAAAAGAGAATAAAGTAAAAAGTAATGAAGCACTTCAGCAGCTTGGATGGCAACCCATTCAACTTAAAAGCAAAGAAGGTTTAGCACTCATCAATGGTACACAATTCATGACGGGTTATGGAATGTGGTGCCTGGCAAAAGCTGAACGACTCCTAAAATTTGCCGATCTGATTGCAGCTTTGAGCTTTGATGCTTTCGATTGTATCTCATCTCCATTAAATGAGAATATCCATCGTATTCGTCCACACAAAGGACAAGTGGAGACTGCTGCAAACCTTAGAAATATCTTACAAGGAAGTGAGATAGCTGCTCAGCAAAAGAAGCTGGTTCAGGATCCTTATAGCTTCAGATGCATTCCACAGGTGCATGGAGCCAGTAAAGATGTGTTTGAGAACGTCTTAAATGTTTTCTTAACAGAGATCAATTCAGTCACTGATAACCCTAACATTTTTCCAGACGAAGACCTGATCGTAAGTGGAGGAAATTTCCATGGTCAGCCTTTGGCTTTACACCTTGATTTTCTCAGCATAGCCATGAGTGAGATTGGAAGCATTAGCGAAAGAAGAACCTATCAGCTAATTAGTGGTCAAAGAGACCTCCCACCGTTTTTGGTGAAGAATCCCGGATTGAATTCCGGATTTATGATCCCTCAATACACAGCAGCCGGCATTGTGAGTGAGAACAAACAGCTTTGTACACCTTCAAGTATTGACTCTATCCCTAGCAGTAACAACCAGGAAGATCATGTAAGTATGGGAGCCAATGCAGCAACCAAATGCTATCGCCTGATCAATAATGTTGAGAAGGTACTGGCTATTGAATTACTTGCTGCGGCTCAAGCTTTGGAATTTAGACGTCCGTTAAAAACTTCTGAACCACTGGAAAGGTTGGTCAGCAGTTTTAGAGGTGTTGTGGAGTTTAATTCGAAGGACAGGATTTTGCATGATGATATGAAAGCTGCTATCAACTTCTTATCAGAGTACAAACTGTAATCTCCTCTGATGCTCAAGGCTTCATCAGCACAAGAGTGCGACGCAACCCAAGCTAAATAGCGACAATAGCGGTGACCTCATAACAATTATCTTTGCTCACTTACGAGCCAATACATGCTTCGACAGGCTCAGCATGACAACCGAAAATTATGAGTGAAGAGAAAAGTTTGAATTTCCTGGAAGAGATCATAGAGAACGACCTTAAAAGTGGTAAATATAAATCTATTGTTACTCGTTTTCCGCCAGAGCCGAATGGCTATCTGCACATGGGGCATGCTACCAGCATTTGCCTGAATTTTGGTTTGACAAAAAAATACCCCGGCTATACCAATCTTCGTTTCGACGATACCAACCCTGTTACAGAAGATACAGAATACGTTGACAGCATTAAGGAAGATGTGCAGTGGTTGGGATTTGAGTGGAAGAATCTTCGTTTTGCTTCTGATTACTTTGATCAGATGTTCGAGTTTGCTGTGAAGCTGATCAATAAGGGATTGGCTTACGTTGATGAAAGCAGCAGCGAAGAAATTGCACAGATGAAAGGCACTCCAACTGAGCCTGGTGTGAACAGTAAATACAGAGATAGAAGCATAGAAGAAAATCTGCGTTTATTCCAGGAAATGAAAGACGGAAAATTTCCTGATGGAGCGAAAGTATTGAGAGCAAAGATCGACATGGCTCATACCAACATGCTAATGAGAGATCCGATCATTTACAGGATAAAGCATGCTCATCACCATAGAACTGGAGACAAGTGGTGTATCTATCCGATGTATGATTTTGCTCATGGTCAGAGTGATTCGATTGAAGAAGTAACACACAGCATTTGTACGCTTGAGTTTATTCCGCATAGAGAGTTATATGATTGGTTTATTGAAAAGCTGGAGATATTTCCATCGCATCAATATGAGTTTGCGAGAAGGAATCTTAACTACACTGTAATGAGCAAAAGAAAGCTGTTGCAGTTGGTTAATGAAAAGCATGTAGAAAGTTGGGATGATCCTCGAATGCCAACGATCAGCGGCATGAGAAGAAGAGGATACACTCCAGAAGCCATCAGAGATTTTTGTGAAAGAGTAGGTATAGCTAAAAGAGAAATTCTGCTGGAGTTCAGCTTACTTGAGTTTTGTGTAAGAGAACACTTGAATAAAATCGCTTCACGAAGAATGGTGGTGTTTGATCCCTTGAAAGTGGTGATCACCAATTGGACAAATGAAGTAGAGATACTGAATATTGAAGATAATCCAGAAGACGAGAAAAGCGGTGCAAGAGAAGTTCCGTTTAGTGGTGAGTTGTATATAGAGAAAGAAGATTTCATAGAAAATCCACCAAAGAAATTCTTTCGATTATTTCCTGGTGGAATGGTGAGATTGAAAGGAGCTTACATTATTCGTTGTGACGAAGCTGTGAAAGATGAAGCAGGAAACGTTATTCAACTGAACTGTACTTATATTCCTGAAAGCCGTAGCGGAAACGATACCAGCGGCATCAACGTAAAAGGAACATTGCATTGGGTGAGTGTTGCTCAATGCATTACTGCTGAGATTCGTTTATACGACAGACTTTTTCAGGTTGAAGATCCGTCAAGTGAAGAAGGTGACTTCAAGAGTTACATCAATCCAAATTCGTTAAATGTACTTTCGAATGTTCATGCAGAACCGGCATTAAAAACTGCAAAGTTTTCAGATCGTTTTCAGTTTTTGCGTAAAGGATACTTCTGTCTGGACAAAGACAGTCATGGAAGATTGGTGTTCAACAGAACCGTTGGATTGAAAGATGGATGGGCTAAGGAAGTGAAGAAGAATAATTAGCTATTCTGATAATTAGCTGATTTGCTGATGTGATAATGTAGCAAAGTGCAGTAACTCCGATTTAGCTTCGTTGTGTCACTCACTTGTACGTTCTGAGCTTTATTCATCACTTGATACCACAAGACCTTTGTGCAACTTTGTGTCTTAGTGCCTTTGTGGCGAATAACTTTCTGGCAATTATCTTTACACCAATGAACCTCCAGGAAAAATTTCAGCAATATTGGAACGAGCATTTTCATCAACTATCAACTACCAACTGCCATCTGGTATTAGCTGTTAGTGGTGGGCTTGACAGTATCGTACTTACTGATCTTGTTTCCAAGGCAGGATTTCCATTCAGTATTGCTCATTGCAATTTTCAATTAAGAGGAGAGGAGAGTGAAAGAGACGAAGCTTTTGTAAGAAGCCTAAGTATAAAATATGGAGTTGAAGTTTCAGTTAAGCAATTTGAGACCTCAAAGTTTGCAGAAGAAAACAAGCTTGGTATCCAGGAAGTGGCAAGAGTGTTACGTTATCAATGGTTTGATGAGCTACTCAACTCCAAACTAAAAACTAAAAACTGCAAACTTGCCACTGCTCACCATGCCGATGATAATGTAGAAACCGTTCTCTTCAAAATTTTCCGTGGTACAGGGATGAATGGCTTGCATGGAATTCTGCCTCAGCAGGGAAAAATTCTCAGACCATTACTGTTTGCAAAACGTGATGAGATTCTTAGTTATGCAAAAGAGAATCAGTTAGAGTGGGTAGAAGATAGTTCCAACGAATCCACCAAATACACCAGAAACTACATCAGGCATGAAGTGCTTCCAATACTGAAGCAAATATTTCCATCCGTTTCAGAAAACCTGGGCAGTAGCATTGAACGTTGGCAAGAAGCTGAGCTCTTGTATAACCAATCAATCGATCTTCATAAAAAGAAACTATGTGAGCTAAAGGGAAATGAAATACATATTCCTGTGCTGAAGCTTCAGAAAGCATCACCAATAAAGACCATCACCTTTGAAATCATTACAGACTTTGGCTTTACCTCAGCACAAACGGATGAAGTCTTAGCCTTGCTGCAAAGTGAAAGCGGAAAATATGTTGCTTCCTCAACTCACCGGATCATCAGGAATAGAAACTGGCTGATCATTGCTCCAAATCAATCAACAGAAGCTAATAATATTCTGATTGAAGAAGGAGAGAAGAAGATTCAGTTTGCTGAAGGTGAACTACTCATTGAATCTACTGTCAACTATCAACCATCAACCGTAAATTCTGTAGCTACACTTGATGCTGCTGAAATAAAATACCCTCTGCTATTAAGAAAATGGAAACAGGGAGATTATTTCTATCCGCTTGGAATGAAAAAGAAAAAAAAGCTCAGCCGTTTTCTAATTGATCAGAAAGTATCACTGATTGATAAAGAAAAAATTTGGGTAGTGGAAAGCCAGAAAAAGATCGTCTGGATTATTGGTTACAGGATAGATGATCGTTTTAAGATCACATCATCAACTAAAAATGTGTTGAAACTTACCCTCCAAACTTCGAAGTAAACCAAAACTGTACTTGTTCAACAAAGCGTTGCACAACAGGATACTTTGCAATCAAATAGCAGGTAAGGATTATAAATACAAGTCCATAAAGAGAGCCCCAAAAGTGGGCTGAATGATTGATATTCCCGCCACCACGTTTATCCAAATAGGCTGAAAGCACCAGGTACAATACTCCAAAGATGAAAGCAGGAATTGGAACTGGAATAAAAAACATATAAAGAGACGTCATTGGTGCTAGCATTATAAATGCAAACACAACTGCTGCCACTGCTCCTGATGCACCAAGACTTCTGTAATGATAGTTGTCTTTATTCTTGAGATAGGTGGGCAAAAGGCAAGCAACCAATGCTGATAGATACATTAAGAGGTATAAGATTTTACCGCTTTCATCAAACAGCTGAATAAAATATTTCTCAACTGGTACACCTAGCATATACAAGCTGATCATGTTAAAGGCCAAATGGGCAACATCAGCATGTATAAAACCACATGTTATAAACCGATACCACTGCTTTCGTTGAGAAACTGCAGGAGGGTAAAAGATCAGATCATCAATTACTTTCTGGTTGGCAAATCCGGCAATGGAAAGTCCAGCTGTGATAATAATAATAATCGTAGTTAAACTGAAACTGAGGGTATTAAATTCCATCTATTGATGATGATATTTTTCGTTTCGTAAAATTGTACAGGCTCTGTACACCTGCTCAGCTAAAATAAGCCTAACAAGCATGTGCGGAAAAACTAATTTAGAAAGAGACCAGGTAAAGTTTGCTCTCTTAGCAACATTTTCATCTACTCCAAATGCACCGCCAATCAAAAACACCATCCGCTTCGTACTCTCGTTTGCTCTTTGCTGTATAAAACTTGCCAGTTCTTCGGAAGAGATGATCTTTCCTCGTTCATCCAGTAACACCAGAAAATCTTCATCCTTCAATCTTTCCAATAAAGTCTCACCTTCCTGTTTCTTCAAATCACTTTCACTTAAAACACCAGCATTCTTTGGAGCAGGAATGATTAGCCACTCTACTTTATAATACCTTGAGATGCGATTAGTGAACTCTTCCACACCTTCTTTGATATATTTCTCGTGGGGTTTACCGATACTCCAAAACTGGATATTCATCTGGCAAAGATATTCAGAAATAAAAAAGGTGCAGACCTGCTGCACCTTCAATTAACTCAATTCTTCCTGGTCAAACCAATCATCATGCATTGCTTTACCTGCGGCATGAATAATACGCATCATTCTTCTTCTTGTTTCCAGCATTCTTTGTTCTTCTAATTTACCAAGAAGCTTTCCGTCAACGTTATTCAAGACCTCAAGACAATAGCAAGCTGTGTTGATATAATCTGTGGCATAAGGCAAATACTCATCTGCACGGCCATTCTCGGTTTGCTCTTCCACAATGTTGCTGTTGGCTTCGTTGATCATGGCTTCTCCTTCTTTTCTTAATTCTAAGCAAACATTGTTCCCTCTGTCCTAAGCATTAAGGTAACCAGCAGTTGAAAGGTAAAATATTGCAAATCAGCATAATCAAGTTGAGAATCATTTACCCAACCAATCCCTTGTTTGAAAATAGCGGCAGTTTTACCTGAATTGTGGGATTTGTTTACCAAGTGACAGTAAGCGACTGTTGCATAGAAAATCTATAGTATGTTTTAAACGTTAATGCTCAATAGATGTGAATCTGTATCCATTTAATTATGCTTAAAATTGTTTAAGAACTTATGCTTTCTTAAAGCTCACGCTTAAACTCAATAACTTAGCCGATATCCTAATGAGAAACCCTATGTATAAACTGTTCCAGCAAGCGTTAAACTGTACAGAGTCTGAGCATGAACGAAACATCTTATTCGGTGTTTTGAATAGCATCACCGATGGATTTTTCTTTCTCGATAACAAGTGGAATATCTGCTTTTTTAATAAAGCAGCAGAATCTATAGCAAATGCCCCGGCAAATGGATTATTGCACAAAAATCTTTGGGATGTTTTTCCTTTAGCTAAGGAGCTAAGTTTTTACGATAAATTCTCCACAGCTAAAGAAACAAATCTACCAGTTGAATTTGAAGCTTTTTATGAGCCCTTAGATCTTTGGGTAGAAGTTCGTGCATTTCCAACAGATGACGGGTTAGCAGTTTACTTCAAAGATATTAGCACCTGGAAAAAACTGGAAATACAGGTACAAAATCAACAAAAGCAACAAGAAGCCATTATCAACAGTAGCAGCGATTTGATCTGGAGTATTGATAATGAATTTAAACTCTTAACGGCCAACAAATCTTTCAAAGAAAATACCTTAAAGTATTCAGGTTTGAGTATCAAGGAAGGTGATCATATTTTAAAGCTAATGGGAGAAGAGGAAGGCTTGAAATGGAAACCTTTATATGAAAGAGCCTTTGCCGGTGAAAATTATAAGCATGACCAGACAATCCATTTTCCCAATCATGAATCTAATTATACTGAGATCACCTTTAACCCGATCAGAGATGAAATGACCGGTCTTGTAGTAGGTGTTGCCTGTTATGCAAGAGATATTACTTTAAGTAAGCGATATATAAGTCTTATAGAATCGAAAAACCTAAAACTTCTGGATAATGAGCATAAGCTTGAAGTGCTTACAGACAAACTAGAAACAATTCTGAACAACTCTGTAGATATCATTGCCAGTTCAAATAGAGAAGGGTTTTATGAGTCAATGAATAACGCCTGTCTGCATTTACTTGGTTATGAACCGCAAGAATTGCTGGGTAAGCATTTTACGTTTTTTGTGCATCCTGATGATTTAGAGATGACTAAAGCCTCTTCACAAAAGATAAGGAGTGGACAAGAAACAACATCCTTCAGAAATCGGGTTGTTAAAAAGAATGGAGAAGTGCTACACATGATCTGGTCTGCCAGGTGGGATGAAAAAAGGCAATTAGTATTTTCTGTTGGTCGAGACGCTACCGCTTTATACGAAGCTGAGAAACTTAACACTGAGAGTGAACAACGATTCTCAGCATTGATAAGTAAAGGTGCCGATATGATTGGTATTATTGATAGCACAGGTGTTTACAAATTTGTGAGCAGTAACGTAGAAAGAATTTTGGGTTATAAGTCAAAAGATCTCATTGGAAAGAATGCTTTTGGATTGATTCATGAAGAAGATGTTTTGACGATTAGTGAGGAATTTGCCAAAGCCCTTACAAGTAGAGAAGCTTATATTAGTGAGTTCCGATTTAAGGACGCTTTTGGTAATTGGCGTTGGATAGAGGTGATCTGTACCAACCTAACTGATAATGAAATGATCCAGGGAATCATTATTAACTCAAGAGATATTACCGAAAGGAAAGAAAATGAAGAGAAATTGAGGGAAGTTGTTCTCTACTTATATAAACAGAATAAAGCCTTAAAAGAAATTGCCTTTATGCAGTCTCACGAAGTAAGAAGACCGTTGGCAAATATTCTTGGATTGATAGAGATCATTACTTTCTCGAATGTATCGCCAGAACAAAGAAGTGCCTTAAAGATGCTGCGTAAAAGTGGAGAAGAGCTTGACCAGATGATCAAAAAGATCGTAACAACAACATTCGAATACACATCTTTGATCGATAAGCAGACAATAACACCCGTTTAGAAGATTTAAGAAGGCTGAAGAAGATGCTTATTTGTTAATTCAACTTTACCTCAAATAAAGCAGGCCATCTCTTACCAGTTATGTAGAAGGTTTTAGTGGCAGCATCATAAGCGATGCCGTTCAGTACATCTCTTTGTGGATTGGTGTCTTTATTGAATTTCTGGAGGATACCGGACAAGTCCAATCTTCCTTCAACAACACCATTTTCTGGGTTGATTACTGCTATGTATTCACTGTTCCATACGTTGGCATACATCTTTCCGTTTACATACTCCAACTCGTTGATGTCAGCCAGCGGACCATAATTACTATTCACACCAACGGTCTTCAATATCTTGCTCGTTTCAGGATCAACAAAGTAAAGATTGTTACTTCCGGTACTGATGATGAGGTTCTTTCCATCATTCGTAATTCCCCAGCCTTCATAATCCCAGGTAAACTCTTTCAATTTTTTAAATGTTGTAAGATCGTACACCAATATTTTATGTTCTTGCCAGGTAAGCTGGTAAATCTTGTTATTGAAGATGGTAATGCCTTCTCCGAAA
>JANPIB010000208.1:0-8826 GCA_031424775.1 Chitinophagales bacterium | reverse complement strand
CATCATTGATAGCATTGTCCAAGCCGGAATTATCAATAACTCCACCAACAAATTCGGAATTTTTTGTCTTTGTCAATACGTGAATTCTTTTTGCACACGAGAGCAAGGCTAATTTGCCAATCCCTTTACGCCCTATATATGGTCTGTTTAAATTAGTTTTATCTGAACCATCTTTTCTTTTTGAATAACCGATTTTCAAGAACTTATTTTGAAAATCTTCTGAAGTCATTCCTTCTCCATCATCTTTTATGATTAGATGATTCTTCTCTCTGTCTATATAAATCCAAACATTCTTTGCATCGGCATCCCAAGAATTAGAAATCGCTTCGCCAAGAACCGTAATGAAGTTCCTGTATAGGTTTCGCCCCAAGTGATTGAGAACGCTCAACGAAATATTGAAAGTAAAATTATCCATTGTTGGTTTCGGTTAAATGTTTGAGGATGCTTTTGCCAATAGCGAAACCAAGATTTACGGGAACTGCATTGCCTATATGAGTGCCTATACGAGTCAGGAGAACATCTTGGTTTTTGTCTACGAATTTATATTTGGGAGGAAAACTTTGAAGAATTGATGCTTCACGAATGGTCAATGCTCTGTCTTGTTCAGGGTGACCGAAACGACCTGTTCCATAATTATAAAATTGAGTTGTAATTGTCGGTGCTGGTTCGTCCCAAGACATTCTTCCGTAAACAGCTTTGTATGTTTTCCCCGAATCTTTCTTATGACACTCTAACAAAAGTTCTTTATCCCAATCTTCCCAAGTTCCATTTGGAACTGATGCTTTAATTCTACTAAGATTTATTTCTGTGAGCTTGGTTGTAAAATGCAATTTGTCATTTTCGCACATTTCACCACATTCAATTGGCTCTAAATAACCAATCGCATCCCGAACAGTTTTGTATTTTTCTTTTTTATGGGTTGCTGGTATTAAATCAATTTCACCAAATTGAGAAGCAAGCAAAACAAGTCTTCTTCTTTTCTGCGGTATACCATAATCAGGACAATAAACGTTCTTGTATTTAACTTTGTAATTAAGTTTTTCAAGTTTTGATACAAAGTTTTTAAACACTTGCTTATTAGATAAATTAGTCACATTTTCCATTGAAATAATGTCAGGATTGGACTCCTTAACCAACCTAATAAATTCATTTAGTAAGTTCCATTTATTACCTTTCTCTTTGTCCTTAACTTTGTTAGCGTGTGTTGAAAATGGCTGGCAAGGTGCACAGCCAACCAAGATTTTCACTTCGTCATCTTTCCAATATTCCTTGATTTGTTCGCCTGTAATTTCTTTTATGTCTGTCCCAATAAACTTGGCTTTATTGTTTACTTCATAAGCATATTTACAGCTAGTGTCTGAGTCAATTCCTGCCCTAACTTTTATTCCTGATTTTATAAGTCCGTGAGTAAGTCCACCCACGCCACAAAACAAGTCAACCCCCGAAACTGTAGGCAGGGTCTGTTTAGTCTTAGTTTGTTTTCTTGTCTTTTTTTTAGTTATCATATTTCTTTTCTTGTCAAGATTAAATTGGTTGACAATTTGCCGTGTAGCAAACACTTAAATATACATTACCCTTGAACAAAAAGTAATGACTTTCAATAATACTTAACGCTATCAACTATTCACTGAAGCTATTTCCTTTCTTATAATTATGTTCCGTAAACCTGTTCCATCCTTTCTTATTTTTTGATTCAACAGCCCACTTTATTCCGCCCTCTTCTGCAGGCCAGTAGATCATTCTTGCAAGTCCGGCTGGCATTTGGGCTTCAAAGCAAATGGCTTCAGGGTGTACATCAGTTCCATCTGCTAAGTAACCTTCAGAACGTTTGCCGTCTGATGTAAAAGACCAAAAGCAAAGCTGGTCATCTTTTATTCCATAGATCGCATGTTCTTCATATTGGATTTTGCCGAAGTTCCAGACAGCTTTTAATTCTATGTATTTTCCGCCGAGTACAGGTGTAAAGATTCGGGTGCATTTGTATTTGCCCATCGGAGAGTCGGCTTCGGCTTGCCATGAGCCGATCAAAGGTTGCAGCGGACCTAACTTGCCTCTGCCTTTTTTCCAGGATGCCATTTGAATATCTTGTTTGGAGCCTAAGTTACTGCTGAATAAAGTTCAGAACGTATCCTGAAGTCGAGAGCCTCAGCGTGACATAAAAAAGCCCTGCAGGTGCACACCTGCAAGGCTGGTCTTTAATCCATGAGAAATTCTGCTGTAGGGGAAGGGATCGAACCTCCACGAGGCAGTTAGCCAAAAGACATAATCCAAAGTGGTCAACCCTGGTCGACCCCGAATAAATCCGGAACCGGCTCTATCTTTCGTTTATCCTGTTATCCCCACCCTCGAGACGAGAGGGCATGTCTGCCAAAAATTTCATCACCCCACAGTATTTAAAGAGCTATCAGCGATTTGCTTCCACAATATTAAAGTGTTTACTCTATTCATTGAATAATTTCGAACATAAATTTTATAAGTTTCGAATTTGTTCAAGAATGATGTCATAAGTTTGATGAGATCAAAAAACAAGCACCAAAATGGCGGCAAAATTAAATCTTGACAAATTAGATCACCAGATCATAGATGCCATGCTCGAAAATGCTGAGATCTCTTATGCTGAGTTGGGCAAAAAACTATTTGTCTCCGGTGGAACGATACACGTTCGTATAAAAAAACTACAAGAGATGGGTGTTGTAAAAGGCACAAAACTAAAGGTTGATCTGAAAGCTTTGGGTTATGATGTGATCGCTTTTATTGGAATTTTCCTGGAGAAAAGTTCTTTGTACGACCAGGTAGCGAAAGATCTGCAGCGAATCCCTGAGATCGTCAGAGTGAATTACACCACCGGCAACTACAGCATGTTTGCAGAAGTGGTTTGTAAAGACATAAATCAATTGAAAGTGATCTTGCATGATGAGCTGCAAAAGATAAAAGGAATTGAACGAACAGAAACCTTGATTTCGCTGGAGCAAAGCTTTAAGCGGAATGTTGTTGTTTCAGGGTAAGACGATTTGAACCACATAGGCACAGAGGACACATAGAAAATGCTCCGCTAGGGGCTAAGAGATAAAGAGGAATAAAGAGTGAAAGAGGAAGTGCAAGTCTAACTCACTTTAGCTTCTTTTACCTTAGGCTCTTAGCTAAAAATGTATTTCTCTTTCTCTCCTTCCAAAACTCTTTTTCTCTTAGTGCTACTGCAATCAAAGTTTAGCTTTCACATTCAAAGCATCCCTCAATCCATTTCCCAAAAGATTAAAAGCAAGCACCAACAGCATGATGGCAATTCCAGGAGCCAATGCCAACATTGGATTGTTGGTGATGATGAAGTTGTAGTTCTCTTTGATCATTAATCCCCAACTGGGCTGTGGAGGTTGAACACCTACACCTAAAAAGCTAAGTCCGGCTTCTATAACAATTGCTGAAGCAAAATTGCTTGCTGCAATTACCATTACCGGTCCAAGAATGTTTGGAAGAATGTGCAGGAACATGATCCTGTTGTGAGAGAAGCCCAGAGCTTTTGCAGCTTCAACATATTCCAGTTCACGAACAGCCAACACTTGCCCACGAACCAATCTTGCAACATTCACCCACATGGTTAGTCCAACAGCGATAAACACTTGCCAGAAACCTTTACCTAAAGCTAGTGTTATGGCAAAAACCAAAAGCAATGTTGGGATACTCCAGATAACATTGATGAGCCACATGATCACATCATCTATCCATCCTCTGAAATAACCTGCAACTGAGCCAAGCAGAATTCCGATGGTTAACGAAATAACTACAGCAATAAAACCAACACTCAGGCTTACACGAACACCGATGATCAAACGGCTGAGAATATCTCTTCCGAACTTATCAGTACCTACATGATAAGTTCGTTTTAGTACAGGATCAAGGGCTAATTGAGAAAGATGATAAGATTGCCTTTCGGTTATTCCTTCATCAACGAATTTCTGAACGATGATACTATCGCTGACTTTCTGAAAGCTAACTATCGGTACAAAATTATATTCACTCTCTTTGCCATCAATCAGCTTAGAAAAGAAACCACTTTGTTCGATCACTCTCTCTTTCTTCACTTGTAACAGCTGAATAGAAAAACCCGGTTTCTTACTTCCGATCTCAGGTATGATGGTGTTTGCATAAGGCGTATTATCAGGAGCAATCACATAAGCAAACAAGAAGAGTAAAAACGAGAAAATAATCACCACAATACCTGCAAGAGCACCTTTGTTTTTCTTAAGGCGTCTCCAGAACATTGATTGTGGTACAGTAGTGTTCATTTGCTTTTTTAGTCAGCTTCAGTTTTTATGGCATCGTCAATTGTGTCACTCACTTGTACGTTCCGAATTCAGGGCAACAGGTTCAACATTCATCGTTCCATTAGCACATCAGCACCTTATTTTACGATTCTGCCTTTCCATTGATAACTTCCAAATTTACCCAGCCATCCTGCAATAACCATATACAGTATATGAACTGGCTGCATAATCGGAAACCACCAAAGTAGCTTTTTCTCTTTATAAAAATTTGCAACGGGAAATAGAAAGCAAAGTTCAATACTGGTTTTTATAAAAAGAGAACCAATGAAAAGTTCTAAGTAAAAGATGTCTGTGAAAGATAAAATGCCAAGTACCAATAACAATACATTGTAGAAATAGATAAGTGCTAATACAGCAGTAATGCTCTTATCCTCATACTTCTCAGCTTTGCTTGCCCAACGAATTCGTTGACTAAAAAAGCTTTTCCAGTCAGGCATTGGTGATGTGCTCACCACAGCTTCAGAAGAAAAAAGATATCCAAGCTTTCGAGGAAATTTTGTTTTGATTTTATGCATCAGCAGCATATCATCTCCGCTGGCAATATTATCGATTCCACGAAATCCATTCACGGCCAAAAATGCCTGTTTCTTATAAGCCAGGTTGGCTCCATTACACATACTGTGTTGATTAGCCGAAACAGCAGCTGCAGTTACGCCTTGCAGGCTCAAAAAATCCAGGCATTGAAAAATAGATACAAAGCTTCTGTTGTTGATGTATTTCACCGGACCAGCTACTAAAGCCGGATCCGATTTTTGAATGTAGCCGTCATACGATCGAAGCCAGTTATTATCAACAACACAATCAGCATCTGTAGAAACGATCCAGTCACCAGAAGTTTGCGGAATAGCAGATTCGATGGCTTTTTTCTTATAAGCATTCAGCAGTTTACCCTTTATTTCATCAGCAAGCAGAATCAGTTTCAAGCTTGAGTATTGCTTTTGAAGTTGTACAACTACTTCAGATGTTCTATCAGAAGAATGATCATCTATCACCACCACTTCAAGTAAATCTAATGGGTAAGATTGTCTGTAAATTGACTGAATACAATCACCAATGCTATCCTCCTCATTTCGTGCAGGAATGAGTACGGAAAAACGTGTAACCGGTGTTTCGGTGTTTCCTTTAAACGGTTGCAGCTTCCCAAAGAGATATCGGTAATAACAGATCAATCCAACATAGCCGGCAGTAAAAAAAATGGTCACAGTTATCAATATGGTCTGCCACATTGTAACAAAGAAACTTATTTATTCATAGAAAAGAGCCGCAATGTCTTTGGCGTATTTTTCTTTCAGTAATTGATGACCTGCTTTTATTGTTTTCACTTGTATTGAAGCGTTTTGTTTTGCAATACCATCGGATCGTTTTTTTACAATAATTCGGTCGTAGGTACCAAATACCATTTTTAACGGAGTTTGATGTTGCTTTAAAACCTGCGTAATCGCTGATGCTCTTGGTTGAAACTTCCGCAGGGTTGTCCAACGTTTGTATAGCAACTCCCTTTCCGGTTTATCGTCTAAATAGGAATGAGCAAACTTAAAGATGCTTTTATTCAGCAGGTTGATGTTTGTCAGCCATTTCATACCGGCGAAAAACCAATAGGGTTTCCGCATCGTGTAGTTGAAAAGGCTATTCCCGATCTTGGTTTGGGTAGCAAGCCAATACCAGAAGTTCTTGTGTAAACCATCTGGTGCTATCAATACAACCTTCTCAATCTTAGATGGTATTTGCAACAGCAATGACAAACAAATTCTGCCACCCATGCTGTAGCCGAGAAGTGAAATGGTTTGCAGTTCTAACGGAACGATCTTGTTGATTATCGCTTCAAGGTCGGTAACAGTAAAATCAAGGTTTTCATTCCAAACGGTTTGACCATGAAAAGGCATATCAAGACTAAAAAGCATATAATCATTACCAAGAAAACGTGATAGAAACAGGAAGTTGGAAGCATCTTCACCATACCCGTGAAAGCAGAAAAGGTACTTAGTTCCACTGCCAAACTTCAGGTAATGGACATGAGAATTTCTGTATGGCAGCTGGTGGCTTTCCATCAAATTAAACGTTCAAAAAAGTCTTTGATATATCAAAAAAACGAATTTACTTTGAAATAGTTGCATAAACAACTATATGCCGAATAATAATTTTAGAAGAGGAGAATTATATAGTGTGATCAATGGTATGGCTTCAACGGCTGTAGCCAGGCGATTGCAAAAAAATTTCAGGGCTGCCGGGTTGGAAATTACCATTGAGCAATGGAGCATTTTGTATCACCTCTGGAAAGAAGATTGTTTAAGTCAGCAGGAGTTATGCAACAGAACATTTAGAGATAAGCCGAGCATTACACGATTGATAGATAACCTGGAGAAGCTAAAACTGGTAAAACGAGTTTCATCTCCTGAAGACAAACGAATAAACCTTGTTTGTTTAAATGATGGAGCAAAAGAATTACAGGATATAACATTACGAATAGCCAACGAAACAATGGACGAAGCCCTGATTGGAGTAACTAGAGATGAGATTGAGATGGTGAAAAATGTTTTGCAGAAGGTGTATGATAATTTGAAATAATGTGCAAATGTGCTGATGTTGCAAATGTGCAAATGGGACGATGAGGACAGAACCTATTGATTGAAGTTCTGAACGTACAAGTGAGTGACACAAGAGACGATGCTATGAAAAACGAAAGCTGGTAAAATAAAATTTTCATTCCTGATTTCCTTTAAGGGATAGGGGCAAAACCACATATATGAGTACAACAATGCAGTCTGCAGTTTTAAAAGGTGGTGAGTGGCTGATCAAGGAAAGTGCTTCGGCTGAAACTTTTATTCCTGAAGATTTTTCTGAAGAGCAGCACATGATCATGGATATGTGTACACAGTTCCTTAATACGGAAGTGGTGCCTAACTATGAAAAACTTGATCAGATGGAACCCGGCTTAATGCAAAGCCTGATGGAAAAAGCTGGTGAGCAAGGTTTGCTGGCAACTGCATTTCCTGAACAATATGGTGGTTTGGGAAAAGATTTTATCACCTCTACAATTGTGAATGAAGCCCTGGGTGGTGGACACTCATTTTCTGTTGCCTTAGCGGCACATACAGGAATTGGTACGTTACCGATTCTATATTTTGGAACAGAGGAGCAAAAGACGAAGTACATACCTAAACTTGCTTCGGGAGAATGGAAGGGTGCTTACGGTTTAACTGAACCCAACAGTGGTAGTGATGCATTGGGGGCAAAAACTTCAGCCAGGTTGAGTGATGATGGCAAGCACTACCTTTTAAACGGACAGAAGTGCTGGATAACCAATGGTGGATTTGCCGATGTATACACAGTTTTTGCAAAGATTGATGGAGATAAGTTCACTGCTTTTATAGTTGAAAGAGGTTTTGAAGGATTTACTCAAGGTCCGGAAGAACATAAGATGGGTATCAAGGGCTCATCAACGGTACAACTGTATTTCCAGGATTGTAAAGTGCCTGTAGAAAATGTACTTGGTGAGATTGGTAAAGGACACATCATTGCATTCAATATTCTCAACATTGGTCGTTTAAAATTATGTGCTGCATGTTTGGGTGGAAGTAAAAGAGCAACAACGTCTTCTGTTCAATACGCCATTCAAAGAGAGCAATTCAAGATATCTATTTCAAGATTTGGTGCCATCAAGCACAAACTTGCAGAGATGGCAATCAGAATCTGGATATCTGAAACAGGATTGTATCGTACAGCAAAATGGATAGACGATAAAGAGAAAGAATTGTTTGAAAGTGGAAAGCCATTCAATGAAGCATTATTGGGTGCTGCTGAAGAATATGCGATCGAATGTGCTATGTTGAAAGTGTTTGGAAGTGAGGTATTGGATTTTGTAGTAGATGAAGGTGTTCAGGTTCATGGCGGAAATGGGTACAGCGATGAGTACGAGATATCAAAAGCTTACCGTGACAGTCGTATCAACAGGATCTATGAAGGAACGAATGAGATCAATCGTTTGCTTACAATGGATATGACATTGAAACGAGCCATGAAGGGTAAACTTGATCTTATGACTCCCGCTATGAATGTTCAGAAAGAACTCATGAGCATTCCGGATTTTGGTAGTGAGGATGAAGGTGCATTTGCAAAAGAGCTGAAGTATATCGCCAACTTTAAGAAAGCAATTTTAATGACTGCCGGTGCTGCTGTTCAAAAGCTGATGATGAAGCTGGATAAAGAGCAAGAAGTGTTGATGAACATTGCAGATATGGCGATCGAAACCTACCATTGCGAAAGTGCATTGCTAAGAGTGATGAAGCTTGTTGAACAGACTGGTGAAGACGCAAACAGCATTTTACTCGACATCGTTAGAACATACATTTATGATGCTGCAGATCGTATCAACAAATCTGCTAAAGATGCTTTAAACAGTTTTGCTGAAGGTGATGAGTTGAGAATGATGCATATCGGCATTAAGCGTTTTACCAAAGTAGAACCATTCAATACCAAAGAAGCAAGAAGAAGAATTGCTGATAAG
>JANPIB010000207.1:0-13210 GCA_031424775.1 Chitinophagales bacterium | reverse complement strand
CCTCAGTTAAACATTCCGCAAAAGGATATCGCTTCTTCCCCGATAAAACCAAAGGCGAAGGATTTTTTATTGCTGCATTCAAACAATTGAATGATGTTTCAGAAGCCAGACAAAAAGAAACTACGCTCAATATAGCTACAGCAAAAGAGAAAGATCAACTTCAGCAGATCATTGATTTTGCAGATAACACATCAGTTTTCAAACACAATGAGATTTTTCAACTGTTTTCATCAGCGTTTCTTGCTGACTTAAAAATTCTAAGTAAACATTTATACATAAAACAAGCTGGAGTATCTGCAGGAAGTTTCAAAGGCAAAAGTTTTGTTCCAGAGCATGCCCTTGCAGTAAGCACTTTTCTCAATCAGTTTCCAAAAGCTGAACTGAGTAGAGAAGAAGCTTTATCGTATCTGCGAAGGCAGGAAATTAAACCCGATGCTGCACAAGGTTGGTGTTTGATGACTTATCTTGGACTTGGCTTGGGTTGGATAAAAAATCTTCCGAATCGTGCAAATAATTACTACCCTTCCGAATGGAGAATTTTAAAAAGCTAAATTAGCAGCGGAAATGCAAACGTCTATGAAGAAGATTCTACTGCTTGGAGCTATTTTACTTAACAGCCTGCTTATTTCTGCTCAGCATCTCAAGATCGAAAAGGAGAAGTCGCTTTTATACATTACACATAAAGTCTTAGCAAAAGAAACTTTGTACAGCTTAGGCAGAATGTATCATCTCACACCAAAAGAAATTGCATCTGCAAATAAATTAAGTGCCGATGTCGGTTTGAGTATTGGTCAGCAATTGAAAATTCCTTTGAAGAAAAGCAACTTTGTTCAATCAACACCAAAGAGCAAAAAAGAACTCGAACCTGTCTATCACACGATCAGGAAAGGCGACAATTTGTATGAACTCAGTAAGAAGTACAATAAGGTCAAAGAGGCTGATCTGAAAAAATGGAATCATCTAACAAAGAATATTGTTAAGCCAGGGCAGGAGATCATTGTCGGATATTTAAAAATCAGAAGTAATGTTGAAGATACAAAACAGCCGGAAGTTGCTGCCAAGCCTAAAAGCAAACCTGATACAACTAAAGTTTCCAAAAGCAACGGATCAAAAAATTCAGACAATCCAGTTGTTACAACTCCAAATTCCGAACCTGTAATTAAGACCACTCAACAAGAGACAGCTGCAACACCCACTGCGCAAACCGCTGTTGAGGATAGCTACTTTGCTGCAAATTATTCAATTAATGCGGCAAGTGCAGAGGAGAAAACGATTGTCGGATCTTCAGCAACATTCAAATCGACTAGTGGGTGGAGTGACAAGAAATATTATGTGCTGATGAATGATGTTGCACCAGAAACGGTTGTAAAAGTTACTGTAAACGGAAAGTCAGTCTATGCAAAAGTGTTGGAATCACTACCTGATTTGAAAGACAATAAAAACCTTGTTTGCAGACTTAGTAATGCAGCAGCATCAGTACTTGGAGTGATAGATGCAAAGTTCGACGTTGAAATTTCATTCTATCAATAGGAGGTTGTAAGCTTTTGAAGCTTTATTCACCGTCCTGAAGCCTGTCCTGAGCAAATTCGAAGGATCACTCACTTGTACTTTAATTTTTCATCGCATCAAAACGATAGCCTCTCAGGAAGTCCTCAACATTCATTCGCTTCTTGCCTTCAAGTTGCAGATCAAGAATATGAATGAACCCATCTTGGCAAGAGAACTTAATGAATGATTTGCCATCAGTTGATACTTCTCCGGGCTTAAGTGTATGTGAAGCAATTTCCTTTTTAGTCTTAAACACTTTCAGAATTTTCTCATGAAGAGAAGTTAATGCACTGGGAAAAGGGGATAGTCCTCTTACAAGATTGTGTATCTCATCAGCTGACTTATTCCAATCTATTTTACAAGTCTCGGTAAATATCTTCGGAGCATGTTTCAACACAGTCTGACCGTCCCGGTCTGACTGTGATTGCTCAACGATCGTTCCTTCTGCTAAACCTCTCACCGTTTTCAGAAGTAGTGCTGCTCCAATCTCTTTCATCCTGTTATGCACTTCACCTGCAGTTTCATCTTCACTAATAGCAAACCTTTCCTGTAATAAAATATCTCCCGTGTCTATTTCATGTTTCAGCTTAAAAGTGGTAACGCCTGTTTCTTTTTCGCCGTTAATTACAGCCCAGTTAATTGGTGCTGCACCTCTGTACTGAGGCAACAATGATCCATGAAGATTGATTGTACCAATCGGTGGCATGTTCCAAACAAGTTCTGGCAACATTCTGAAAGCAACAACAACTTGCAGATCTGCTTTCAGGCTTATTAGTTCTTCAATAAAATCAGGAGATTTTAGTTTTTCCGGTTGAAGGATATTCAATCCATGCTCAACAGCATATTTCTTCACCGCACTTTCTGTGAGCTTCATACCTCTGCCTGCAGGTTTATCAGGTGCTGTAACAACACCAACGATATTGCAGCCAGTTTTTACTAATGCATCTAAAGACGCAACGGCGAATTCCGGTGTACCCATGAAAATGATCTTCAACTCTTCCAGTTTCATGTGGCAAATGTAAGATGTAGTAAGTAAGGTGGGTGGTGGTGTTTACTATTGTCAGCCACGATGTTGGCAATACTTTGTTGTATGCCTCGGTTCATGTCTTTAGGTTTTTCAAGTAGATATATAAAATAAAATTCTTAGGATTGGCGCTAGGAAAAAGCACCTTCAATATTTCAACTCTTTTCTGATACTTAACGTTTGTAACTTTAGCTGCTTTCGGGTCAAGAGATTTGACTTCTAATTGTCCAAGTTTTTTAAATGTTCCTAAAAGTTCAGAATAAGCACGGTCCAAATCAGAATTATTTTTGAATTCAAATGCAAGAAATAACACTGTGTAATCCATGTTGGAAAAGTCTTTACCTACTATAACTCCTAAATTGCCGTCAACAAATTCAGATTTGAGATAACTGTTTTTTTTAAAGGCAAAGTTGTGCTGTACCAGATACTTGACTTCCCTAATTCTTGGAGGGGAGAAAACTGTATCGGTCGAACCTTCAGATTTCTGTAACGAGGTGTCAAGTGAAAATTTGTCTAACACTGAATTGTCCAGCTTAGTAACGTCTGTATTAAAGAACAGCTTAGATAACTCAATATTAATATTCTGTCCTTGAGAATTTTTCCCGAAGAGTAGTGAAAATGAAAGGGCTATTAGAATTCTGATGGTCATAAAAGTGGCATACAACGATTGTATTAATGAAATTACATGAAACAGCTCTAATGAAAACTATTTGATTGCCAAATGATTTTCCCTACCGGTTGGTGTCATCACCAAACGGAATTCTCAGCAAACTTCCTCCAGTTCAAAAGCTGCCGGATTGAAGTGGAAAGCCCACAGCGATAGCGAGGACTTGTAACGAAAAGCCGGGACAGGTGTTGCACAAAGAACCGAACCTTGACAGCCCCTATAAAAATCTTTTTGCTTCTTCAAATATCTCCTCTTAAAGCTGCAAGTGTAACAGGCTTGAAGATAAAACCTTTTGTTGAACGGTATACATACACTGCTTTTCTTCTGTACCTTTCGGATCCTTCTTTTAAACTAAAAAAGATTGCTCCATGAGATCATTTTATTATGCCGGTGTTTTACTGGCAATTATCAGTTCAGTAACCGTATTTGCTCAAAAGAAAGATGAAGGTTTAAGCTCCGGCACCTTCAGTGGTTTAAAGTTCAGAAATGTAGGTCCTGCTATCACCTCTGGCAGAATTGCAGACCTTGCAGTAAACCCTAAGAATTTTAATGAATACTATGTTGCCGTTGCAGCAGGTGGTGTTTGGAAAACAACTAATGCGGGTTTAACATTCACTCCTTTATTTGATAAGGAAGGCTCTTATTCTATTGGCTGTGTAACCATTGACCCCAACAATACGAATGTTGTTTGGGTGGGTAGTGGTGAGAATAATAACCAGCGTAGTGTTAATTATGGAGATGGTGTATATAAGTCTGAAGACGGCGGTAAACGCTGGAAGAATATGGGCTTGAAAAACTCTGAACACATCGGCAAAATAGTGATCGATCCTTCCAACTCTGATATAGTATATGTAGCTGCTTATGGACCAGTATGGAGTTCTGGTGGCGAAAGGGGTATTTACAAAACAACGGATGGCGGTAAAACATGGAAGAACATTCTTTCAGTTAGTGAGCATACGGGTTTTAATGAGATACACATGGATCCTAGAGATTCAAAAACTTTGTATGCAACAGCACATCAGCGTCAAAGGAAAGTGTTCACCTATATTGGTGGTGGACCTGAGTCTGCTATCTACAAAAGCACTGACGGTGGTAATAGCTGGAATAAAATAATGACTGGTATGCCTTCTAGTGATATCGGCAGGATCGGACTGGCTATCGCTGCTAATCCCGATATCATCTATGCTATTGTAGAAGCACAGGAGGGTAGCGGTGTTTACAAGAGTAATGACAGAGGACAAAGCTGGAGTAAACAAAGTGCTTATACTTCTTCAGGTAATTATTACCAGGAGCTATTTACAGACCCTAAAGATCCTAACAAGCTATATGCAATGAATGCCTACATGGTTATCAGTACCGATGGAGGTAAGAATTTTAAAATATTGGGCGAAAAAAGCAAGCACATAGACAATCATGCCATGTGGATAGACCCTGCCAATACCGATCATTATTTAGTAGGATGTGATGGTGGTGTGTACGAAACCTGGGATGCTGCAGCCAACTGGCATTTCAAGCCCAACTTACCGGTAACACAATTCTATAAAGTGGCTACTGATAATGCATTTCCGTTTTATCATATTCATGGAGGTACACAGGATAACTTTAGTATCGGTGGTCCTTCAAGAACATTGAGTGGTAATGGCATTTTTAATTCTGACTGGTATTTCACCAGCATAGGAGATGGGTTTGAATCACAGGTTGATCAATCTGATCCTAACATTGTATATGCACAATCTCAGTACGGTGGACTGGTACGTTATGATAAAAAAAGTGGCGAGATGCTCGACATCAAACCTATCGAGATGGAAAACGAAGCTGCTAATAAATGGAACTGGGATGCACCGTTACTTATTTCTCAGTTCGATAATAAGCGACTTTATTTTGCATCTAACAAATTATTCAGAACGGATGACAGGGGTAATTCATGGAAAACCCTCAGCCCCGATATGACGAGAAAGATTGACCGTAACAAACTTCCGGTGATGGGAAAAATCTGGGGTGTTGATGCTGTTGCAAAAAATGGTTCCACGGATATTTTTGGAAACATTACAACAATCGCAGAATCTAAATTCGATGAGAATCTCCTCTATATCGGAACAGATGATGGCTTGCTTCATGTTACAACAGATGGTGGTAAGAACTGGACTAAGATCGACAATATTGCAGGTGTTCCGAACATGACTTACGTTAATCAAATCATCACGTCTCAGCACGATAAGAATACAGTCTATGTAACATTCAATCACCATCGTTACGGAGATTTTCATCCTTATGTGTACAGGAGCAGGGACATGGGTAAAAAATGGACAGCCATTCAGAACAACTTACCCGAAAGAGGTACAGCCTATTGTATTGCAGAAGACCATGTAAATCCTAATTTGTTATTTACCGGAACTGAATTTGGCGTTTTCTTTTCTATTGATGGCGGTAGTAAGTGGACTCAGCTGAAAGGTGGTTTGCCCACTATTGCAGTGAGAGATATGGAGATACAGAAAAGAGAGAATGATCTGGTGCTGGCAACTTTCGGTCGTGGCTTTTATGTATTGGATGATTATACCCCTTTAAGAAATCTGAAACCGGCAGACCTTGATAAACAGGCTGTGATATTTCCTGTTAAAGATGCACTGATGTATATTCCTTCTGTTTCGCTTGGTGTGAGAGGTAAAGGGTTCCAGGGTGAAAGTTTTTATACCGCTGAAAATCCACCTGTAGGTGCAGTGTTCACTTACTACCTGAAAAATGAACTGAAGACACTGAAAGATGTTCGTAAAGAAGCAGAGAGTGAAAAGGTGAAGAAAGGAGAGAACCCTTATTATCCTTCTGTTGATTCTTTAAGAATGGAAGATGAACAGACAGCACCACATATACTGTTCACTGTTACGGATGAAGCTGATAATGTGATCAGGAGAATTAAAACTGAAGCGAAGAAAGGAATGAACAGGATCGTATGGGATTTCCGTTACCCTTCTTATGGACCTATTGACTTCACACCATTTGAAGAATCATTTGTATTCAGCGGAAGAGAGCAAGGTTATTTAGCAGCACCGGGAACTTATAAAGTATCACTCAGCAAGTTTGAAGATGGTGTGTACACTGAACTGGTAGCACCGCAATCGTTTAAAACCATTGCATTGAATACTTCTTCTTTACCGGTTACTGATAGAAATACGTTAGAAGCTTTCAGCAAAAAAATAGGAGCACTAAGAAGATCAGCTTCAGCTGCCGATGCTTATATGGACGAGATCACCAATAAACTCAAGTACATAAAAGCTGCCGTTTTTGAAACACCTGGTTTGTCGCTTGATGTTTCTAAGACCATTGCATCTATTGAAAAGCGTTTAAATGCTGTAAACACACAATTAAATGGCGATAGAACACTTGCCAGGAGAGAATTTGAAACACTGCCGTCACTTAACAATCGTATCAATAACATTACTTCAGGGTTGTGGGCTACAACATCAGCTCCAACGCAAACTTATTACCAGTCGTATGAGCTGGCTGCAAAACAGCTTGCCCCGGTAATAACTGAATTAAATGCCATTGGAGCAGAAGTTAAAAAGATAGAAGATCAATTAGAAAAGGCTGGAGCTCCATACACACCTGGAAGATTGCCGGTTTTGAATAATAATTAAAAATAAGCTCACAGGATGTTCGTCGAATGTCCTGTGGGCTTTTTCTCTTTATGTTTTAGGCATAAGTATATGAAACTACTAACCTTAATATTTTTTGTTTCACTGCTGCCCACATTGTCAGCAGCACAGCAGAGCCTTACAGAGGTGTATGAATCCAGAACATTTCCCTGCGATACTATGTCAGGCACCACACAGGCTAACATTTGTTCAGGCAAAAGAGTAGCATTTGCAGATAGTCTTCTGAATAGGTTGTATAAAAAAATCATGAAAACGCTGAATAGCCAGGTAGTACAGGCAAAGCACCAGGTGCAGGAAGTAAGGGCAAAAGGTAAGAACATAGACAGTATTGAATGGCATTATTCAATGGAACTGTTGAGCTATGTACTGAAGTTAAAGACGGCGATAGAAACATCACAAAGTCAATGGATAAAACTGAAGAATGCGAATATAGCAGTAATAAAGATTAATTGTGAAGGCGGCACAAGCTGTGTGGCTATTACGAACGATGCGTTAATAGAAGAAATACTGAACAGAATTAAGAAGCTGGAATCTTTCGGCATTATAGATTGATACTTAAATTAGCAATATACTTCTATAGTTGTAAAGTGTTGCATGAGAGAAATAAGAGGTGGCTCGCTTTTAAACACTGAACAACTCTTTGTATGTATGACTCACTTCCCAACTTCCTTCTTCAATCTCACTCTCCAACTCACCAGCATCCCAACCACAATAACCAATAAACACCTTTACTTCACTTGCAGATAGTTTTCCATTGCTCAGCAACTCAACAGCTTTTTTAAAGTCTCCTCCATAATAAACTCCTGGGCTTACTTCTTTGCCTTGTAGCAGTTCTGCTTTGTTATGTAAAAAGTAAATGTGTGTTGCATAAACAGGACCACCGGAGTATAGATCAATGGAAGCTGCATGTTTAAATTCTTCCAGCTCATTCAGCTTACGTGGATAAAGCTTGTTGGTTACAAATCCTACTGCACCTTTTGAATTGTGTTCAGTAATAAAGATCTCAGCTTTCTCAAACCATGAGCCGTCTAATGCAGCAGTAGCTGTGAGTATTTTACCTTGCAACTGCATCTGCTATTCAAAATCTTTATACAAAAGATATTTTTTCCTGGTGGCTTTAAATGCCTGGAGTTTCGGCTGCCAACTTGCTTTGATCTCAGCTTCAGTTTTCCCAGCAACCAGTTGCTTTCTTAGTTGATCATCTCCGGCAAGTTTATCAAAGAAATATTGCCCTGTTTTCGGACGAATAAAGAAACTGTCTTTCTGTGGGAAAAGCTTGTAAGCTTCCAATAAGTATTTCAACTGAATTTGATCATTCACTTTCTTCAACACCTTTTTTTTGCTGTCGTACAAATTCCATCCGTAGCAAAGTTTATCCTTCAACTTTGGTGCTGTTGCACCTGGTCTTGAAGTAGGCGTAAAGCTGTAAAGGTTCTTTGGCAATTCCGGGTGACCAAACATACAGAACGGATGATCAGTTCCTCTTCCTTCACTCAAAACCGTTCCTTCAAAAAAGCAGGTGGAAGGATACCAGTAAATAGAAGCATAGTCTGGTAAGTTCGGTGATGGCTTTATCTGTAACTCGTACTTACTTGTGTGATCATAATTTTTGCATTTGATCACGAGGAAGTGAAAAGGAGTGTCAGTGGAATTCTGAGCTATTGTATAAAAATCATGCTTGGTATTTGCTTTAGCAGAAAGCCATTTTTCACCAGCGATCATCATTGCATATTCACCCATCGTCATTCCATAAACAATTGGTACAGGTTGCATGCCCACGAAACTTTTATAAGCCGTGTCTAAAACAGGTCCGTCAACATAATGACCGTTGGGATTTGGTCGGTCAAGTATCATCAGTGGTTTACTGTTCTCAACAGCTGCTTCCATATACTCTTGCAAAGAAGAAATAAAGGTGTAAAATCGAACGCCTACATCTTGAATGTCGAACAACAGTATGTCTACATCTGCCAGATCTTCGGCTGAGGGTCTTCGTTTCTTTCCATATAAAGAGATCACCGGAATTCCGGTTGCTTTGTCAACGTAGTTATCCAATTTTTCACCGGCATCTGCTGTACCTCGAAAACCATGTTCAGGCCCGAAAGCTTTTACAATTTTCACTCCCAGTTTTTGAAGTGAATCAACCAAATGTGTGTTACCGATGGTAGCTGTATGATTGGCAAAAACAGCTACTCTTTTCCCTTTTAGCAGCGGCACATACACTTCTGTTCTCTCAGCTGCAGTGATAATTTGGTTATCGCTGGTAGATGTTTGTGTATTGGCTTTCTGTGAATTACAAGCCAGGCTAAAAAGAATTAACACAAGAGGTACAATGTTTCTCATACATAAGCTTAATGCCTGCAAGTTAAGAAATAATTGTAGGGCTTAGGAGGTTGGCTTACCTTGCAAACCGAATTCAGTTCTTCTTATTTATTGTTGATGATTATTCTTTTGCTGACGAGAAAAACTCAATAAACTTTCAGCAGTACAAATCCCGATTTACATCGGGATTCCGGTTAACCGGAAGGATGCTTTCAACACATGTTAGATAAGTTCTATCGCTGATTTCCAAAAAAATTTCTTAGAACATGCAACAAGTAAAACAAGGTGATAAAGTAAAAGTGCATTATCACGGTAGATTGACAGATGGTACTACTTTCGATAGCAGTGAAGGACGTACTCCTTTAGAATTTGAGGTTGGCAGCGGTGCTGTTATTCCTGGTTTTGATGATGGCGTAATGGGGATGAGTGTTGGCGAGAAAAAAACGGTGAATATTCCTGCAGACCAGGCCTACGGTCCACGTGTAGAAGAATTAGTTATGGAGTTTCCGAGAGATCGTTTTCCTGAAGATATGGTGCCGGAAGCTGGTATGCAATTGATGATGAATAACGGTAGCGGTCAGCAGTTTCCGGTAACTGTTGTTGAAGTGAAAGAAGAATCCGTAACATTAGATGCGAACCACCATTTGGCTGGCCAGGAACTGGTGTTTGATCTTGAACTGGTAGATATTGAAAGCAAAAGCAGGATCATTACTTTGTAAGATATTATTGAATGATAAAAGGCTCAGGCGAAAGTCTGAGCTTTGCTTTTTTCCTATGTTCATGTTTTGTTGGCTTCAATGGCTAATTTGTACAACCAACAGCCTGAACTACTATCTTTACCACGCTAACTTAAAGTTGGCGGCTGAAATGACTCAGTGACCTACTTTTTTTAACGACTTACTGACTCAATGACTCAAAAACGCATTGCCATATTCGGTTCCACAGGGTCTATCGGTACACAGGCTCTGGATGTGATTGCTGCAAATCCTGATAAATTTTCTGTTGCTGTTCTTACGGCTCATAAAAACGATGAAGTGCTGGTAAAGCAGGCTCTTCGGTTTAACCCAGGCATCGTGGTTATCGGAGACGAAAGCAAATACAATACTGTAAAGGAAGCGTTAGCCGCTACCAGCATACAAGTAACAGCTGGCGAAAAGGCAATTGAAGAAGCTGCCGGTGTTGATAATTACGATTTCATGATCGCTGCCATTGTTGGTTATGCCGGTCTGAAACCAACCTTACGAGCTATTGAGAATGGAAAGACCATCGGTTTGGCTAACAAAGAAACTTTGGTAGTTGCCGGTGATTATGTGATGCGAAAAGCTGTTGAGAAAAACGTAGCCGTTATTCCTGTTGATAGTGAGCACTCAGCGATTTTCCAGTGTTTGGTAGGAGAGAGCAGAAATAAGATCGATAAGATCGTTTTAACAGCTAGCGGAGGACCTTTCCTCGGCAAAAAACCCAACTTTTTGGTGAATGTAAAGCGAGATCATGCTTTGCAGCATCCAAACTGGAGTATGGGTGCTAAGATCACTATAGACTCTGCTACTTTGATGAACAAAGGTCTGGAGATGATCGAAGCCAAATGGCTTTTCAACCTGGAACCTGAGCAGATCCAGGTGCTGATTCATCCACAAAGCATCATTCACAGCATGGTGCAGTTTGAAGATGGAAGCCTGAAAGCACAGATGGGATTGCCGGATATGAAACTGCCTATCCAATACGCTATGGCTTTTCCGCAACGAATTCCGAATAACTTTCCCCGTTACGATTTTCGCCGTCCAAATACACTCACTTTCGAGGAACCTGATACTAAAACTTTCAGAAACCTCGCTTTGGCTACTGACGCTTTGCAAAAAGCTGGCAATATGCCTTGCATTCTAAATGCAGCAAACGAGATCGCTGTTTTCGCTTTCCTCAGAAATCGCATCGGTTTCTTAGACATTACCGAAGTAGTGGAGCGAACCATGAATAAGATCAGCTTCATCTCAAATCCCACACTAGAAGAATACTTTGAAACTGATGGTGAGGCTCGTAATTTCGCCGCTTCGTTAATTCAGATGTAAGGTTTTCTGTTGAGCCGGCATTTGTAATGCTATTTTGCTTTACTTGCGTCGCACACTTCAGGTTTCTGTAAGAAATCGGGTGATTTCCAGACAAACATAAGTGCTCACAAAAAGTTGATCCAAGAACTAAAAGCTGACTAAATAACACAATGACATTATTAGCAATTGATTGGCCTGGAGTAGGAATACAAACACTGTATTTCATTATGGCATTCTCGATCTTAGTGGTTTTGCATGAGATGGGACACTTCCTTCCTGCAAAATGGTTCAAGTGTAGGGTAGAAAAGTTTTACCTCTTTTTCAATCCATGGTTTAGCCTGGCAAAAAAGAAGATAGGTGAAACGGAGTGGGGCTTAGGTTGGGTTCCGTTTGGTGGATATGTAAAGATCAGCGGAATGGTGGATGAGAGTATGGACAAGGAGCAATTGAAACTGCCGCCTCAGCCGTACGAATTCAGGGCTAAACCAGCCTGGCAAAGATTGATCATCATGCTGGGTGGTGTTATAGTGAATGTGATCCTGGCAATCGTGATTTTCATCTTTATCACCTGGGGATATGGTGATGAATACCTGCCACCACAAAATGCAACGAATGGTTTTGCTGTAGATAGCCTTGGAACTGCAATGGGTTTGAAAGATGGTGATGTTATCACTAAGTTGGATGGTCTGCCGGTGAAAGATGTTACTAAGATTCCGGTAGATATCATAACAAAAGAACCAAAGAAGTTAACTGTACTTAGAAGTGGACAGGAATTTGAATTGCCTGTTCCTCAAACTCTAGTTCGTTCTCTCAACGACAGTAAAGGAGGAGATTTTACCTTCCTTCGCTTTCCTGGGATCGTAGATGATTTTGGAAAAGAATCAACAGCATGGGAAGCCGGTTTAAAGAAAGGAGACCAGATTGTGGCGGTAGATTCTGTTCAAACACCGTATTCAATAGATGTGCAACGAGTTACACGTGCTAATAAAGGTAAAAAGCTCAACTTCCAGGTAAAACGTAACAATCAACTTATTACGATACCAGTACCTGTAAGTACCGAAGGAAAGATTGGTATTGCTTTTTTAACCGATATAAAAAAACTCGGATTTCAAACAGAAACGAAGAAATATAGCTTTGCTGAATCAGTTCCTGTAGGTTGGAATAAATGCTGGAACACACTTGGAAATTATACAACCGGGTTAAAGCAACTTTTCACGGGTAAAGCCAATCCAAATGATTCATTAGGTAGTGTGATCAGCATTGGAAAAATATTTCCGAAAGAGTGGGGTGAGTGGGAAGCTTTCTGGAGATTAACAGCCATCTTCTCAATCATCTTAGCTTTTATGAATGTGCTGCCCATTCCTGCTTTAGATGGTGGTCATGCACTCTTCACTTTGATAGAGATGATCACTGGTAAAAAGCCAAGCGACAAGTTCATGGAATATGCTCAAATGGTTGGTATGGTACTGCTGCTTGGACTTATGGCTTATGCACTTGGCCTTGACTTTTTGAGATTGTTCAGAGGGAATTAGTGTCTCGTTTGTTGTTTCTCGTTTTTTGTTTCTGGTTCAGCTGTTGAATCTTATTAAAGGCTATCGAATCTTACGAACCCAACGAGAAACGGTATTAACGAGAAACAACAAACAAGAAACGCAAGAGTTGAATAAAGTTTAGAAAGTACAAGTGAGTGACACAACAGAAGTTTAATTAACATTCTACAGCTCGTCTCCACAAAAACATATTGCATAAATTTGCAAACTAGTTCTTTGAAGTTTACCAACTGTAAACTCAAAACTGTCAACTGTAAACTTCTAATGGGGTCGTATTGGTTTTGACAGCATAAGTTGCGGTAGGTGTAAGCATGCAGTGCGTTGGATAAATAGCACTTAAATCTGAATATTCAAACTTCAAATGGCAATACTCAGTATGCCATGGCTGCTTAATCAGTGATTAAGTA
>JANPIB010000206.1:0-7992 GCA_031424775.1 Chitinophagales bacterium | reverse complement strand
TCAAGTAAAGGAGGCAAAGCTGTTCGTTCAAGCTATGCAAGGAGAACTTTGTCTGTTACACCACAAATCAATGCATCACCGGTTAATTAATTGCCAACGGCTGATTTCAACTAATTAGAACTGATACAACATCCTGCCAACAGCGGGATGTTTGTTTTTTGAACATCCTATCGTGTTTGTTTGTATGTTAGTCTTATGGCTACAGTTTTAATTACCGGCGGAACAGGTTTGGTCGGTTCTCAACTTACGGAAGCATTGCTTGCAAAAGGCTATGAAGTGATCATCCTCAGCCGAAAGGCTAAAGAAAGCAATATCAAAGGCTTAAGCTATGCCGTTTGGGATGTGGAGAAAGGAAGCATTGATGAAGCTGCAATTAAAAAAGCAGATCATATTGTTCACCTCGCCGGAGCCGGAGTTGCTGACAAACGTTGGAGTACTGAAAGGAAGCAGGAAATACGCAACAGCCGAACCGACAGTGCAGCACTGATTGTAAAAGCCTTGAAGGATATCCCTAATCAGGTTAAAACAGTAGTTAGTGCTTCTGCTATTGGTTGGTACGGACCAGATACAGCTGAAACCAGGAAGAATGGTTTTAGGGAAGATGCACCTCCTCACACAGATTTTCTTGGAGAAACTTGCAGGCTTTGGGAGCAAAGCATTGCACCGGTAGAAAGCCTGGGTAAAAGACTTGTAAGTTTCAGGATAGGAATTGTGCTCAGCGAAAAAGGTGGAGCATTGAAGGAGTTCATGAAACCCATAAAGTTTGGAACTGCAGCGATATTAAGTAAAGGAACACAGGTGATCAGTTGGATACATATTGAAGACCTTTGCCGCATGTTTATCCATGCTATTGAAAATACCCAGATTAGTGGAGTTTACAATGCAGTATCACCAAGTCCTGTTACTAATAAAGAACTTACCCTTCAACTTGCACAGAAGCTTCGTGGAAAATTCTACATACCTGTTCATGTTCCTGCATTTGCACTGAAAATAGCCTTGGGTGAGATGAGTATAGAAGTGTTGAAGAGTGCTACCGTTAGCTCGAAAAAGATTCAACATACTGGATTTACCTTCCTCTACCCTACCACTACTGCGGCATTGCATTTGAAGTGATTGAGACACACTTCTTAGTCTATGAAATACAACTTTACTCGATTTGCAGCTATGCTGGCTGTAGTTCTGTTCCCTGTTTTTTCTTTTTCACAATGCTGGATATATCCTGTGGCTTTAGATACAAGGGTAAGTGCTTCTCCATCTATTCTGCTTGGCAAAGTTGCAAATCAGCACAGCTATGCTGATGAGAAAGGCAATATCTACACATCCAACCAAATAGAAGTTACGGCATGGCTGAAAGGCAACACCAGTTTAGCTAAAGTGTATGTGATAACCTTAGGTGGGGTATTGAATAACAAAGCCCAGATCACTTACCCTGCCGTGCAGTTAGAGAAAGGGAAAGAATATTTTTTTATGTTGGAGGCTGATGATCACACCACAGATGATAAGGGTGTGAGATCATCTCAGCCGAATACTATACAGGCACAACCATATGCAGATGCACAAGGTGCATGGAAGTATGCCGATGGGAAATATCATGATCTTTTCAACGCTGCTCTATCAGAAGTAGAGTTGTTGCAGATGATGCAATCCAAATACGGCTTACAAGCAAGGAAGCCAGGTGGTTTAAATTATGTGGCGAGAAGTTTTGCCGTTCGCAGAGGTGAAAGCACACTTGATATCACCTCGTTTTCTCCAAACCCAACAAATGCCGGAACAATTAACCCAGCTCATTTTCTTACTATTAATGGTTCCGGTTTTGGAAGCACTCCAGGGACTGTTGAATTTCCAAATGCTGATAATGGTGGAACCTCCTTCATAACTCCACCAAATCCATCAGACTATGTACAGTGGACGGATAACCAGATCATCGTAAAAGTGCCTACAGGAAATAGCAGTAATGCAGGTACAGGTGTATTCAGAGTAAACCCGGCTTCGGGTGGTCAGTTTCTATCCCCTACCCAATTAACAGTGGGCTATTCTCATCTTTCCATCAACAGCAACTTTAGTGGGTTCAGTACACCTACAAGACAGCGGTATTATTTGAGGAACCTGAATACAATTGGTGGTTATACTTTTCTATACAATAACAACTTTTCATCTAACACAGCTGCAGTAAATGCTTTTGAAAGAGCTCTAACTACCTGGACTTGTGCTACTGGTATTAATTGGTCAACGGCAGGTGTAACCACAAATTTGTATGCAGATGACAATATTAATGTTGTTCTTTTTGATGGATCGCTTGGTTCAGGAGTTTTAGCCAGGGCTACAAGCCGATTCAACGGAAGTGCAATTCCTGGTACCTGTGATCTGCAAAATACTGTTTGGTGGTTAGAAGAGATCGACATACAAGCTCAACCAGGTATTAACTGGCAATTTGGTCCTGGCAATGCAGTTCCAGGGCAATACGATTTTCAAACTGTGATATTGCATGAACTAGGTCATGCACATGGATTAGGACATAGAATTGCTCCCGGTCAATTAATGAACTTTGCAATTGGGAGTGGTGTAAACATCAGAACACCAGCTCCTGTAGAAGTACAGGGAGGTTTGGATAAGATGGCTTATAGCACCACACCAACTTGTTTCAATCCAACGAACAGTGGATCAGAAATGATTGCATCAGGTTGTCCGCTGCCTTTGAAACTATTGAGCTTTACCGGAACATTGAAGCCAATAGGAACAGAGTTAAACTGGATCACTCAGAACGAAACCAATGTTGATCGTTTTGAGATACAACGAAGCCTCAGCGGGAATGATTTTGTTACGATAGGTTCGGTAAAAGCGAAAAACAGTAGCGGAGAAAGTAAGTACCAGTTCCTGGATACAAAGCCTGAACAGGGAATTAATTATTATCGATTGAAGATGATAGATAAAGATGGCAGCTTCGAGTATTCAGGAATTGTAACCGTTAAACTTTCAGAAGCTACCCGGCAGTTTTATGTGTATCCAACTCCAGCAAATACTGAATTGCAGATATTTTCTTCTATACAAACACCGCTAAGCCTGGTAGATGCTACCGGAAAATTAATTAGGAAAGTGCAGGTTGACCAAGGAAACAATAAATTAAATACTTCAAACCTAAACAATGGTGTCTATTACCTTGTTGATCCTTTAAGCGGAAGCCGAGTCAGGATATTGATAATGCATTAATTTAAAAAGAGCTGTCGTTTGACAGCTCTTTTGTTTATAGGTCATCCGTTTTAAACTTACGGTAACTAAAAAAGAGATACAGTACGATGTACCCAAAACAGGTTAACAAAAGATATTTAGGATCCGGTCTGGTTAAAAAGAATTTCTGAATTCCTTCAAAAATTGGTGCGTAAACGAGGCTATCAGCACTTTCTACCGGAAGAAAGTATCCAGTATTATTTGCATACTTATTTAAAACAACTGCAAGTATGTTTTCCAGTATCACAACATACAAGAAGTAAACACCAATTGATATTCCACTCCTTTTGAATATCACGCTAAATAATAGTGCACAAAGGCAATAATTAAGGCATTGCAGAAATGAATATCCCACAAACTCTATCCGCTCTGTGCTAAATGGTTTATCCCCGGCATATCCAAAAATCAAAGCTGTGATCGCTAACATTAGTGTTGAGATAAAGGCCATGATGATTACCTGAATCACCTTTGAGGTGATAAATTGATGCCGATTAAATCCATCAATGATATTTTGACGGTGGGTTTTAAAGCTGAATTCGTTTGTAAACAATATAACAGTAAGTAGCCCAGGAATGATGAGAAGGTAACTGGTAACCTGACTTGCCATTTGCCACACTTGCGGAAAGAAGTATGGAGGATTGCCTAGAAACATTTTTACCACTGCATTCTCTGGATTCTTTTTGGCTTCTGCACCAAAGATCATTTGTTGAAACTCATGGGTCATATAGTTTGCCCCAATTATACTTACCAGGAAAAGGATAAAGATTACCCAGAATGTACGGTAGTTCTTTACTTTAAGCCACTCTAATTTTATTAAGTGTAACATTTGTTTCTTGTTTAATTGATAGTCTGCACATGAAGTGCTTGCGACGCAACGAAGATGCTACGGAGATCTTCAGCTGGTATCTTAACGATCACTCACCTTTCCGGTTAGTTCAAAGAATTTAGATTCGAGGCTTTTTCTTTTTAGCTGAAGATGATTCAACACCAAACCATTGTTAAAGCAGTATTGGTTAACATCTTCCAACTTTGCCATACCCATAGGATAAAACAACTGAAGGTGATTGTCTTCTCGTTGCAATTTTGTATAACCAGTCATAGCCTTCATCACTTGTTCAAGTTTAGTGATGTCTGTTGCTGAGATCTCGATAATATCTTCATTCACCAATACTTCGTCTACATTCCCTGCAGCAAGTAATTCTCCTTTTTTTATAATAGCTACATGGCTACAAACTTTTTCCACTTCATCAAGCATGTGACTAGCCATGATGATGGTCTTACCTTCTTTTGACAGTTTCTTGATCAACTCACGAATCTCGGCGATACCAACAGGATCTAATCCGTTTGTAGGCTCATCAAAGATCAACACATCAGGATTTCCAAGTAAGGCAGAAGCTATTGCAAGTCTTTGCTTCATACCTAAAGAGTAAGTGCTGAACTTACTTTTCTTACGTTGAAGGAGATTTACCTTTTCAAGCACAGCATCAATATCACTATAGTTCTGCCCTTTGATCGTTGCATTAATGCGAAGATTTCTTTCAGCCGATAAGTAATGATAAAAATTGGGTGTTTCTAAAAGTGTTCCAATACCCTTTCTAACTTCGGCTGAAGGTGGTTTACCCATCAACTCAAAGCTTCCGGCAGTGGGACGAAGAATGTCTAGGATAATTCCAAGTAATGTTGTTTTTCCACTTCCGTTCGGTCCTAGTATGCCGAATACACTACCAGGTGGAACGTCGAACGAAACATTGTTCAACGCTTGTATTCTGCCGTAGCGTTTGGAAATGCCTTTTAATGAGAGCACAGTATTCACAGTTGATTGTTTGGTTGAAGTGAAAATAAAGTTTTTTCACTTCCGCAATTTATTTTTTAGATGAAGAGTCTGATTAGTGGTATGAAAGTTTAGTTAGCAGGCTGAAGTGCTCCTATTATACTTTTGTTGTGTCACTCACTTGTACGTTCGGAACTCTATTCGGCAACTTAATTCCTCACGGGCTTTCCAGTTTTCAACACAGCCTGTATTCTCTCTAAAGATTTGCGTTCACCACAAAGGCTGAGGAAAGCTTCTCTTTCCAGATCCAACAGGTACTGCTCTGAAACCAATGTGTATTCACTCAGATCACCACCACACATAACATAAGCAAGTTTCTTGGCAACAGTAACATCATGATCTGTTGCATAGCCTGCTCTCCACATTCCATTAATGCCGGCATACAAAGTACCAAGAGCATTACGTCCAAGCACCTTCACGTCTTTACGCTGAATTGGAGTAACATAACCCTGATCGTATAACTCAATAACCGATTTCTTTGCCTCAGCTATTCTTCTTAATTGATTGATCACAACTTCATCCTGCCCTTTTCTCAAAATACCATTATCAAAACCTTCAAAGCCAGAGGTTGCAACTTTTGCAGTGGCAATGGTTAAGAAGCGGTTTTTGAGTGTGATGGTTTCGGGTTCGTCCTCATGCATTTCATCAGCAGCTCGTAAAACAAACTCCTTTGTTCCACCACCACCTGGAATCAATCCAACACCCAACTCAACTAAACCAATATATGTTTCTGCAGCAGCACAAACTTTATCAGCATGCAAGCTCAACTCACATGCACCACCTAATGTTAATCCGTGAGGTGCCACAACAACAGGAACGGAAGAATACCTGGCTCGCATCATTGTATTCTGGAACATACGAATTGCCATATCCAGTTCATCATATTCCTGTTCAATAGCAAACATGAAGATCATTCCAACGTTGGCTCCCGCTGAGAAGTTGGCTCCATCATTTGCAATCACCAAGCCTTTGAATTTTTCTTCAGCAATCGAAATTGACTTCTGAATTCCTTCCAATACTTCACCACCAATGCTGTTCATTTTGGTACTCCACTCAAGTGCTGCAACACCATCACCAATATCGTATAATCTGCAAGCACTGTTCTTCCAGATCGTTTTTTCTGAATAGTTATTTAAGATGATAAATGATTCTGCTCCTGGAACTTCTTTATATGTTTTGGAAGCAACATCGTAGTACAACCGTTTGCCATTCTCTACTTTATAGAAGCTGCTATTTCCTGCAACAAGCATTTCATCAACCCAGGGAGCAATTTTTACTCCGGCAGCTTTCATTGTTTCTACAGTTTTGGCAACACCAACTACATCCCAGTTTTCAAAAGGACCTATCTCCCAACCAAATCCAGCCTTCATTGCATCATCTACACGATATAACTCATCACTGATCTCTGGAATCCTAAAGGAAATATAAGAGAAGAGGCTGTTATGAAATGTCCGGTAGAATTCTCCGGCTTTATCTTGCCCGGCAGCAAGTATCTTAAGACGTTGCTTCAAATCTTCAACAGGCTTTGCTGCTTCTATTGTTGCAAATTTTGTTTTTTGTCGAGTTCCATATTCCAGTGTTTGCAGATTCAACACTTGAATTTCTTTATCAGATTTTCTTTCTTCAGGACTACCCTCTGTTAACGGAAGTTTTATTTTTTTAAAGAACCCTTGTCCTGTTTTATCGCCAAGCCAGTTGTTTGTCAAAACTTTCTCCAGCCATGCAGGAATTTGGAAGATGTGTTTCGCTTCATCCGTTGGGCAATTCTCTCCTACTCCTTTCGCCACTTTTACCAAAGTATCAATACCAACAACATCAGCGGTTCTGAATGTAGCAGATTTTGGACGACCTGCAATTGGTCCGGTAAGCAGATCAACTTCATCAATCGACAATCCCATTTTCTCCATAATGTGGAAGATGCTCATGATACTGAATACACCGATTCTGTTAGCAATAAAGGCAGGAGTGTCTTTCGCAAGAACGGTTGTCTTTCCAAGAAAAAGATCACCGTAGTGCATTAGGAAATCCGTAACCGAAGGATCTGTATCAGGAGTAGGAATGATCTCAAGTAATCTTAGGTAACGTGGAGGATTGAAAAAGTGTGTGCCACAAAAGTTCTTTCTAAAATCCTCGCTTCTGCCTTGCGACAACATGTGAATCGGAATTCCTGAGGTGTTAGAAGTGATGAGTGTTCCGGGCTTTCTGAACTGCTCCACTTTTTCGTACACCTGTTGCTTTATGTCAAGCCTTTCCACAACAACTTCAATTACCCAATCACATGAAGCAATGTCTTTCATGTTATCATCAAAGTTGCCAGTAGTGATACGTTTCACTACATCTTTATTATAAACTGGCGAAGGATTGCTTTTTAAAGCAGCCTGTAGTGCATCATTAACGATCTTATTCTTATCTGCTGGCTTGGCATCAGCAGGAACATCTTTCGGAACAATATCCAGCAACAATACTTGTACTCCGATACCTGCAAAATGACAAGCAATACGGCTACCCATTACTCCACTACCCAGGACAGCAACTTTTTTGATGATACGTTTCATTGGGAAATATTTTGGTCTCTCACGAAATCTTCACTCATTCTGCGTTTTCAGCGTATTCTGCGAGAAACAATTAGTTAGTTATGCAACTATTTTCGAAGATAATGAAAAAGCCACCTGTAAAACAAGTGGCTTTGATTAAATAATTAATGTAATGTCAACTTACTGTTGAGCCTTCGTCAATCTTTTCCTCTGGATTAATAAAATGAAGCTTTCCAGATTTATCCTCAGCCATTAATATCATTCCCTGGCTTTCGATACCTCTCATTTTTCTTGGAGCAAGGTTGGCTACAACGGTTACCTGCTTTCCAACGATTTCTTCCGGCTTAAAGTGCAGCGCAATTCCTGAAACGATCGTTCTTTTCTCGAAGCCGAGATCAACTT
>JANPIB010000205.1:0-2088 GCA_031424775.1 Chitinophagales bacterium | reverse complement strand
CCCAGGTAAGAGATCTCATCATACTGCACAGCCTCTTCTGCACCTCGAGTATTTGCAACAATAGCAAGGAGCTTGCTTTTACCAATATCCCACTCCAAATTCCTGATCACATCTTTTGTGTCTGCCATCTGTGGAATTGCTTTTGACGAAACAAAGCTTCCAAAATCAATGGTATCGAATCCTACCTTCAATAATGAGTTGATGTACCTGATCTTCTGCTCTGTTGGAATGAAATGTTTCCATCCCTGCATGGCATCTCTCGGACATTCAACTAAACTGATCTTGCTCATTATTCAGTAAAATATTTAATCGCCAATTCATATCCTCTCAAACCCAGTCCACTTATCGAACCTTTGCATTTAGTTGAAACAACAGAATGTTTTCTGAATTCTTCTCTTGCATAAATATTACTGATGTGTACTTCAATAACCAGTGCTGAAATGGCCGAGATCGCATCTGCAATAGCAACAGATGTATGAGTATATCCACCAGGATTCATCACAACACCATCCACTTCAAAACCAACTCTATGTAATTCGTTGATGAGTTCGCCTTCTACGTTACTTTGATAATAGCTCAACTCAATTCCGGAGAATTTAACCTTCAACTGTTCAAAGAAATCCTCGAAAGTTTCACTTCCATAAATACCTGGCTCTCTCCTACCAAGTAAGTTAAGGTTTGGACCATTAATGATAGCGATCTTCATAAAGTGAAAATACACAATAACATACAACAACTTCAACTGGCTTGCTTTTCCCTCATGGATTAGGGATAGACATAAAAAAATCCCGCTTTGACGGGATTTTTTCTCTTCTTAAAATATGTTGCGATTTAATCATGACCGGCAACTTTCACAATCTTGTTATACAATCCCATAATCAGGATTGGTGAAACCCATTGACCAATAAACAAACTCACTTTTCGCTTCCCCATAATTTGTAACACTGCTGAAGTTGCCATAGCACCTACAGATGCCCATAAAAATATGTCTGAAGGAACCTTGGCAGTTTGGTTCTCAATTGTTTCTGCCACAGGTCCTTCTTTATGCTGTGGCTTGCTCCCACCATGACCATTTGAACTTGTACCTCTCTGTAATGTCCTGTCTGTTGCTGTTTGCTGATTCTCCATATCTCCTCCTGTTTTAATATTCATTAATATTTAGGTAGAGGTAAAATCCAATACAATGCCAAGAGAGGAAAGTTTTTATGAGACCAGCTGTAGAATAAGAATGAAGCTGCCGTTGCTACGCTCAGTTCACATTTCTTCTTTCATGGCAGCTGAGTAACAGCCTGTCCTTGGCTTTCAATGAAAAGCACACTTGTACTAAGAAATAATTGCTAGAGAGGGTAATTTACAATTAACAGGTTTAGCCGAATAAAGATATGAACGTACAGGGGAGTGACACAACGAAAGGTAAATAGTAGTTCAATAGCTTATGCCATTATCAAATTAGCACATCATCACATTAGCTAATTAGTTCTTCATCATTTTCACAAACTCATCAAACAAATAACGGCTGTCGTGTGGACCAGGTGTACTCTCAGGGTGGTATTGTACACTAAATGCAGGTTTTCCTTTTACACGTATTCCTTCAATAGAACCATCGTTCAGATTCACATGTGTGATCTCAAGATTTGGATTGTTCCTGATCGATTCAGGATTTACACCAAAACCATGATTCTGGGTTGTGATCTCACATTGCCCGGTAATAATATTCTTTACCGGATGATTCAATCCCCTGTGACCATGATGCATCTTGAAAGTATCAACTCCATTTGCCAGAGCTAATAATTGATGACCTAAACAAATTCCGAACATTGGCTTGTTCTCATTCATCAGTTCTTTTACTGTATCAACTGCATAATCCATTGCAGCAGGATCACCAGGACCGTTGCTGATGAAATATCCATTGGCATTAAATTCTTTCAACCTGTTTATTGAAGTTTTTGCAGGATGCACTCTAACATGAGCTCCTCTTTGCACCAAACAATCTAAGATGTGCTTCTTAACACCATAATCCAACACTGCAACTTTTATCTGCGAGTTTGGATCACCTAACTCGTATTCCTTTTCTGTACTTACAACGCT
>JANPIB010000204.1:0-8729 GCA_031424775.1 Chitinophagales bacterium | reverse complement strand
ATGATCACTACGAAAAGTGGAAACAAAGCACCAATTAATGATCCCAAACCACTTGACACATATTTAATGCTCCATGTGCTTAATCCATTGGCAAAGATCAACAAGAAGAATGCGACGAATAATAATGACTTTAATTGAGAGACTTTCGGCCAAGGCTCACCTTTTAACTTGAAGAAGATAATGAATACCAATCCTGCAATTAATTGTCGAATGGCAGATATCTGTAATCCCGGAACTTTCTGCACAGCAATCTTACTTGCAACCCAGGTGCTGCCCCAAATAAAACTGGTGGCACACAATGCTAAGTAGGCTTTATGTTTATTGGTTAAGTTCAATTATGTAACCGTCTGTTGTACTACTATGATTCTTTTCTTGCGTCGCACTCTTGTGCAGAAACAAGTCTATTCACCATTAATGCCTGAAGTGTCTCAATCCTGTGATAACCATTCCAAGATCATTCTGTACACAGTATTCAATACTGTATTTGTCTCTTATTGATCCTCCAGGCTGAATGAAAGCTGCTATACCTTCTGCATGAGCCATCTTCACACAATCATCAAATGGAAAGAAAGCATCACTGGCAAGTACAGCACCATTCAGATCAAAGTTGAATTGTTTAGATTTTTCAATCGAGTGACGTAAGGCATCAACCCTGCTGGTTTGCCCACAGCCTTTTCCAACTAGCTGTTTGTTCTTTACCAAAGCAATGGCATTACTCTTCAAATGCTTGCAGACAATATTCGCAAATTCCAGATCTGCTTTTTCTGCTTCAGAAGTTTTTCTTCCGCCAACTTCATTCCACTCATTGTAACTGCCTTCGTCTTTGTTTTGAATAAGGGTTCCGTTTAGTAAAGACTTGCTCTGCTTGGAATTTTGCTCAGCGTTATCTTTTAGTTGAAGTAATATGCGGTTCTTTTTGCTTTGCAGTATTTGTAATGCATCGGCATCAAAACTCTTTGCGATCAACACTTCAAAGAATATCTCGTTAATGGCTTGTGCCGTTGCAGCATCTATTGAACCATTGCAAACCAATACTCCACCAAAAGCACTTTCAGAATCACCAGCTAAAGCTGCATCCCAGCTCCCTTTAACTGTGGCTCTTGCCGCTATTCCACAAACATTTGTGTGTTTAATAATGGCAAATGCTGTTTCGTTGAATTCTCTAATCAACTGGATGGCAGCATCAACATCTACAAGATTATTATAAGAGAGTTCCTTGCCATGCAACTGAGTAAAATCGTTGTCTAAGTTGCCATAGAAAGTTGCTTCTTGGTGTGGATTTTCTCCATAACGCAGCACCTTCTGATCTTTTGTAGTTAGCACTTGTAAAGAATCAGCAGGGTTGAAGTAATTGCTGATCGCTATATCATAATGCATTACTACTTCAAAAGCTTTTGCTGCAAAAGCTTTACGCTGATCTAAGGTTGTGCTGCCTTTCTGATCATCCAGCAATGCATTTAACTCATCATATTGAGCTTTATCTGCAACAACCAGAACATCTTTATGGTTTTTAGCAGCAGCTCTTATCATTGATGGGCCACCAACATCAATCTTCTCAATAATTGCAGACTCTTCTTTTGTGTTTCTTAGCGTTTCTTCAAATGGATATAGATCAACAATCACTAGATCTATCTCAGGAATGTTGTATTGTTCCATTTCTTTCACATCCTGTGCCTCTGCTCTTCTTCCTAAGATTCCACCAAATAGTACAGGATGCAAGGTTTTTACTCTGCCGCCTAAGATCGATGGATAAGTAGTCAGGCTTTCAACCGCAACACAAGGAATATTATTCTTCTGCAGAAAATCCTGCGTACCACCTGTTGAATAGATTCTGATGCCGAATTCATGAAGCTTTTTGCCGATCACATCAATTCCATCTTTATAAAAAACAGAAATAAGTGCCGACTGAATTTTTTTGCCCCCATCCCCTAAAGGGGAGTTTGCATTAGCCATATTGTATTTTTTATTTCCTTGAAGGATGAGGTTATAAATCCATTTCAAAAGCACCTTGTTCAGGTACTGAATAATGCCGCAAATGTAGGCTGTCGCAATCTTTTTTCCAGAGCCGAATTTTCCAGATTGGGTTAGAGGCATCGAATATTAATAATTTACAATCAAAATGCTTTACCAGCTGGTTTATGTACAGTTTAGGGTTTTTGGTAATGATGATTGCATCAGCTTTGATCTTCTCTGCAGGCTCCGAATATGGCAATGGATGATCCAGCATAAGAACTTTTTTGGTTTCGCTTGCAATAATGTTGTTCTGGAAAATTAATCCTGCAAGTACACCTTCATCCGTCCTGTTTAGAATTCTTGAAGGCTTCAGGTGGAAGTTTCTTAAAAAACCGTCTTGTAGAAGAATACTATCGCCTATGAATTTGTACGAGCTTCCTTCCACTACATCAATTGCTGTATGCTGCGGCACATTATAGACGATCAGTTTACGTTGCTGGTTTACTTTGATAAAGTCTAAGCTTCTAAGACCAAAGAACAAAACAATGAATGCACAGCTGGCGAATAACATTTGCTTGTTCTTCTTCAGCAACCAAATCGATCCGGCAATAATGGCTACGTAGAACACTACAGACTGTAAGATGCTAACCTGGATTCCATCAGTAAGTGAGAAAGGAATTCTATTGGTTCTTTCAATTAGCAGATTCATCAGCCAGATCATTCCTTCCACCATTTTGCCAACGTATTCAGCAAGAATCGGAACAAAGGAAACGATCAGTAGCAGTAACTCAGCAAATAATATTATTGCGGAAAGCGGCACCACTAACAGATTTGTGAATAGGAAAAGATTTGGGAACTGGTGGAAGTGGTATAATATGATGGGTATGGTAAGTACCTGGGCTGAAAGTGTTACAGCACACATATTCCAGATGTAGCTAAGCGATTTGTTCTGGAAGAAAAACCAATTGGTTACACTCCTCGAAAAAGCCACGATACTCAGTACTGCAGCGAAAGAGAGTTGGAAGCCCACATCCCATAAGTAAAAAGGATTGATCAATAAAAGAATGAAAGCTGAAGAAGCAAGTGTATTGTAAATGTTGGTTCTTCTGCCAAAAGAATCTCCGATCACAATGCAGGTGAACATTACGGCAGATCGAAGAATTGATGGAACAGCTCCGGCGATAAAAGTGAACATCCATAGTACAAACAAAATCACCAGGGGCTGCATCAATTTGTTCCAGCGTCGTCTTTTAAGTAAACCCAGTAACTTCTTTAAAGCCCAATAGATCATTCCAAGATGCAATCCACTAATGGCAATGATATGAACCACTCCAGTATTGCTATATTCCTGAACCAATTCTCTATCAAGATCATCTCTGTAGCCAATCAGCAAAGCTTCAGCAACTGCCACTTCATCTTTACCGCTAATTTTTTTTCGTAAGACTGATAACACCCACTCTCTTGTATTTATCAGGATTTGCTGAAACCAATTTGAATTCGTTGTGTTCAATACCTTGAATTCACCTGCTTTAAGAAAAACCTGATGATGAATATTTTGGAAAGTGCAATAACGCTTGTAATCAAAACCACCTGGATTACCTGAATTGATAATTGGTTGTAATGGTTTTGTAATTAGTATCTGTGATCCATATTTGAGATCCGGTTTGGTACTGTCTTTCTGAAAATAGACAAGCAGATCTCCGTTTACGTTTCCTGCTTTTTCTTGTTTTACTACCTGCTTAATAGTAGCTAATGCCTTATAAGATTTTGGTTTGCTAACAAGTGGTTCTTGTATGGTAACGATCACTGCATCTCTTTCAACGTAGCTTCTGCCAACCCAATCCTTGCTCCTGGAGATATCTTTATGGTTTACCAGTAAACATCCGCAAGAGAAAAACACCAGGTTCAAACCTAAACCATTGAGCCACCCAAAACTGAATCGTTTTGCTGTAGTAACGAAACGCATCAATAGAAATAAAATCAAGCCCAAAAGCAAAGCACTCCATATCAACGTATTGCTTAATTGCAGATGAAAATGGAGGATGATCCCAGCAATTAATGGAAGCAGAATTCTAAGAAATGGGAAGGATCGCCAAAAGTTAGTTTGGTAGGGCTGCATTTTTAAATTTCCATCTTATCTCTCAGTTTTACAAGCCCTGTGGGAAAATTGGTTTTTCCTTTATTCATTTTCATGTACGTTTGCGGAATCTTTAAAATTAATGAGCCAGACGCTATCTTCCAACGAATCCATTCCATCTAACAGAAAGAAAATCATTGTTTTAGGTAGCGGTCCTAATAGGATTGGGCAAGGAATTGAATTCGACTATTGCTGTGTTCATGGTCTTTTGGCAATCAAAGAATGTGGTTACGAGGCTATCATGGTGAACTGTAACCCAGAAACGGTGAGTACAGACTTCGATATGGCTGACAAACTGTACTTCGAACCGGTTTTCTGGGAACATTTGTGGGAGATCGTTGAACTGGAAAAACCTGAAGGGGTAATTGTTCAACTTGGTGGACAAACCGCTCTGAAACTTGCCAAAAAGCTTCATGAAAGAGGAATCAAGATAGTGGGAACAAGTTTCGACAGCATGGATATTGCTGAAGATCGTGGAAGGTTCAGCGATCTGTTGAAAGATCTCGAAATTCCTTATCCTCAATATGGAACTGCTTATGGAGCTGATGATGCGATAGAAGTTGCAAATAAAGTTGGTTATCCTGTGTTGGTTCGTCCGAGTTATGTTTTGGGTGGACAGCGAATGAGGATCGTTATTAATGATGATGAAGTTGAAAAAGCCGTTATCAGCCTGCTTAAACATATTCCGGGAAATAAAATTCTGATCGATCACTTCTTAGATCGTTGCCAGGAAGCAGAAATAGATGCCATTTTCGATGGCGAAACATTCCACGTAATGGGAGTGATGGAACACATTGAGCCTGCCGGCATTCATAGTGGAGATAGTAATGCTGTTCTCCCTGCTTTCAATCTTACGCCACTCGTTGTTGAAACGATGGAGAAATATGCTGAGAAGATCGCCAGATCTTTAGGTATTCTTGGATTGATCAACATTCAATTTGCTATAAAAGATGGGAAAGTATATGTGATTGAAGCGAATCCAAGAGCTTCCAGAACAACTCCATTCATTGCAAAAGCTTATGGAATTCCTTACCTGAACGTTGCTACCAAAGTAATGTTGGGTGAAGCAAAGCTGAAGGATTTCACTTTTGAAAAGAAGCTAAGTGGTTATGCTATTAAAGAGCCCGTTTTCAGCTTTGACAAGTTTCCAGGTGTGAACAAGGAATTAGGTCCTGAGATGAAAAGTACCGGAGAGGCGATCCGTTTTATTAAGGACCTACATGATCCGTACTTCCGTCAATTGTACAAAGAAAGAAGCATGCACCTGAGCAAGTAAATTACCTCAGTAGTGTGATTGCTCCACTTCTCTTGTAAAATTCTTTATCGTAATTGTTTTCAAGTTCCATTATCCAGTAATAAGTACCAGCAGGTAATGCTTTTCCCTTATTATCTCCGTACCAATATTTCAGTGGATCTTTTGTTTCAAAAACAACTTGCCCCCAACGGTTGTAGATCTTGAAGGTATTCAAGGTGATATCTCCTGCAATGTCTATTCTGAAAGCATCGTTAACACCATCACCGTTTGGCGAGAATGCATTCGGATACCTGATGTCTGGTTTTGCAGGAATCAAAACTGTTACAGAAATAGGTTTGATTGTATAACAGCCTGTAGTGTCAGCAGCTTTCACGTAATACGTTCCGGTTTTTTGAACTGTATTAGGGTTGTTGAGTGGTTTCGTGGTATTAGAATCAAGCCAATAAGTAAAAGTATAGTTCCTTACAAAAGAGATAGCATTAATAATATCAATTGTTACAGGTGCAGTTACAATAGCCGGCGGCAAAATGGAAAAATCGGGAGCAGGTTTAATATTGATGTTAATTGGTTTCACGAAAGAACAGCCTGACGCAGTTGTGCCCTTAACGTAATAGACACCTGTTGTGGTCACATTTTTTGGATCAGTAACCGGAACCGTTGCTGCATTATTCATCCAATAGCTGAATTGTAGAGAAGGAGAACTTCCACCAGTTGAAACTGGATCTGTGAGGTTAACGCTTCCACAGTTAGCCATTGGAGTTGTGATCAGCTGGTCAGCCGTTAAGATCTGTACATTCACTCTGGAAATTATCTTGCAATTGGCGGCTTGTGCCTTGATATAATAATAGCCCGTTTTATTGATCGCAGCAGGATTTGCTACAGGTGTTTGTGCAAGATCATCAAACCAATAGGAGTAAGTTAACCCAGGATCACTTCCTGCTGTGATAGCAGAAGCTGTAAGATTAACCGTATTTGGAAAGCAAGTTTCAGGAGGATCTTTTATTGCTAGCTTAATATCTCTAAACTTCAGAATCGTCTTCTTTACCTCAGTACAACCAACAAAATTCTCAGCTTTGATGTAATAAAGACCTTCATTGGTAACGTATGTAGGGGTAGGAACATAGTTAAGTTGAATAGAGTCCTGGAAGTATGAGAAACGTAAACCTGGACTGCTGCCTTGGGTTATTAATGATGAAGTAAGATCTGCAGGATAACCGCTACAGCCTACAACAGTATCAATCAACTTAAAATTAAAAGCCTGGTTTGATTTTTCAATAATGGTGTACAATGTATCCAAACAACCAAGTCCTGGATAAGGCACGATCTCTAAAGCATATTTAGTACCCACTGGAGGAATCGGACTAAGTTTAAGAATATTACTTGTTCCTAATAAAGTAGAAAAATCGGCAGTGTACCAATTGTATTCTTTAAAGCCATAAGGAGCTGATAAGGTTAGAGAAGTAGCACCGTTACAATAAACATTGCCAGTGATAGGAGACGAGCAGTTTTCGTTTACATCAAGATATGCATACCCGAAGTGACCTCCTGGCGAACAATCATTTACAGTAAATTCAAGTGTGATCGTTTTGCCTGCACAGTTCATGAGTTTAACAGTAACAGGTGACCATGGCTTGTACCAAACCCCAGTACCTACAGACGAAACCTGGAAACCCGGCAAGCCAGATGACGCAACAAATTCAAAAGCCCCACAACCTAAATATTGCCCTTCTGTTTCGTCGAATACTTTTGAAGTAAACCTTGGTTGCTCCGTAGCACTGTGTCCAGGATTTTGAAAAACGATAGCATAGTTATAGATAATACTGTATTCGTTTTTATTTGCCGGAACGGTGAAAGTGTAACTAACTCTGTCTGCCTGTGCACCTGTAAGTTCGTTTCCAAGTTTAACGGAATATCCACTTCCATTAGGGCAGCTTATTGGAAAACCACCAAATCGATCCATTTGAGGTGGAACGACATTTTGTATGATAGAATGTCTTCCATCTATCGGGTTACTCAAACCAAGGTTTATTGATCCACCTGAAGTGATCTGGCCTGAATAGCACTTCCAGTTCATGAAACTTCCATTCTCGAAGCCTATGTTGTCTGGGCAAGTATTTTGAGCATTAGCCAACAGCATTGAAGCAGTAAAAAGTAAAGTGAATATGGTGCCTGGAACTAATCTCATCAAGTATCGTAAATATAGACGCAGCCAACAGTAAATCTGTTGCAGCATGTGAAACTTCTTATTTTTTACCACATTAATAACGAGGAACATAATTACTGATCAAGCCCAGACTGTTTCCACTGCTTAAACAAGTTGATAGTACTATCGCTAAGACGCTCTCTTTTCATGGGCATGAAGCCTCTTTCGCCTGGATGTCTTTCTATTCTGCTGATAATATTGTCAATTTCCCCTTTTACTGCATCATAAGTATTTAATGCTTTCGCTCTTCCATTCCTATCTGGGAAATGGCATGGAGAACAGCTTGTAGAGATAAGTGGCTGTATGTTAACAGTATATGCGATTGGCTGAATTTTGGAAGCTTTTTTAGATGAACTACATTGGGTAAAAATTGCTGCTGAGATTACAAAACAGCTGAGTAAGAGAAGCTTTTTCATCAACTTGGTTTTAAGCTGATAAATATAACCGAAACTGCAGCAACCAACAACCAAATTATGTGAATGGATAAATCAGCTTCGTTTCCAAACTTCTGTTCTGCCCAGTAATGAAATCCCAATATAGCCTCTCACTTTCAATGTGTTCTTGTCTGGCATAGTGATCTTGCAGCTATATTCTTTGCCGCTGCTGGGATCATAGATGTCTCCATCAATCCATTCCCCATGATTAAAAACAAAGTCTCTAAGAACCACAAGTCCAATTACAGGAGTGTTTCTAAGTTTGGGATCTGGGTTTTTCCTGTCAATTTTAGGTTTGCCATCTTTATTAGGTTCTCTTAACCAAATGATCTTTCCATAGTACTTAGTGCCAGACTTATAGATCTGTATCCTGGCTTTGTTTTCATTAGAAACCCATGTTCCCACAACATCGTCAGCAACTACTTTATTGGCAATGGGAGTAAAAAGGGTGATAGTTAGAAGAAGTGTGTGAATATTCATATTAGGCTTTCTAAGGTACAAAACCATAAGCAAATTAAGCACCAAAAGCAGCTTTGATTATTGATATGCTTAATAAGAAAGCCGTCACTTATTTGACGGCTTTCTTTATGAGTTAAGAATATAAGCTTGGATACTTTTCAACTGTTGTACAAGCAACCGCGGTAGCCGAAGAGTGCGACCTTTAGATTTGCCTTAGTTCTTTGAAGATAATGTTTAGGATATAAATTTTGTGGAAGAAGAGATGGAGTGAACCTTGAGTGCGACTGG
>JANPIB010000203.1:0-2929 GCA_031424775.1 Chitinophagales bacterium | reverse complement strand
AACCTAATAAATCCAACTTTAAAGCGTCGGAGTCGATAGTGATAAAGTGATCCGAACCCTATAAAAGCTTGTCGCAAAACACCCGTTGAGGGTGTTTTTTGTTATTACAAGTAGCTTTCTTCATCCTCAAGTCTCACAGATTTTTTCAGGAGGCCAATCTTTCAGTTTTCCAATTCAACTTCGTTGCGACACACACTACCCGAATGATGTGCCAAGCATCTATCCTTCATCTTAAAAAATCCTTTACCGCAGCAAAGGATTCCTTTTTAATCTATTTTATCCAATAAATCTTAGTTCACTAGTTCTATCACCATTGCACTTGCTCCACCACCACCATTACAAATTCCGGCAGCACCGATCTTGCCTCCGTTTTGTTTGAGAACGTTTAAGAGGGTTACAATAATCCTTGCTCCACTTGCACCTAAAGGATGACCTAAAGCTACAGCTCCACCATTCACATTCACTTTCGCAGGATCAAGATTCATTTTTCTTGTGTTAGCAATACCAACTACTGAGAAAGCTTCGTTCAACTCAACATAATCAACCTGGCTCATGTCAATCCCTGCTTTCTTCAATGCTTTTGGAACGGCCAAAGATGGAGTCATGGTAAACTGATCAGGCGATTGTTCAGCATCAGCATAACTACGTATGATGGCTAAAGGTTTTATTCCAAGTTCGTCTGCTTTCTCTTTACTCATCAGCACAACTGCAGCAGCACCATCGTTCATGGTAGAAGCATTTGCAGCAGTTACAGTTCCTTCTTTGGTAAAAGCGGCTTTCAATCCTGCGATCTTATCGAACTTCACATTCCATGGCTCTTCATCCTTATCAACTACGATATCACCTTTCTTTGAAGAAATGGTAACAGGTATTACTTCGTCTTTGAAATTTCCATTCTCCCAGGCTGACTGGCTACGCTTATAACTTTCAATTGCAAACGCATCCTGCTCTTCACGGCTGATGTTATTATCAGTAGCACAAGCATCAGCACAGCAGCCCATAGCCATATTACCGTAAACATCAGTCAATCCATCTTTTGCAAGACCATCTACCAGCTGAGTATTACCATATTTGTTTCCCCAACGCAGGTTAGGCACATAAAACGGAACATTGCTCATACTTTCCATTCCACCCGCAACAACAATATCGCAATCTCCCAACAAAATGCTTTGAGCACCTTGTGCAATTGCTTTCATTCCGCTGGCACAAACTTTATTAATTGTAGTTGAGACAACGCTATCCGGTAAACCTGCAAACTTTGCAGCCTGTCGAGTCGGGGCTTGTCCAACGTTTGCCTGGATCACATTTCCCATTAGCACTTCTTCTACTTGTTCTGGCTTGATGCCAGCTCTTTCCACAGCTGCCTTAATCGCAGTAGCACCTAATTGTGTGGCGGAAACATCTTTCAAAACACCTCCAAAGCTGCCCATTGGGGTACGAACAGCTGAAACGATATAAACAGTTCTATTACTCATTGATTTTTAATTGAGGTGGCAAAGATAACGGTTGTTAGTTTTTGAACAAGGACGAGAATTGTTATATTGTTGACTGTAAATCATTTTCGTACCCCCAATTGTATAAAATGCGATACCTGTTTATTCTTGGAGTGCTTCTTACGCTAAATGTTCAAGCTCAGAAATCCGGCGACTTAGAGAAAGCCCTGGGGTATGTCTCAGAGTATAATTCGAGATATACCGGAGGTACTTTATATATTGAAGAGGAAAAAGAGGTATTACAGAATATCCAGGTCTTGTTAGCTAAACTAAAATCTTATTATTCTTCCAATATTAATTCGGAGAAGGTGGCAGCATATTGGGCTACAACACACCTTTATCGCCAGGCAGGGCTTGTTTACAGCTACTTTAAAGATCCGAAAGATCCAAATTGGTTAAAAGAGGGAGCCAAAATACTAGAAGAAGGGCTACAGTTCAAGAACAAATATTATAGATCAGCTGCTAAAGCTCCTGCTGAAGACAGGGTGGATGTAAACTTTGCTGACTCTGCATTTATTGATGCTGCATTTGATGCATACTCAAGCATTATAGCTACCAGACAAAAAGACTTTAAGCTGTCGCTGGAGTTCCTAAAAAAATTACCAATAAACTCGAATAATTTGGTGGATTATAAAGTTCCTATTGCTTTAGCATACATGGAATTTCTTATTGCAAGTAAAAGCACTAATGGGGAGTTGTATAATCATCTTTACCAAATATTCACAAAGACCCAAGATTGGACATCCTTTGGAAAATTGCAGGTAGAAGCATTTATAGAAACGATGATTACGAACGTTGTATCACTCAAGCCAACTATGGTATTAAATTATTTCGGTTTAATGAATGGTTACGATCCACAACCAGGAAATCTTTATAAAATGTACGCTGTTGCTTCGACTCAAATATTTAAAAACAATCAATATAAGTTTGATCTGAGAAAACTACAGGAGCAACTAAAGTGGGCAGATTTTACAAATGCTCTTCCTTCGAAATCAGATTCTAGTATTTATATCAAAGAGATGATCAATGAACTGATAACTACCTTGAAGAATAGTTATCCGTCTAAACCTATTCCTAAAATAAAGGGAAAGGAAGATCCGGTGAGAGAATTTCTAGATGGTTTGATCTTGATTATATCAAGTCCACCAGCAAACCTTGAAAGTTTAAATGAAGCAGCCGACAAACATTATGTTGCTCCTTATTCAAAAGAAGCGGCTCGTTTGGTAAATGCAATTAACATTAAATGGTAAGTCAATCTCTACAGCCGCTATTAATTTTATTTTCAGCATCTCTTCATCTTTAATTAATAGTTTACTACTGAACGGTATAAACAGTAATTCTATCTTGCACCCTGAAATGAAGAAAACGGGTATGGTGACTTTCGAATACAGAGGGAAACAATTGACAGGACAGATCATCAGCAGCACTAATTTTGA
>JANPIB010000202.1:0-11471 GCA_031424775.1 Chitinophagales bacterium | reverse complement strand
CTGGTAGATGTAAAAACAAATGCCTCCACTCAGAAAGGAAAAATTGCTATAACAACACAACTTACTGAAGCCATACAAAAAAGCCTGGCAGATAAAAAGCAGGTAATACTTTTTCAGAACAGAAGAGGCTATTCACCTTATTTGATCTGCGGTGTTTGTGGTTGGATTCCACAATGTCAGCATTGCAATGTGTCACTCACCTATCACAAAGCAAAAAATAAACTAACCTGTCATTACTGTGGTAGCATCTACCCCGTTCTACAAACCTGTGCAGCCTGTGGTAGTCACCAGTTCTTTCAGAAGAATTTTGGAACAGAGAAGATCGAAGAAATGGTGGCTGAACAGTTTCCTTCTGCAAGAATATCACGGATGGATTATGACAGCATCAAAGGCAAACATGATCATGATGCCTTGATCAAACTTTTTGAACAACAGCGAATTGATATTCTTGTCGGCACACAAATGGTAGTAAAAGGTCTTGATTTTGAAAATGTGGAACTTGTAGGTGTTCTTGATGCTGATGGTTTGCTAAACTTTACTGACTTCAGGGTGAACGAAAGAGCTTTTCAATTGATGGAACAAGTGAGTGGAAGAGCAGGAAGAAAAAACGGTGTTGGGAAAGTGTTGGTACAAGTGAGCAACACCAATCATCCAGTGCTGCAGTTTGTCAAGGAACATGATTTTGAAAAACTGTACCAGTTTGAAATGGAGAACAGGAAGCAGTTTTTTTATCCTCCTTTTTCACGATTGATTCAACTGATCTTCAAACATAAAGAACAACATATCGCAGCAGAAGCAGCAAACATCATGTTACAAGGTTTGAACAGTAGCTTTGGACAATATATTTCTGGTCCGGCAGAGCCATTAGTAAATAGAGTAAGGGGTCAGTTTTTACATTAGTTATTGCTGAAGCTGCCAAAAGATTCTCAGTTAATTGACAGGTGCAAGCAGGAAATTGAACAGCAGATCGTCATCATACAATCGAACAAGCGATATCGGCAAGTGAATATTATTCCTGATGTGGATCCGATTTGATGCAGTACATGTTGATTAAAGAACCTAACCCTGAAGTGAGTGACACAACGAAGCCAAATAGAATTAATGAATTTCGCTAATGAAAATTGTAAATAACATATCGCTTCAACCATACAATACTTTTGGGATTGATGTTTCGGCGAAGGCATTTGCATCGTTTACTTCAGTTGAAGAATTAAAAGAAGGACTTAGCAATTCAAATTCTCCCCTGATTCTTGGTGGAGGAAGTAATATTCTGTTCACCGAAAATTTCAACGGAATTGTTCTCAAGAATGATCTCAAAGGAATTGAAGTGCTTAATGAAACTGACGAACACATTTACATAAAAGCTGCTGCAGGAGAAAACTGGCACCAGTTTGTGATGTACTGTGTTGAACATAATTATGCAGGATTGGAAAATCTGAGTCTTATACCTGGTAATTGTGGTGCAAGCCCTATGCAAAATATCGGTGCTTATGGTGTTGAGATCAAAGATGTGTTTCACCAGTTGGAAGCTTTTCATAGAAAGGAGCAATCGATAGAAACATTTACTGCAAATGATTGTGCATTTGGTTACAGAGAAAGTGTATTTAAAAGAAAATACAGAAATCAGTTTGTGATTTTGAGTATTACTTACCGTTTAAATAAAAAACCGAAGTTCAATACATCGTATGGTGCAATTGAGCAGGAGTTGGAAAAGATGGGTGAAACTAATCTATCTATTCAGGCAATCTCGCAAGCTGTGATAAATATTCGCTCTTCTAAATTACCTGATCCAAAAGAAACAGGAAATGCAGGTAGCTTTTTCAAGAATCCAACGTTACCAAAATCTGAATTGGAAAGATTACAAGCCATTGATCCTGCGATACCTTTTTACAACGTTGGCGAAGAACACATCAAGATTCCGGCTGGTTGGCTGATTGAAAATCTTGGTTGGAAAGGGTACCGAAAAGGTGATGCAGGATGCCATGCAAAACAAGCATTGGTATTAGTTAATTTTGGCAATGCTAGCGGAAAAGAAATTTATGACCTGTCTGACCATATACTTGCAAGCGTAAAAGAAAAGTTCGATATTGATTTAGAAAGAGAGGTTAACATCATTTAACAATTGCTTTAGCAGCAGAAGTAAATATATTTGAGTCTTCTAAACCAAAACCATCATATATGAAGAAAACCCTTATTCTCACCGCAATCTTATTTTCATTTTCAGTTATTGTAAAAGCCCAAGGTGGTGCTAAGTCTGTTTATGTAGAACTTGGTGGACCTGGATTGGCTGCTTTCAATTTTGACACCCGTTTCAGTAACAAACAAGATGGCATCGGTGGAAGAATCGGCTTTGGCGGATTTAGCATTGATGGTGAAGGTGCTGTGTTTGTTCCAGTAGGTTTAAACTACCTGATAGGAAAAGATCAGAAAAACTATTTTGAATTGGGAGCAGGTGTTACACCAATCTTCGGTGTTAGTAATACATCTGACGGAACTTTCTCTTCTACTTTTGGTCACGTTCTTTTTGGTTATCGCTTACAGCCTAAGGAAGGTGGCTTTACTTTTCGTGCATTTATAAGTCCTGTTTTTGGTAAAGGATTTTTCGTTCCGTACTACGGTGGTCTATCTTTCGGTTATAAATTCTAAATGAGATAAATATTAAAAACACAAACGGCGACTAAAAAGTCGCCGTTTTTATTACTTATAATCGTCTTCATTAAAATCATTATCTTCTTCTTCACTAAAGTTCATGTCTCCAAAATTCATCATACTCCCAACGAGATCTTTAAACTGAATCTTCCCTTCAATTGTTTTCTTGCTGATCATTGAATAAGCAGCTAACCCATGTAAAACAAATTCCATCAGCAATGATGTTTCCGTTTCACTAACCTTAGCATAATGCTTCTTTACAAATGCATGTAGTCCATCAACCTTGTATAGGGCAGCAAGTTTATCTGCATCAGTCATATCAACCATCAGGTCAAGATGATTACCGGCATCAAACCATCTGGTAACAGATTTGTACGGGCTTTCTTCCACCTTTTCCTGCAGAGATGGTTTACCAGTATTCCGCTTCTTCTTACTTACTTCTGGATTCAGGAAGTATTGAATGAACTGTGATCGTATTGATTTATCTAACAGGTTCACTGCAACCTGGTACGGACCTTCCTGCTCACCTTCATACACCAATTCAATTTTTCCTGTAATGGATGGAATCACTCCAACAAGATCACTGATCCAAACCTGCGTTTTCTTTTCTCCAAACTTAATGGCTCTTCTTTCTGCACTACTGATCGCATTTTCATAAGCAGCGATCGTTAGTCTTGCACTCACACCACTTTTCTTATCAACGTACTCGTTGTTTCTTGCTTCGAAAGCAACATTCTCCAGCAATCTTTTTACAATATCACTGATCGTTACCATTTGCTTTTGCTCATCAAGAATATTTGCTTCCTGTTCAGTAATCGCTAATGAGGTCTCAATGTTTTTTGGATAGTGCGTTAATATCTGGCTTTGGATTCTATCCTTTAGTGGAGTTACAATACTTCCTCTATTCGTATAATCTTCAGGATTTGCAGTGAACACAAACATGATATCCAAAGGCATTCGAAGTTTGAATCCTCGAATCTGAATATCACCTTCTTCTAAAATATTGAACAAGGCTACCTGTATTCTTGCCTGGAGATCAGGAATTTCATTGATCACAAAAATGCTACGATTGCTTCTTGGGATAATACCGTAATGGATCACTCTTTCATCTGCAAAACTCAACCGAAGGTTAGCCGCTTTAATTGGATCAATATCACCGATAAGATCTGCAACACTAACATCAGGTGTTGCCAGTTTTTCGCCATAACGTTCACTTCTATGTAACCATTGAATTGGAGTATCATCAGCATGTTCTGCAATAACATCTTTACCAAACTTGCTGAGTGGATTGAAGGGATCATCGTTCACTTCACTTCCGGCAATCACAGGAATGTATTCGTCCAGCAATTCAGTCATCTGCCTCGCCATTCTTGTTTTCGCTTGTCCTCTTAAACCCAGGAAGAGAATATTATGTCGGCTAAGCAATGCTCTTTCAGTATCTGGAATAACCGTGTCCTCATAACCTATGATTCCTTTGAAAGGATTCTCATCACCCTTAATTTTTTCAATCAGGTTCTTCCTGATCTCATCTTTGATTGGTAGGTTTTTGTAGCCAGACTTCTTCAGTTCACCTAAGGTCTTGATTTTTTTTATGTCCATTTTTATTTAGTGAGCTTTTGTAATTCTATGATGCTTCTGTTGCGTCGCACTCTTGTACAATATCAGGGATATGATCAATGCTTGGATGGCCCATCGAAAATGATCTCAGAGATCACCGTATCGTCATGCTTTTCACCTTTATATATACTTAATATTTCAAGTTTGATAAAGTAAGGTTTTTCTCTTTGTTTGAACCAGGAACTTACATCAAACTCCTGTCCGTTTGTGACATCTTCTAAATTCAAAATAGCAGCAGGCTTTCCATCAACATAAAGTTTTAAATGCCTTACCCTGTTATTTCTCTTCCATAACCCAATATCTTTTTGATAGCCATTGTAGATAATCAACTTTTCCATTGGCCAAGCATTTTCAATCATCCTGAATGCAATCCATTCTCCAACTCCACTACCTTCTTTCCCTTCAGCCCATGCAAGATCAAGTGATTCTTCGGATATATTATCTGCTTTCAATGTTTCACTTGATGACGACGAACACCATATACTGTCAGGTCCTCCATTTTCATAATAACAACAACCATAACCTGGACCCACATAATAATACAAACCCTTCTCAATAAATACATCCAGTTCAGCCGATTCTCCACCTATTGTCTCAAGAAAGGCTGATTCGTCTGGAGTAAGCTTTATTTTTTTCTCCCATTTCTCCTGGATGACCTTGTAGATCGTTGCTGCTTTTTTTACAGAATCCCTGCCATTTTGTGTAAGATCGATCGCGGGCAATAAATCAGGATTAAGTTGCTTTAACTGTTGACCCACAGCATTAATCGACAATAGAATTAAAACTGCTAATAGTTTCATCAATAAACCGTTTTTCTTTTCCCACTTTCAAAATCCTTAAAAATAAAAGCTCCCAATTTATCCAGGCTGGCAAAGAATGCTTTCCCTTGGTTCATCTCCGTGAACTCCTGTACAAATTTTTGCAGGTAAGGGTCAGATGCGATCATAAAAGTGGTGATCGGTATCTTCAGCTTCTTACATTGTGCTGCAAGGTTGATACACCTGTTCACCACCTTTCTATCCAATCCAAAACTGTTCTTGTAATACTTACCTCCTATCTTCAAACAGGTTGGCTTACCATCGGTGATCATGAATATCTGCTTGTTCGGATTCTTTCTTCTTCTCAAAATATCCATAGCCAACTCCAATCCTGCAACTGTATTTGTGTGATAGGGACCAACCTGCAGATACGGAAGATCTTTGATCTCTATCTGCCAGGCATCATTACCAAATACTACAATATCAATGGTATCTTTTGGATACTTCGTTGTGATCAGCTCACTCAATGCCATCGCAACTTTCTTAGCCGGAGTGATCCTATCTTCTCCATACAAGATCATCGAGTGAGAAACATCTATCATCAACACAGTTGAAGTTTGTGTTTTAAAATCTGTTTCCCTAATCTGCAGATCATCTTCTCTCATGGTAAAGTTTTCTATTCCATGATTGATCTGTGCATTCCTAATGCTTTCAGTAAAATCTATCTGCTCCAGCATATCGCCAAACTGAAACGGACGAGTCTCAGGATTGATCTCATCTCCCTGTCCCGGTTTAAATGTTTGGTGATTACCTGATTTTGTTTTCTTCAGCTTACCGAAAATTTCTTCAAGGCTTCTCTTACGAATACTTTGTTCAGATTTAGACGTAATGGAAAGATCACCATTTACCGGATTCTCTTGCATGTAGCCGTTCTCCTTCAAATCATCTATAAAATCACCCATTCCATATTCACTATCCGTGAAACTGTATTGCCTATCCAATTCATTCATCCATTGCAAAGCTTCAGAAGCATCGCCGTTGGTGTAAGAAAGCAATTGCATGAAAACATCAAGCATTTGCTCAAACCTACTTTTCCCATTCGCATTCGGATCAAACTGTATGAATCTGTGTCCTATCATATTTTATTCTTACCCAATTATCAGGCTATGTAAACTACTCAAAAACTTGTTATTGTATTACTAACGATTATGTGCCCTGAAAAGTTCTCCGTGAATCGAAACAAAAATCCCGTCAGATTTTGACGGGATTTTTTTATTTAAGGTTTTCTTCCTGAATCGTTTCGCATCGGTGGCGTACCCTCTGTTTGTCGCTGAGGATAGTTGGCTAATGCTTTTGCCTGTGTTTCAAGATACTCTAACACCTTGTTAGCTCTTTCAAGTTCCTGTGCCATATTCTCAGCTTGCAAACCTTCAAGCGACTGGTAGAAAGTGATCTGCTGCCTTAAGTCTTTTCTCACATCAGTTTCAATTTTCTTAGCCAATTCCTTATCGCCGGCAACATAAGCTGCTACCATCAGATCAACTGAGGTTTGATTATGGATATTATTACGTGAGCTCATTCCATAAGGAACATTCTCCTGCAACATCAGCTTGTCACCTTTGCGAAGTATGTTACGGGCTTTCTCATTCTCACCTTGTTGTGCAAGAGCCAATGCCAATTGAGCATGTGCTTGCCTGATATCAACAAGATGTCTCCTGTTCTCTTCATCAAAATAAACACCCGGTTTATCTGCATTACCGCTCTTCCATTTATCAGACATCACCAGGTCATACATTTTTGATGTATTGAGGTTTGTTCTGTCTTGCTGATAGTGTGTATTCTCGATCGGAACCAACCTGTGGCTCATGCCATCCTGGCGAAGGTATTTGCCAAATCCAAGTTCATTGAACTCATTAGTAAAGTAGATTGGTCTGCTCCAGCCATTTTGTGCATTTGCTGCTATGATACCAAGAATAGCGAGATCAAATTTGTAAAGAGAATTCTTCGGAATCTCAAACTTCATCTGATCTGCAATTAAAGAGTCATTTGCATTTACAGTGCCGCTGGCTCTTACTGCATCTTTGTTTATCGGAACAAAAACCTTGTGAGCAGTGAATGTATTCAACGCAACATCATCATTCTGTTCTTTAAGGTTAAAGTCTTCACTACCTACATCGTTTTTCAGCATGTCAAACAAGTTGTAGTAAGCTGAATCCGGTTTATTTGGTTGAGCTTTGAAAGGAACATACTCTCTATTGCTTCCTTCGATTTGCTTAGCAGAAAAGAGTACATCTATCGGAGCACTTCCATTCACTTTATAACGAAGCTGGTTGATGTACCATTCAGCACCCAACAAACTATAGTTGATCACTCTTACATCTGGTCTGATACCTTCAACTTCCTGGGCATACCAAAGAGGATATGTATCATTATCACCAAAAGAGAAAAGAATGGCGTTTGGAGCACAGCTTTCAAGATAATTTCTAGCAAGGTCTCGAGCCAGCTCTTTTTTACTTCTGTCATGATCGTCCCACTCTTGCGATGCCATTAAAACAGGAGCAGCCAATAAACAGAGAATAATACTTAGGTTGATGATGAGCTTTGGATTTTTTAATGCCATGAACATGTACGGCAATCCGGCTCCTACAAGAGCAAATATGATAAAGAAGCCTACTGCAAACAGTGGACTGCTACCTGCAACCAAACTACCGATAAGCATAATAGCTCCGATCACTCCACCAACCATCAGGTTTTCTTTCACCAGTTTGGTGTAACGCTTAATCCCAATTTCAATAAACGCTAACACAGCCAAACCGATCCATATTGCAAAAGCATAGAAAGATCCTACATAAGCATAGTCACGTTCTCTCGGTTGGAAACCAGCCTGGTTAAGATAAACTACTATTGCCATCCCAGTAAAGAAGAACAAGAGAAAGCTCACAACGAAGTCGCTGCCACGTTTTCTGTATTGATAGATCATACCGATCAATCCAAGAATGAACGGTAGCATAAACATCTTATTATTGGCTTTGTTGTTCTTCATGCTGTCAGGCATCAGGCTCTGATCACCATACAATGCCTTATCCATAAATGGTACACCGGTGATCCAGTTACCATCACGAACATTGCCTGTGAAAAGACCTTGCACGTCATTCTGCTTACCAGAGAAATTCCACATAAAATATCTCAGGTACATGAAATAAGTCTGATAGCCTACAAAGAATTTCACGTTATCACCCATTGTTGGATCTCTGTCCCATTTTCCATCTTTATCTTGATTAATGCCCAAATACATAGCATAATAATATGCATGGTTTTGATCGTTGCTGGCATCCCAAACTCTTGGGAACAACATTTTATCTTTTGGCAGATATACATAGTCTTTATCCTTTCCAATGTCAACATACTTGTCACCGATCTTCTGGTACTTACTGCCTTTATCTCTTGCAGCAACCGGACGAGCTGTAAACTTCTGACCGTACAACAACGGAAAATCTCCGTACTGCTCACGACCAAGATATCCAACCAATGTTTGAGGATTATCTACATTGAACATATCAACTGAAGGATCAGCATTACTGCGGATCATTGTTGTCAGGTAAGTGCTATAACCGATCAGCATAAACAGGAAACACCACAATCCTAATCTCAGGAAAACCCAGCTTTTTTTGGCAGCGAATCTCAATCCCAGCCAAACCAAAACGCCGAGTAGTATAAAGAAGAAAGTAAACCCACTGAAGAAAGGCATACCCATAGAATTCACGAAAATTCTATCGAAAACACCTGCCATTTTAATTGAATACTGAATCACTCCTACTTGTACCAGGCCTGTTAACACACAGCCCAATACAAAGAAGATATACATACCACCATACTCATCTTTTCTTTTCTTGTTCAGGCTTTCAACCAGGTATAACAAACCAATTGCAGCTCCAATACCCAGGATACATAAACCGGCAAGTGTAGAATCTGAGATAGAATATCCAGCATCAGTCAACTGACTTTCATAAGGAGCCAACACATTCGACTCTGAATTAGAAACGATCATAGCACCAATCGTTGCAAGCAGTCCACCACCAATCACCAGCCACATATACCACTTCCTGATGGTCTTATAATTAAAATGATGTCTCTTTCTGAAGTAATAAACCAATACGATTGCTGGAATGGTCAGGAGGTTCAATAAGTGAACACCAATTGACAATCCCATCATAAAGAAGATAAAAACGATCCACCTGTCGGCAACTTTTGGTCGTGAAAGGTTCAGTTCTTCTTCCTCAGCATTGTGATCCCACTTTAATATTGCCCAGAAAACCAAAGCAGTAAAGAAAGAGGACAAAGCATACACCTCACCTTCAACAGCACTGTACCAGAAGGAATCGCTGAAAGTATAAGCCAAAGCTCCAACTGCACCTGCACCCATCACAGCAATGATCTGGCTGCTGCTGAGGATTCTTGAACCATCAGTGTTCCACCCAAGTACAATTCTTCTTGCAAAGTGGGTGATCGTCCAAAAAAGGAAAAGAATCGTAAAGCCACTGGCAAAAGCATTCATCACGTTAACAGCTTTGGCAGCCGTTAAAGGATCATCCCCAAAAAGCACTATGAAAAACCTTCCCAGCAACACGAACATTGGTGCTCCTGGAGGGTGAGGAACCTGTAATTTAAAAGCCGAACTCACAAACTCGCCGCAATCCCATAAGCTTCCACCAGCTTCGGCGGTAAGTATGTACACAAGGCAGGCAATAATGCAAACGATCCAACCGGTAATGTTATTAATGCGTCTAAACTGCATAAATGTTTTGGTTTAAGTCACAAAAGTCAGGTGGCGAAACTACCTGAAAATGCCTTATAACCAAAATGCTTCTATAACTGGAATGTGGATACCGAACCCTTAGGATTGTTAAAGTTGAAAATGCATTTTTTTGAGAAGAGCTTTAGTGCAGGAATGAAGCTTCTGTTCCCGTACGTACGGGACTCTTGTACTTGAGGAATTGAATTCACCTTACCAAAATACATATCCAAGTGTCAAGCTAAACATGGGGTACCATTTACTATCGGCTTTCGGATAGTAATAATCTAACATTAAACTGGGCATAATGTAAAAATCTCCACCACCAATGTTGTAGGTAGCCTCAACATTAAAGATGATATCCTGAACTTGAAAAGAATTGTCACTAACTCGGGCTGCTGCTTTTCTTTGCCTTGGGTTTAGTCCACCAAACTCGTTCTTTCCTGCAAAAACATCAATTGACGGTTCAATTTTTCGATATTCATCTATCGTAGAGCCAAGATAAAATGTGTGCGAGAGGTTTAGATTAAGATTGTATTCCCTGGCTTTAACGTCAACTCTTCTTGGTGGTAAGGGTAAAAATTTCACTACACTGGTTTTGCCTGAACCATAAGTGAAAGCAATCGTTGGGGTGACGAAAGGATTCATCCATTTGAAGTAAGCCGAATACTGATTCTTCAGCGGACTTTGATAAAAACTTACCGAGTCTTTATTCAACAGCCTTGTATAATTTACTCCAAACCCTACACCGCTCTTTTTCACATAATTGTACTTTTCAAAATCGTAGGCTGCCGTAATTAAAGTTTGATATAAGGACAAAGCATTCTGATCGTTTGTAGCAAAAGACTGAAAACTAATGCTTGCACCGGATAGATGGTAATAACCTGCTCCAACAAAGTAGTATAACTGATTGTAAGCACCTCCTTTGGGGTTCTGCTTTCTAGGAGTAAAAGTGTTATTACCCAATCCTGCATTCACATCCAGATAAGAATACTTTCCATCTAATCGACCTGAGTCTGACCAATTGTATGGTTCAGTCTGCGAGAAACCCGCAAGACTGATTGATACTAAAAAGAAAATTGAAAACGCTTTCATCAACTTGAATTGAATATTATCTAAATTAACTCTATCACCGTAATCTCAGGTAAAATTCCAACTCTTCCGGGATAACCGATAAATCCAAATCCCCTGTTCACATACAGCTTCTGCTTTCCTTCCTCATACAGTCCAGCCCATTGTTTGTACACCCACTGAACCGGACTCCATTTAAAATAAGGATTCTCAATTCCGAACTGCATTCCGTGAGTATGACCGGAAAGCATCAAATCAACATCAGGATATTTCGGACGAATCTCAGCATCCCAATGGCTGGGATCGTGGCTCATTAATATTTTGAAAGGATAAACCTCACTTCCTGCATGAGTTTCAGCCATCTTGCCATACTTAGCAAAACCTTTGGCTCCCCAGTTCTCAATTCCAAGCAAACCGATCTTTTCTCCATTTCTTTCCAAAGCCACATGTTCGTTTAACATCAAACGCCATCCCATCTGTTTTTGTATGTCTTTCAACCGATTGATGCTAGCATCCTGCAAAGGCGAGTGAAGTTTATGACCAGCAGCTTTTTCCCTGGCAAGGTGAGCCTCATTTCTGTCGGT
>JANPIB010000201.1:0-6748 GCA_031424775.1 Chitinophagales bacterium | reverse complement strand
AAACAGAGCACAGTAACTGTGGATAAGGAGAGGTGGAGACCAATACGCAAATCGGGACTTAAAACCCAGTCGCACTCAAGGTTCACTCCATCTCTTCTTCCACAAAATTTATATCCTAAACATTATCTTCAAAGAACTAAGTCAAATATAAAGGTCGCACTCTTGTACTATCTGAACTTTATGCTGCTTTTCGTACCTCGTAATTTCACTTCGGATTTCTATGATACTCAATCAAGCCCTGCATTGGATTCTTCAGCACAGTTCCAAGTTCCAACTCGTAACTGTTGCAAAGTTCTTTTAAAACATCCCTGAAACCAAATGCAATACTTCCTACAAAATTTATAGGCATCGTCCAGGACTCACGGTATTTGTACAGGTGATTTATAATAAAGTCGTTTAATCCATCCTCAATAATATTCTCTATCATGTAGTGACCTCTATTCTCAGCCAGGAAAATGGCAAAAGAAGCCAGGTAACGGTTTGCCAAAGGTTTTTTATAAACTTTTTCCAGGATTTCAACCGGTGTGGTAACGAATTTTGCGTCGAACCTGGATCTTAAGTCCTCGTCAAAAGTGTTGTAGAGGTAATATTGGATCACTTTTTTGCCGAGATAAGCCCCACTACCCTCATCACCCAAAACATAACCTAAACCCGGGCTGTTCTTTACGATCCTTTTTCCATTGTAATAACAACTATTGGCTCCAGTTCCCAAAATGCAGGCTATCCCTTTTGAATTCTGGCATAAAGCCCTGGCTGCAGCCATCAAATCGTGGGTAGCTTCAAGATAAGTACCTGGAAAGAGCTTTTTAAGAGCCAGTTTTACCGATTTAACGTTATTGGGATTGCTTAGACCAGTGCCGTAATAGTAAACTTCTTCAATTTGTACCTTCTTCAGCTTTGGAAGTAACTCCGTTTGTAACAATTCTACGATCTGCTCAGTACTTAAGAAGTAAGGACTAATGCCTTGGGTAATGATTGTCCTCTTTTTATTATCCTGAATCAGTGTCCATTCACATTTGGTGGCACCACTGTCAGCAATCAATTTCGCAGCCATGGAAGAATTTGAAATTTGAGGTTTGAAATCTGAGATCTGACCACTTAACAAAGTTCAAACCTTAAACTTCGAACCTACCACTTATTTTCGTGGTTTAGTTACAAAGAGACATATAAAAATGGGAAGTAAAAAACTACAGGTGTGGTTGCCGGTTCTTTTTGCACTGGTAATGATCGTGGGAATGATGATTGGTTTTAAACTCAGGGAAAAAACGAGCCAGCTTTTCTCTTTAAAGGGAAGAGACGAATTACAGGAAGTAATGGAACTGGTTCGTTCAAGATATGTTGACAATGTAAATGCCGACAGTTTGAAAGATGCTGCTATTGAAGATATCCTTTCCAAACTCGATCCTCACTCCGTTTATATTCCAGCTACAGAACTAAGTTTTGCCAATGAAGACCTGAAAGGTAACTTTAAAGGGATTGGCGTTGAGTTTCAACAATTCAACGATACTGTGAATGTGATCAATGTTATTAAAGATGGTCCTGCAGACAAAGCCGGTGTAAAGATTGGCGACATGATCATCAAAGTAAATGACACGCTCAACCTTGTAAAAAAAGATGCTGATCAGATAAGAAAAGCTTTACGAGGACCTGAGGATAGCAAAGTATCAGTAACGGTTCTGAGAGGTGCTGAAAAGAAAAAGCTAACTATCAGCAGAGGAACAATACCACTTCCATCTTTGGATGCATCTTATATTATCGCTCCCAAGACTGGCTATATCCACCTTGAGAAATTCTCAGAAACTACCTACGAAGAGTTTATGTCAGCCTTAGAGAAACTTCAAAAGCAAGGAATCGACAAACTTATTCTGGATATCCGTGGAAATGGTGGCGGTTTACTTAATGAAGCTGTAGATATTGCTGACGAATTCCTTGACGATGATAAATTGATTGTTTATACCCAGGGACTTCATGCTAAAAAAACGGAATATCGTGCAAAACGAGATGGTTTATTTGAAAAAGGAAAACTCGTGCTGCTGGTAGATGAAACTTCAGCCTCTGCCAGTGAAGTGCTTGCTGGTGCTTTGCAAGATTGGGATAGAGCAACAATCATCGGCAGGAAAACCTTCGGTAAAGGTCTGGTGCAGGAGCAATACCAGCTTAGCGATGGAGCAGCTCTAAGGCTTACTGTAGCTCGTTATTATTCCCCTTTGGGAAGAAATATTCAGAAACCCTACACTGGCGGAAAGAAAAAATATTACGAGGAGTTCTATAACAGGTACAGCAACGGAGAATTGGTAAATGGCGATACAACGGTACCTGCAAGCAAACCTTTTAAAACACCTACTGGCAGACTTGTTTATGGTGGGGGTGGCATTAGTCCAGACTTTTTTGTTGGTGTAGACTCAGGAAAAATGGACAAAAACATTACTTCTCTTTATACAAAAGGCACCCTGCAAAATTTTATCTATCGTTACTACGTTAAGAGTATGCCGGCATTCAGCAAGTTCAAAGATCCGGCAAGTTTTGCTACCCAGTTTAACTTTGGCGAAGCTGAATGGCAACAGTTAAACAGTTTTGCAACCAGGGATAGCATTAACCTTAGTACTGTATCTCAGAAAGACAAAAATGAGACGCTTCAAAGAATGAAAACCATGATGGCTAGACAGATATGGCGATATGAAGGTTATTACGAAATAAGCAACCAAAATGACAAAGCCATTAAAAAAGCTTTGGAAGTTCTGAAATAACGCTTAAATTACATGCCCCGTACTATTTGCTAATGAAGAAGTTAGCACATTTGCAGTACCCTTGGAAATCACCAACCAATAAAAGACTGTCAAATGGAAAAGATATACATTCAAACAAAAGGTAAGGTTATCACCGGTCCTTATGCTGTTGAGCAACTTCAGCAGCACCAGCTACAATCTACCGATATGGTTTGGTATGAAGGTCTGAGTGAATGGAAAAACCCTCGACAGGTTGACTTTTTGAAAAGGCATATCTCCTCTCAAGATAAGCCTGGTTTTCTTGCAAGATTTTTGGGGAAAAGTTTTTAGTTTTGGGTTTATAGTTTTTAATTGGTCAATCCTTTCTTATTCCTCATTAGACGTTCCTGATTTCTTATTCCCCTGCCTATATTTGCCAACAAACAACTGTTAGTTTTTATGTGGCTGAATAACATTCTTGAAACAATTGGCAATACTCCTCTAATTAAGCTAAACAAGATCACTAAAGATATTCCAGCAACTGTCCTTGCTAAAGTTGATTACTTCAACCCAGGTAACTCTATCAAAGATCGGATGGCTTTAAAAATGGTTGAGGTCGCAGAACAGGAAGGAAAGCTGAAGCCCGGCGGAACCATCATTGAAGGTACAAGCGGAAACACCGGAATGGGTTTAGCACTTGCAGCATGCATTAAAGGGTACAAATGCATTTTCGTTACCACAGATAAACAATCAAAAGAAAAAGCAGATATTCTCAAAGCCGTTGGAGCTGAGGTGATCGTTTGCCCTACGAACGTACTTCCTGAAGATCCAAAAAGTTATTATAGTGTAGCAAAACGTTTGGCAAAAGAAACTCCGAACTCTTATCACATGAACCAGTACGATAATCTGGCAAATCGCCTGGCTCACTACGAATCAACTGGTCCTGAGATCTGGGAACAAACTGAAGGCAAGATCACTCACTTTGTTTGTACCGCAGGTACAGGTGGAACCGTCACAGGTACAGCCATGTACCTGAAAGAAAAAAATCCAAACATACAGATATGGGCAATAGATGTGTACGGTTCCCTTCTTACAAAATATTTTAAGACGGGTGAGATAGATATGAACGAGGTGCATCCATACATCTCTGAAGGTTTTGGAGAAGATTTCGTGCCGCAGAACTACGACATGAGTGTGATAGACCATTTTGAACAGGTAACTGATAAAGATGGAGCGATCATGGCGAGACGACTGGCTAAAGAAGAAGGAATGTTCTGTGGTTACAGTGCAGGAAGTTGTTTGCAAGGCTTGATGCAACTAAAAGACAAATTAAAGAAAGAGGATGTAGTGGTTTGTGTGTTTCACGATCACGGCAGCCGCTATGTAGGAAAAATCTATAACGATCAGTGGATGATGGAAAGAGGTTTCCTTGACGTAAAGAGCTTTAAGGATATCGTAAGTGGAAGACATGGTCAGAAACTGATTACGATTGAACCGGAGAAAACCGTAGCAGAAGCCGTTGAGTTGATGAAGAAATACGACATCGAACACATCCCTGTATTGAATGGAAACGGACTCGTAGGTGCTGTAAGTGAAACCGGTTTATTCCTTAAATTCTTCAGCAACCCAGAGATCAAAAATGCTACTGTTGAGAGTGTGATGGAGAAACCTTATCCACTTGTTGATTTCGATACACCTGTTGAAAAACTCGGAAGTCTTATCAACAAAGAAAATGGTGCCGTATTGGCTAAAGACGAAACAGGAGCTTACCACATTGTTACAAAGTATGATGTGATACAGAGTTTAGCTAAGTAGCAATACTCATGTTTACTGATTTGCCAATGGTAAGCTGGGGAAGTGGACTTGCAAAAATGATAAACAACCCGTAAATCTTATGCGTATTTCTTCCGGGCTTGATGAACTGCATTTACAAACAAGAGCAAACCGGTGGCATAGGTACCTTTCTATTTTTACACGTATTGCCCTTGCAGCAGGTTTTATACCTTCTGGCATCACAAAAATTGTAGGGGAACATTTTACAGGTTTAACAGCTATGCATCCAATGGGTCATTACCTGTTGGCGTGGTATCGAACCGGTTGGTATTATACTTCTGTTGGAGTGATGCAGGTAGTGGCAGCCATCCTGTTGCTAATACCCCGAACAGCAACATTAGGTGCAGTGATCTATTTTCCTATTATCCTGAACATTTGCTTGTTGTCTTTATCTGTACGTTTTGAAGGTTCACTTGTTTCGTCACCTTTAATGGTGATGGCTAACCTGTATTTATTTTGGTGGGATTATCACAAACTTAAATTTATTCTTCCTTTTAATCATCGTAATGCTAACAGTGCATTGCCAAAGACAAATCTTAGTAATAAGTTCCCGATACGATTCTTTGCAGGGGGCTTAGCAATCATGACTACAGTTGTGGTGTTGCTTGTGTATGGCTACAACATTGTGCCACGAAATACAATAAACGATTGTAACAGCCAGTGTGAGGATAATGCTGATCCCAAAGCTTGTATGGATTTCTGTGATTGCATTCACAAGCAAGGCCAATCAGTTGATAGTTGTATGAAGGTGTATAATAAATCATTGAAGAAGTAGCAATCAGTACTGATAACTATTCCATATAATACTTAATATTTGCCATGTATGATTTATCGAGATCAAATAGGCAAAGCCATTGAAGTTTCTAATCCAAAACGGATTATCTCTCTTGTTCCTTCCCAAACCGAGTTGCTCTTTGACCTTGGGCTAGAACAAGAAGTTGTCGGCATCACCAAATTCTGTATTCATCCAAACGAATGGTTTAGAAACAAGACAAGAGTGGGTGGAACAAAAACCGTCAACATTGAAGCAGTAAGGCAACTTAAGCCAGACCTGATCATTGCCAATAAAGAAGAGAACGTAAAAGAACAGATCGAGGCTTTACAGGCTATCGCTCCTGTTTGGACAAGTGACATCAATAATCTTGATCAAGCCCTCCAAATGATAGAATCTGTTGGTCAAATCACCCACACCAACCAAAGAACAACGGTGTTGAGCAAAACCATCATGGAGGGCTTTAGTCAACTATCAACCATCAACCATCCTCTCTCAACTATCTATCTAATCTGGCGTGAACCTTATATGACCGTCGGTGGTGATACATTCATCAGTGACATGATGAATAGATGTAGCTTTCAGAATGTTTTCGCCCACCGAAACCGTTATCCAGAAGTATCAATTGAAGTAATTCGTGAGGCAAACTGTGAGCTCCTTTTTCTTTCTTCAGAGCCCTACCCTTTTAAAGAAAAACATATTGCTGAGCTTCAAGAGCAGCTGCCAGATACAAAAGTGATGCTTGTGGATGGCGAAATGTTTAGCTGGTATGGCAGCAGGTTACAACATGCACCAGCCTATTTCAAAGATCTCCTAAGGAATATCTAAATCAGTCTCCCACCTTCTCACATTCATAGTTTGGCTTAATTACTTCGTTGAAAAAAGTTCCTTTGGAAAAAGACTGTTTCATTTCTTCGTACAAAGATTCCGGTACAGGAAAATAGTCGTACACCTTACCTGAAACAAAAACGACCCTAAGCCTTTGATCAGCTTTGCTATAGGAAAATGATCTGATAACTGTAGATGGCATATTAGTTTGGTAGCGACTGAAATTGTGCCAGAGCATTATTGCTCAATAGAATTGTTGCAGCTGAACGGAGCGTCGCAAGTAAAGCTAAATAGCAGCACTAGTCTCTGGCAAATGATTATTAACATACAATTGCTACTGCCGACAAAAAGAAGTGATTTTAATTTTTAGTTTTACGTCGTTCCAAGAATTTTGAAGCATGCGAATTTTGTTGATGTTCTCCGTTTTATTGATTGGTAATGTTTTATTAGCCCAGGATCCCGATTTTCCTGACACAAGAAGTAAACGTGAAGCGTTTGCCAGGATTCAGGAAAAAGATATCAGGCGTGACATCTCTTGCTTTGCAATGGCTGGCTTGGATGAAGGTGTTGGAAAACAGCCACTGAGATCTTTAAAAATGATCGGATTTAG
>JANPIB010000200.1:0-3906 GCA_031424775.1 Chitinophagales bacterium | reverse complement strand
CCTTAGGAAAAAAAGCAACTGGTTCGTTGATTTTAGTTGCTGGCTTAAAACTGAAACTTGCTTTGTTTTCTGCCAGTTAGCAAGAATTGTATCAATCGCTGTGAATTGTGGCGAAACAGCAGGAGGGATGTTGCTCGGTATTCCCGCACCATAAACCCAATCTTTGATCTTTACATTTTCAGCAAAGTTTTGTTTGGCTTTAAAAGCAGCAGTGAGTTCTTCCAAAAATTGCTCTGTAGTTCTGGACTGAAACGCATGTTGGGAAAAGTAATTTTTCAGGAAGGCATCAAATGCAGTTCGACCAACATTTTCTTCAATCGTTCTTAGAAAGGCATAACCTTTTTCATAAGCGATATCGCTTAATCCTTCATCCGGATCACGACCTGCTAAATCAAGCTTTAGTCTTGTATCCCTGCTGGTATCGCCTTTATCTTCAATCGTTGCAAGCAGATCCTGCCTTCCTATTACTTCCTGCATCTGGAACTCAGCTTTACCATACAAAGCTTCGATGATCCTTCTTTCAAAGTAAACAGTAAAACCTTCGTTTAGCCACATATCATTCCATGTAGCATTGGTTACTAAGTTTCCACTCCAGCTGTGAGCCAGTTCGTGAGCAACAAGGCTAACCAAAGAACGATCTCCAGCAATAACTGTAGGTGTGGCAAAGGTTAACATTGGGTTTTCCATTCCACCGTAAGGAAAGCTCGGTGGAAGCACCAGCAAGTCATATCTACCCCAACGATAAGGACCGTACAGTTTTTCAGCAGCATCTACCATTTTGCCCATGTCGGCAAATTCCCAGGCAGCTTTATCTACAACTGAAGGTTCTGCATAAACACCTGTTCTGTTATCTACCGATTTGAAAGCAATATCTCCAACAGCTAAAGCCATCAAATAAGAAGGGATAGGATTTGGTTGTTTGAAATGGTACACACCATCGATTGATTTTTTCTGAGGGTTCTCTGCACTCATTACAGCCATTAACTCTGCAGGAACTTTTACTTCTGCATTATAAGTGAAACGTACCGCCGGACCATCCTGACATGGCACCCAACTTCTTGCAAGAATTGGTTGGGATTGAGTGAACAGGAACGGAAACTTTTTACCTGATGTTTGTTGTGGTGTTAACCACTGCAATGCCGAAGCTTCTTTTGATGTTGTATAATAAATGTTCACCCTTTTTGTGTCGTTAGCAATCTTCACTTTAAGTGGCTGACCAAAAACCTGGACTTCATTGCCGAGGGTAAATTCTGTTGGTTTTTCATCATCACCTAAGGTTACTTTTTGAATCTGCATTTTCCATGTGTCGAAGATGATGTTATCAGCAGCAGCGAGGTTTTGAATGGTCCATGATGCTTTTCCGCTGATCTGCTTAGCAGCAAAGTCAACTTTTATATCAAGATCTAGGTGGTTTGCAACAGCCTGAGCACTGTTAGAAAATGTATGCGGATCGTTCACAGGCTGATTGGTGTTTGTTAGTTCTGTTTCTGCAGGTTGCTTACAAGCCAACCCAGCTAAAAGCAAGAGCCAAAAGAGTTTTTTCATAGTGAAATGCTGATTGTTGTGTTTCCCAAAAGTATAGGAAAATGGATGGAAGTAATTGTTAATGCAGATCAGTGCTGTACTGCTAAATGAAAAACCGGCTCAAGTGTAATGAGCCGGTTTTCTTGTCGATCTAAGATCTGAACGTTGAAGTGAGTGATCCTTCGACAAACTCAGGACATGCTGCTACGCTTTTCAATGTAGCCATGAAAACGGAACTGTGAACTGAGCGTAGCAACAGACGATGCCATGAAAACATCAGCTGGTCAAAGAATTACTTCAACGTTTCATCCAGCCACTTATAAAATTCTCTTTGCCAAACCTGTGCATTCTGAGCACTTAGTACCCAATGATTTTCATCTGGTAAATAAAGAAACTTACTTTTTATACCACGTAGTTGTGCTGCCGTAAAAGCCTGAAAAGCCTGCTCTTCAGGAACACGAAAATCTTTCCCTCCATTAATAATGAGAATCGGCGTGTTCCATTTTTCAACAAAATTGCTTGGACTTGCAGCAAAAGATTTTTGAGCGATAGCATTTTTCTTATCCCAATATGCTCCACCTTTTTCCCAGTTTTCGAAGAACATTTCTTCAGTTGAGCCATACATGCTGCGGAAATCGAAAATGCCATCATGACTAATGAAGCTTTTGAAGCGATTGTTATGAATGGCTGCTAAAGCAAAAACCGAATAGCCACCGAAACTTGCACCTACACAAGCAATTCTACTTTTATCTACGAAAGGTTCTTTGGCAACAGCATCAATTGCACTGAGGTAGTCTTTTAGAACCTGTCCACCCCAATCTTTACTGATCTGCTCGTTCCATTTTGTGCCAAAGCCAGGCATTCCACGACGTGCAGGATAGACTACTATGTATCCGTTAGCTGCCATCAACTGGGGATTCCAACGGAAAGAATAACCTTGTGTAACCGGAGATTGGGGACCACCTTGACAAACAAGTAACGTTCTGTATTTCTTAGTAGCATCAAAATTTGGCGGATAAACAACCCAAACCAGCATCTTTTTATTGTCAGTGGTTGTAACCCAACGACGTTCAGTTCTTGACAAACCAATGCTGTTGTAAATATTATCATTCACATGAGAGAGTTGTTGCATAGCACCAGTATTGATGTCGATGCTGTACACTTCAGCTGCATGATTGTAATCTGTTCTTGTAACGTACAAATTGTTTCCAGCCTGTCCGATGATGTTGTTGATATCGAAATCACCTTTTGATATCTGGCGAATGGCAGGTTTTGAATTTGTAACGTCAGTAATTTGAAACAAGTTCATCGTTCCATTGGTAGGAGCCCAGAAGTAAAGGTGTTTGCCATCATCACTCCAACGGAAGCCTTCAACATGAATATCATCTCTGTGAGCAGTAAGATTCACCCAATTTCCCATTCCGGTCATTGCAACCAGATCTTGTTTGTCGGCTTCGTAACCTTCACGTTTCATTTGCAACCATGCTAAAGCACCGTTGCTGCTGAAAGATGGGTTTACATCATAACCTTTGTTTTTTTCTGTAAGATTTTTAGTTGTGCCTGAAGCAATATCGTATTCGTACAAATCTGTGTTGGTGCTAACGGCATATTCAGTTCCGAACTTCTTCTTAGTAACATAGATCACTTTTTTACTGTCTGGAGTCCACATGAAATCTTCATCACCACCAAAAGGTTTTTGTGGACAATCGTATGCCTCATTCGGCATCAGGTCTTTCTTTTCTGACGGATTAGAAGTTGGTGCAAGAAAAACGTGACCGAACTTCCCATCTTCCCACTCATCCCAATGGCGAAAGTTGAGTGAGGTATAAATTTTTACATTTGATTTTTGAAGATCAGGGTAAAATTCTTTTCCGGTAACGTTGATCACTTTCACTTCTTCACTGCTGATGATGTATTTACCATCAGGCGAAATTTTAGAATTACCAATAGCGCTGTCAACATTAGAAATGGCAATTGGCGTTCCACCGTTCACAGGCAAAGCATAGACTTGTCTGCGACTCTTGTTTTCTTCAACGTTAGGAGTTGAAACGGAGTAGATCACAAACTGTTTATCTTTCGACATGCCGATACCTGAAACTCTTCCAAGTTTCCATAATAACTCAGGTGTCATACGGTTCTGAGCTATTGCAACAGAAGCAATGAGAATGCTTCCTGCCACTAGTATTTTCTTCATGAAGTAGAATTTTATTATGAGGTGAACAAATGTAACGCTATGCAGCTTTCGTTGCGTATTCTAAGATTCGAGCAAATAAATATTAGGCTGCTAATTTTAGGTTTTCCTGGTAGGCGGATTGTTTTCTTACTACAGCGAACATTCTGTCTACCAATTTGCTTCTAATAATGTTTAGTGTGCTCATCTTG
>JANPIB010000199.1:0-15287 GCA_031424775.1 Chitinophagales bacterium | reverse complement strand
GAATCGGTTCTATTGGTTTTGATTACCGCATTTTCCAATCCAATATACTTGAGGTCTGCCTGGTCTTTGAAGATGAACCAATCGGTTATCCGCACTTTCATAGTTCCGGCGTAAAGCAAAGTATCTTTCTTCTGATCACGGACAAGAATTCCCTCAAGGTCCATTCGGTTCAGCAGGGAGAAGCTCACTCGTTTTACCGTAACCTCGGTATTCAGGTCTTTGCTGAGCCTCTTAGTAACACGCTTAGCCAGCCAGTTTTGAACCGGAGCTGTTTGGATAGCAATAAAAAGCAGGATAATTAAACCAAGCAAAATCAGCAGTATCCTTCCTGTTATTTTTAAGAATCGTCTCAGCGGAATAGAGTTTTCAGGGGTAAATTTAAAGGATTCACAACTATTTCAATTTCAATGCCAAACGATTTGCAAATCATTAGGAAATAAGAGGGTGAACTTAATCATTAAAGATATACTGTTGAATTGAGTGACACAAGGAACGATGCCATGATTACTAAAAGCTGACATCAGCACACTTCTTATCTCGGACTTCTGTAAATTCATCTGATGAAATCAATTTTTCTTCTCCTAACGATTGTAATTAGTCAAATAGCTACAGCCCAGATGAAAGACACTTCAAAATACGTACTGGTGATCCATGGTGGTGCAGGCACCATCCTTAAGCAAAACATGACTCAGGAGAAAGAGCAGCGATATAAACAAGGTTTGCAGCAGGCTTTGGATGCTGGTCAAAAGATTTTAGCCGCTGGCGGAACTGCTTTAGATGCTGTTGAAGCTGTTGTAAGGGTTTTGGAAGATAATCCCCTCTTCAATGCCGGAAAAGGTGCGGTATTCACGAATGATGGAAAGAATGAACTGGATGCTGCTATTATGGATGGAAAAACTTTGAAAGCTGGTGCAATTGCTTCCGTTACGCATATCAAAAACCCCATCTCCACAGCAAGAGCTGTGATGGAAAAATCGGAGCATGTGATGATGATCGGTAAAGGAGCAGAAAAATTTGCAAAGCAAAATGGTGCTGAATTGGTGCACCCTTCTTACTTCTTCACGCAAGAAAGATGGGATGCTTTACAGAAAGCAAAGAAAGCTGACTCACTTAAAAAAAGAGCAGATACTGCATCAAAAAAAGCGGTTCGTCAATTTGATAATCCGGATAACAAGTATGGAACGGTTGGAGCCGTTGCTCTGGACAAATACGGAAACCTGGCAGCAGCTACCAGCACAGGTGGAATGACAAACAAGCGTTACAATAGGGTAGGAGATGCTCCGATAATTGGTGCTGGAACGTATGCTAACAACGCCACTTGTGCTATAAGTGGAACAGGCTGGGGAGAGTTCTTTATTAGGTTGGTGATGGCTAAAACCATTAGCGATCGTATAGAGTATGCCAACCATAAACTTGATGAAGCTGCAAAGGACATGATCATGAAGAAACTACCTGCTTTGGGTGGTGATGGTGGATTGATCGGTGTTGATAAGAACGGAAACATCACTATGCCATTCTGCACAGAAGGTATGTACAGAGGTTATGTAAAATCTACAGGAGAAACTGAAGTGAAGATCTACAAAGAAGAGTAGTTTTCGCCATCTTAAGTGCAAGATTGAAGTTCCTAGCCTGCACACATCTTTCTGGCTGTTGTCGCACTCTTCCAAGAAAGTTAGGTAATCTAATAAAATGATTTAAAAATGTAAATCTTCTAAATATTTCAAATCAACTGATTGGTCGAATTTGTAATTGATATATCCTTGAGGTACGACTTTCAATCCTAAATTAATAAGCCTATCCTGCCAGGATTTTCTTTGATGGCTAAACCTGCCAAAAAAGTAAGAAAGCTTATTTAACATGTTCACTTTATTTATTCTTAATTGCTGGTATTGCTTAAATGCTGCATGTACATCGTGGGGATGTTTTAATAAGCAACCAACTAGTGTATATGCACTTTCTATTGATTTGCATGCACCCTGAGATAAATGGGGTGTTGTCGCATGAATACAATCACCTACAAAAACTACCCGATTATTAAACCATGCAAAATTACCAGGTGCCATATCCTTTATCTCTGTTCGAATAATATTTTCACTCTTTTCAATCAGTTTATGAACATTTGAATGGTATTCTGAAAAGAAGCTGGCTATATCTGCTTTTATTGTTTCGGGGTTGTCCTTACCACCTTCCTTTCCCCAGGAAACGGTATACCAAAAATATTTTTCGTTGCCCAAATGCATTACGCCAAAGCGTTTGTTGTTGCCCCATAATTCGTAAATGCAATCTTTAAATCTATCGGGCATTGTATGTTCCGTTATGCCACGCCACATGGTTTGTTGTGTATAACGAGGCTGTACCAATGGAAGCAATTGTTTTCTTGTTGCAGACTGAATTCCATTGGCTGCAATTACAATATCAAATTCCTGTACAACACCATTTATAACAAGGGTTGCTTTTGTCTCCGATTGTTGCACTGTTTCTATTCGTGCATTTAAAGTGTACTGTTGTGGTTGCAATGGCTTACATAAAACTTCAATTAGTTTTGCCCGATGAATAGAATAGCCATGTTTTTTAAAAGGAACATGACGGACTTTTCTATCACGATAATCGGCAATGGTAAAATGCTTTACAGGAATACTCACTTCTTCAAAATGTTCGCCTACACCTAGTTGGTGTAATAAAAATTGGGTGCTTGAATTTAGCAAAATACCTGCACCAACTTCTCTAAACTGAGGACTTTGCTCAAACAAATGAAAATCTATACCAGCTTTTTGTAAAGCCAATGCTGTACTTAATCCTGCTATGCCACCACCTATTATACCGACTCTCATGCTATCTTTTTATTTCTGAAGTTAAAAGCATTCAATTGAATGCAGTGTATTGCCTGTTTCACAACTGATTAGTGTAAAAATACACGAATGGAATTAGAATGTTAAAGAGTTGAACGCTGAGAACATTGAAAATAGCCCGACCAATTTATAGTCTCTTGAATCAACAGTGTAACAAATATCTCCTAATGGTGGCAGCGTTTTAAACGGCATTAGCATCTCAAGACAGCAATAAAGTCTTTATAAATCGTTTCCCATTGGTTTAATCCCACGTTTCATAAATAAAAAAAGCTAATTTAGCCTAAATTGGAAAGTTCCATTAACCATCTATGTATGAAAAAAGTATTTATAGCCATATTCGCATTTTCAACAATTCTGAGTTTAGCAGGTTGTAAAAAAGCTATAGAAGCTGCACAAGAACAAGTCGTAGTTAATGCAATTACAGATGGTGTTTGGTACATATCAAAATTTACGGAAGGTGGCACTGATATCACTGCCAGTTTTGCAGGCTGGGAATTTATTTTCTATTCCAATGGCACATCTGTCGGAAACAAAACAGGTAACGCAACTGTAACTGGCACCTGGAGCGGCAATGCAAGTACATTGTCGTTTGTTACAGCTTATACAAATACACCCCCTGCACCATTACCAAAAACTGCAGGTACCTGGTTAGTTACGAGAGCTGTATCAACAACCAAGGGTAGTTATGCCAGAACTGAATCTGGTGTTGTTTATGAAATGGAAATGACTAAAAAATAAATTGAAGTTTATAAAAGAAAACCACTTATTACTGAGTGGTTTTTTTATGTATTATCCTGTAGTACCACTGTTTAGTTCCTATTGGGTCGCATTCTTTACTGAAGAATGTCACGGAGCTTAATCTATCATAACTTTAATATCTTCCTCATAGGCAGTTTTTATCCAACGAGCTACACCTTTTCTGAAATAATATCTACACAAAGAAGTAGGAGCAAAAGTATTGATGAAGAAATTATAAAAACTGGGTGAGGTTTTCCGTAAAAGTTTATTGCTCTTGATACTACTTTCTAAACGCTTATAAATTTCTCTATCATAGTTTTTAAATGTCTCTACTGAAAAATTATTTTTTTGTACAGCACGTTCTATAAAATGTGCAGCTATAAAACCGCTAAGCATTGCTGGCCCAATTCCTTCGCCAGTTGTGGGGCAAATTAATGAAGCTGCATCACCAGTTAATAACCAACCATTGCCTGATGCCTTTCTTCTTAAAGATGCCATTGGCAAACCCCAACCAACAGGTTTTTCTAATGGTGTTGCATTTTTAAAACGTTCTTTAAGAACCGGATCTTTGGTAATAATCTCGAATAATAAATCTTTCAGGTTTACTTTATTTTTTGCAATTAAACTACTTATTAAACCACAGCCCACATTAGCTTCTCCATTAGGCAAAGGAAAAATCCATAAATAAGCAAATGGCAGTGATTTAGGTAAGTATAATTCCAGATGATTGTTGGGTAATATTCCTTCAATTCCAGTCCAATACTGTCTTAATCCACCTGAATAATGTTGTCTATCTATTGGTCTGTTACCTAAACTTTTTAATACAACTGAATGATCCCCATCTGCAGCTACCACCAATTTTGTAATGATTTCAATTTTACCATTTGCATTGTTAGCAGTTATTATTCTCTCATCATCTACTTCACGAATATTATCCACTTTTGTACCTGGCAAAAATGTAGCGAATGAGGGATTTATTTTTGACACCAAAAAGTTGTCGAAGTATTCACGTTTACTAAAACAGAAATAAGGTAAATCCGCTTCACCATTTTTTGGACGATAGGTTAATACTGCTTTTTTATCTTTTGAAATATTAATAACTACACCCTGACTTTTTATAAAGTTGTGGTTATTTAAAATTTCCTGTTTTACTAGCTCTGGGTCTAAAGTATTCAGCACACGCATAACTTTTAAATCTAACCCATCACCACAAACCTTATCTCTGGGAAAAGTGGCTGCATCTAAAATAATATGAGGTATTTTAAGTTTAGAAAGGAACAAGGAGGTAGTTGTTCCAGCCGGGCCGGCACCAACTATACAGATATTTGTTTTTAGATTAGTCATCGGTAGCATTAAAATTAAAGCTTTAGTTTCTGGTTTCTATTTCTAAATGAATTTGATATTGCGGGTTTCTAAATTATCTGAAGCATTCATAATTACAACGGTTCAGTATCCAACACTAGCATCAGGTGAATATCTACAAAGAAGAGTAGCTTCGGCTGAATCATGAATGAATACAACAGACAAATAGCCAGCGATCTTTCGGTATGGCAAAGAGAAATGCTACGGCATCCATCTTTCCTAAACAGGCTTTCAAGAAAGTTCAGACGAAACTTAACAGCTACATACCTGAAAAGGTACATGCTGCTTTTACAACAGCTATCAAGCAGATGATCAGGATGGTGCTGTTTGGTTCAACACATACTACCGCTAAGCCGGTAATTGATAAGACGCTTGAGGTAAAAGAAGTAGTGATACTGGAGCGTCTTAGATTTTACAGGAACACCGCAGCAGTTGAAGGAGGAATTACAGGTGCTGGAGGATTACTATTAGGTCTTGCAGATTTTCCTATTTTACTCGGCATCAAGCTGAAGCTGTTATTTGATATTGCTTCGCTTTATGGGTTTGATGTGAGGGATTACCGAGAAAGAGTTTATATCCTACTTATTTTTCAATTGGCATTCTCAAGTCATCAGCACAGGAAAGAAACGTACCTTAAAATGGTGAATTGGGAGCTTCACAAGAACAAATTGCCTACAGATATTGACAGCTTTGACTGGAGAAGCTTGCAACAGGAATACAGAGACTATATAGATCTTGCAAAGATCGCTCAGCTGATTCCTGTAATTGGTGCACCAGTTGGCGTTATTGTTAATGCACGGTTGATCAGGAAACTTGGAATAACAGCAATGAATGCATACAGAATGAGAATCTTAGCTGAATGATTTTATTGTATCATCCAAAGCAACACTTTCTTCTTGCTGTTCCTGATTTTATCATCAATCAATCGCATACTTGAGTTTGAAAGTGCCGGGCATCCCCAACCTTCAGGTGTTCCGTTGGGATAAACTTCTTCATCTGGAACCGCTTCCCAGGAATGCAACACGATCTGTCTTTTATAAGCATTGCTATTTGTTACATCCTGCCCAAACAGAAGGTAATTCACGTTGATGCCCCAATTGCTGTAACCTCTTTTTCCGATGATATATTTACCAATTGAAGATTTATGGGAGCCATCTACGTTACTCACAACTGCAGCGTCTTTCGAATAGTCTTTGCCCCACGGATTGTCACCACACCCATGACTTATAAGAAAAGAATTCTCAAGCGTGTCTTTCTGAAAATCCCAGATGTAAAATCGCTTTAGCCCGGAATGTCGTTTCAAATCAACCAAAAAATAGAAGTTGTTGTTAAGACCTTTAGAAGTACAATATTTCTTTGCTTCTGCAGCTTTTGAGCGTAGAACACTAAGATCTATTTCCTGTTGAGCAGACTTGGATGATCTGGAAATTAGTAAGGAGCTCTGAGTATTATCAACCAGTATTAAAATGCCGATTGAGGCAAATAAAACGATACCTGAAATTTTAAGCGTAGCCATAGAGGTGAAACGAATTTAATTCATTCGACCACTAAGATGCAACGGTTAAAATTTTTCACAAATCCTTTTGAGACGCACGAATCAGCTTAGCTAAAACTGATCAATTCCACTTCAAATATCAATGTACTGTTCGGCCCGATCACAGCTCCGGTTTGTCTCTCACCATAAGCAAGGTTTGGAGGTAAGAATAATCTCCATTTGCTACCAGTTGGCATTAGTTGAAGTGCTTCTGTCCAGCCTTTGATCACCATGTTTAGTGGAAAAGTTGCTGGCTGTCCACGTTGTACTGATGAGTCGAAGATGGTTCCATCTATCAAAGTACCGTGATAGTGACAAGTCACTTTATTACTGGCTGATGGTTTTGGTCCTGAACCTTCAGTGATCACTTCATATTGTAAACCACTGGCTGTTTCTGTAACGCCTGGTCTGGTTTTGTTCTGTGCAAGAAATTCTTCTCCTGCTTTTAAATTGGTGTCTGACTTTTCTTTATTCATTTGTGCTAATCTGTCTGCAACTCCCATGATAATTATTTTGCAACGAAGGTAACAAAGGTTTACACCCTTTGGTGGTCTGCTTTCCAGTTTTTGATTGCCTGCTTAATGCTCTTGCTGTTCATATTTTCTGCTGCTGCTTTCTCCGCCAAGCCAGGAAACTCAGCATCACTTGCAAAACGTAGAGCAATGATCTGTGAAGCATGAAGGCTACTGTTTAAAGACTTTCCGGTAAGTTGCTGATGACGTAGCTTTTCTTCCAGTAAGATCACTCTGTCCTGGGCTTTTATGGCAAATGCTCTCGTGTACCAATACAATATCCATAGCAGGAGTGAAATTGCTACGATCAATGAAGCATTATATAATCGGCTTTCATCATCCATAGGCTGAAAGAAATTCCGGAAAGCTCCTATGGTGATAACCAGCAGCAATAGACTGGCAACGAAATGGTACAAGGGTACATAACGTGTGTGATTCTTGAAATTCTGTTCCATAAAGTTTTGGTTTTGTGCTTAAATATACCTCGTAGGTTTAAAAGGGCATAGATTTTTCGGCTATTATGCTAAACTGATATTATGGATAGGAAAAACATGCAAGGTGATTCGGATGAAGAAAGCCAGCCTCTAAATGATCAAAACAGCGATCTGCAGGATTCTCAAAGAGACCAGGAACAACTCAAGCCTGATGAAGCTAATATAGATCTTCCTGAAGTAAAAGACATACTTGGACAGGAACATATTCATCCACCTGCATTGGGTGAGTTAGCAGATACAACCATCTCTTCAGCAGATGAAGAAGGTGAGGGTTTGTTTGATGACAATGAAGATGATCCATACGGACTGAATAAAGAAGAGGCATCTCAAAATGATAATACTTCTCTTGGTACTCCATAAACGAAGAAGGAACTTAAAAAGTCCCTTCTTCGTTTATTCTTTGCTGATGGCTTAGTCATCTCGCTTCACTTTTCTTTCGCCAGTTTGAGCATCAATTTTTATTTTCTTGTCGCCATCTTTGATCTTGATATCACCATCCTCATCTACCTTCTTCTTGTAGTCACCATCTTTCACTTTGTAACTACCATCTTCATCAACTTTCTTCTTGTAATCGCCATTTGAATACTTATAATCTACTTCTTTACCATTATTATCAATGTAGATATAGCCTCCATCATCTTTTCTTTGTATGTATCCATTGATCACTTTACCACTAACGCCCCAAATGGTGTCATGTGTTCTTGTATCAACATACATACGTACAGGTTTTTTTGTTTCAGCATCTACCAGCAAACCTGACTCGTCATCTTTTACAAGATTCAAAGGCTCACCTGTGCTTACATCAACATACCTTCCTCTGCCGTCGGAACATGCAGTCCAGACTAAAGCAGCAAAGGCTGCAAATAAAATTGTTTTTAATGTGCTCATAACTTCTTTTAAGCACTAGTAAGACAACTACCTTGCCAGCCGCTACGTTTTAAACTCCGAACTGATTTAGATGATGATCAAGGTGTTTCCACTGACTTTTATTCCATTCTTCGGTGGTAAGGGGTCCAAAAAAAGGATGAGGATCTTTCGTTAATCCAGCTACACCACCAGTTGTAAAGAGTTGGATCAATTCTATTAATTTAGATTTTTCAACTTCAAAGCTCCTGTGATCTTTGACTATGAAAGATGGTGCTGTAGGTAAGTTTCTTCTAAAAGGTTGATCGTTTACCACTGTTTTTTTTGCTAGCTTGCCAAAAAGAATCCCGAAGATATTACGTTTGAAAGTGGCTTTACCCAGAGCTAGTTTTAGTGGTTCCTGGCAGTGAGCCAGCATCTGAGATACTGACATCTTTCCCCAGTTCGCCCTAGAATCTGGTGTGAGATGGTTGATCCTTGAGATCACCCTCTCTGATTCTTTTTCATTAAATAGAAAATTCATGATTGGGGTAGTTGTTGTTAAGCAAAGAACGTTCTCCCTCAAAGGAAGAAAACATTTGCCAGATATCAAAGCTTATTGAAAAACAGTTGATTATCTACGACCCCATAAAGATTGAGTAAAATTTCTATCGCTGCGAGAATTAGATTCGGGCGAATGTGAATGACGTGTACAGAATTCCCCACCAGAAGTGCTTTTTGCCCCACGTAATCCTGTTGCAGGTATATCCCTGTCTGACGGATAAGTTTCTTTTACAGATGTATCTATGTGGTTAGCAATTTCCCATTTGTTCAGGTTCTTCATAAATGAGGTTTTTTCTATGGGAAATGTTTCTAAAACAATGCCTGATGTCATTGTTGTAACACTGCTTAAAAGCAAAACAGCTTTCTGATTTGGAAAGCTGTTTTTGCTAATTACTTAATGGGATAATCCTGATCTCCCATTTCTGTAGATCCGTATAACTTAACACCTCTGTTTTTCCTGCTTCGATAAAGCAAAACTCCTCCTATAACAAGACCTACGGCAACTCCTGCTAAAACCACTGTATTAGCAGAATAGCCTTTATAGCGCACTTTATGTTTGCTTATTTTCTTCGCTTCAAGTAAAGCTGAGTTACCTAATCTTTTCAATTTGGCCACGTCTACACGATCTTTCAAATCGTAGATGTGTTCTTTCAACTCGTTTAATTTTGTTCTTTCTAACATAATATTCCGTTTTTTAGTTTTAAGCTGCCAGTTTTTGTTCTTCAACTATTATAGTTGTTTTTATTGCAAGTCTTTTAATTCCTTCTGTAACCTCATCCCAATAGAATATGTTCGTTACCTCCACTTTCACCATGCAAAGTTCAGGGTCATTCACACCATTGGGAAACCACTGAGATACCAAAGGGCTCCATTTGTGTTTAATCTCATTTTCATCACAAGTGATACTTCCCGTTCCTTGAACTTCCAGGTATTGATCTGTAGCTGGATTTGCAAATACAACTTGTAATTTGTTATTGTGCGAAATATCTTGAAGTTTACCTGAAGACTTACTGGCAAAAAACCAGCAATCTCCTTTATCATCAAACTTAACAGCAGCCATTGGCCTGTTATGCCGATGACCGTCTATATCTGTCGTGATGAGGATACACACATCTGAAGTATCCACCATATTGATCAACCTATCCAACGCTGTTTTATTTGTCTGTGTCACTACCATATCTCACCTTTCTGGCAGTAAAGAGAAAAATATTATGCCAGCATTAGTATTCAGCTTGTTTGCATTTGAATAACAGGGTCTGGATTACTGATGAGTCCGATTGATATAGAATGGCTTATTGCTTCTGAACTATGACTGAAAAAACAACAAACTACACCTGCAGCTTTCATCTGGTCTATTGCAGGTAACACGGTTGTTTTTGTGATTTTCCTCACTTTCCTCAGGTAAACAGCCAGGATCTTATTTGGAAAGTGGGAAACAATTGATGCATAAATGGTAGGATCTTCCTGAGTATCATCTCCCAAAAGAATAAATTTTTGTTGCGGAAATCCTTCTAGTATCCTAACGATCCTCATGAATTTAGTTGAGTGGTTGTTCTGACCCGTTTTCCAAAGCTGGCTGAAGAGTTTCAACTGGTTCAATAGGTAAACACCTTGGGGCAATTCCTGCTTGATGGCAAATTCCCTGATATAGTCATACAAATTCCACTCACTGCTTGATACAAAGAAAAAAGGATTGCTTTCAGCATGAGCAACTCCGGCTCTTGACAAAAGCTGGTAATGTTTTACTACACCTTCAAAAGGTTCTCTGCTATGTGCATTCTCAGTTAGCAGAACGTACAATCTCTTTCTTAGGTTAGACGAGTGGGAGACAAGGAAGGTGTCGTCAATATCTGATATGAATGCATACTGATTACGATAAGGAATATAGATCGTTCCGATACCTGTAGCCCGTGCTGCATTGTCTTTGTTTTTCCCCAGCAACAAAACCTTTACCTCATGCCATCCGGGTTTTAGTGGAGTATCAATCGTCCATTCAAAACGAAAGAAACCATCTTTTTCACTTTGGGTATGGATCCATTGATCGTTCCACTGGAGTTTCAAATGAGCTTTTTTATAGGGACGTACCATAAAAAGCCTCAGCAGTGCAAAAGTGTTGGTTAAAAAATTTTTTGAGTAGTGCTTTCTTGGAACTGGACTGAAATGGAAAACATGTCCGAAAACGGTAACAGTTTTATCGTTACCAAAACCATGATACACTTTCACCACAGGTTGATCTGTTAGTCGAAAAGCATGGAGTAATTTATACCTGATTCGCTTAAACAATGATGGCTTTGGCTGAGCTGTTATGTTGGCATGATTCTGCATTACTTGTACTGATTCAAAATGCTTTATGCAAGAAAGTTTAAAATTTTTATTTGTTATTAACCCGATTTCGGGAGGCAGAAAAAAGCAAAACTTCGAGTCTGCCATTCATGATTATTTTAAACCACTTCCTCACCAGGTTGAATTCTTCCTGATGGATGGCAAAAATGATGCTGCTTCCCTTACTCACTGGATCGGCAACTGGAAACCTGACCGAGTTATTGCAGTTGGAGGTGACGGAACGGTATCTTTAGTTGCCGAGCAATTATTGGGAACCGATGTTCCTGTTGGGATATTACCTGCAGGATCTGCCAATGGAATGGCGAAAGAACTTGACATTACTAAAAACATACAGTTCGCTTTAGATGTTGTTGTGAACGGAGACATAAAAAATGCAGATATAGTTCGTATCAATAAGCAATATTTCTGTTTGCACCTGAGCGATATTGGACTTAACGCCCAAGTGATAAAATGTTTCGAAGACGATAAAAACTTCAGGGGTTTTCTTGGTTATGGCAAGGCATTGATCAAAACACTCTTAAATCAGCAACGAATACACGTTTCAATAGACAGTAATGGGAAAGCGATTCAGCGAAATGCATTGATGGTTGTTATTGCAAATGCTACAAAATATGGAACTGGTGCTGTGATTAATCCTTCAGGAGACTTGTACGATGGATTGTTTGAAGTAGTAGTAGTAAAGAATCTGGCGATCGCAGAACTGCTGAGAATGTTGTTTAAGGTAAAGCGGTTTAATCCAAAGAACGTTGAAGTCTTCCATACAAAACACGTAAGTATAGGAACGAAACACAAAGTGCATTTCCAGGTAGATGGTGAATACCTTGGTAAGATCACCCAACTGGAAGCATCAATAGAATCTGGAAGACTTACCTTACTCTTACCAAAAGAAGCTGAATAAAGAAAAAGTCGCACAAGAGTGCGACGGAAGTATGTTTAATCAGAGAAATAAAGCTTGTGTCCTAATTACCTGTCTTTCCTGGGAAACATTTCATCATCTCTACTAAAGGCTTCATCGTTTGTTTTATCACCTGGAGACATTACGTTTTCTATCCAGTGCATAAAACTTGAAACAGGACCTTCCATTTTATTAGTACGATCATCAAGAACAGGATCATCCAACAATTTTCCCATTTCAAGTTCTGCCGGTAAGTAACTTAGAATGTTATGTCTTTGAGAACTGATGTAGGTTTTTACTTTTTCAGGTGAGGCATCATTTCCTACATTTCTGTGTACTTCCTGTACTGACTCATCAGCAATTTCGCTCATAACGTTTCGGCAATCGTCAACACCATTTGCTGAATATTTCGATACTCGGTCAATCGCTATTTCTTCTTTATTCAAAAAAATAGTTTGCAACCAATTCCTGTTTCCGCCAGAAGCAAGAGCAGTAGCACCTTCATCAGTTTTACCATATCTATAGAGAGCAACTAAAACTGCAGCAGCAGCAGCCTGCATTCCTTCATCAGTTTTTGCCGGATGCATTGTTTCACTTTGGTGTGTAGCATTCACATCTATTTTGTTGATGGCTGTTGTACCTAACCTTACTTGTATTGCTTCTACAATATTGATTGCCATAGAGATTCTTTTCTGGTAATTGCGTAAAAATTATGCCAGTTGGTTGGTGGAAGTAAGGCGTAACGAATTAAGTGTTATTCGTAACCCACATAACTTTCAAATGTTTTCAACAAGAAAAGCCAGTAAATAGAAATACCGGCTTCTTGTTGGGCTATTTACTATTGCTATTTTAAGGATTTAGCTTTCCAAAGATTATCCCGGCAATACATGTTTGCACTACTCCATACAAAAACCATGTACTTACCACTATAAAACTCACAGCAATGGCACTGTATGTGATCCACATTGTTGGTAATATTGCTACCACTGCAAATACAAAACCTAATTCAATGCCCCTTAGTACAAAGTTTCCTTTAAACATGTCTTTGAACCTTTGCCAGAACCACGCTAATGCAAAGCTGAGAATGAATGGGTGTACATAAAAAAAGATGTCCCTTTCACCATTCGAGTTGAAAGTTTCGTTGTAATATTCCTCAAAGGTTTGAGGAAACATTAAAATGGCGGCATTGAGCATTAAAATGCTCAGTAAAAGCAGCACAGCACCGGATACAGCACCTGAAATCAATATCTTTTTCATGTGAGTAAGTTTAGTTTATTGATAGTGCAACCTACTGCAGTAAAAAACAGATGGTAATGATATTTATCACCCTTTTAGATGAGTTACAGCAGGTTTCAACGGCACGTAAATTGTCGCTAATGGTAAAAAGAAAATATTATGGACAAACTTGAATTAAAAGGAAGATGGAATGAGCTTAAAGGAAAAGTAAAGCAAGCTCATGGTGATCTTACTGATGATGATCTGAGATATGAAGATGGTAAAGATGATGAGCTGTATGGCAGACTACAAACTAAACTTGGTAAAACAAGAGAGCAGGTAGTTGATTGGTTAAAGTCTTTAGGCTAACCTGATAAAGTAAGATCGAATTACACGAATACTTTCAATTCGTGTAGTTCGATCTAATTTCTGGCTTTGCCTTTTGCCTCTAACCACCAAAATCCCAAAGCCACAACTGCACAGAAACCACCGATGATCCACCAAAGTGTAGTGAATCCTGCATGTTCTGCAACCTGGCTTCCAAACGTTGGAGCAATGATCTGTGCAACAGACCATGCTATTGTATAAAGTGCAGCGTAGCTACCTCGGTTGTTTTCATTCGTTCGTGAGATCCAGTAACTGTTCATAAAAGGAAGTACCAACATCTCGCCAACGGTTATGATTGATACAATCAGCAAAGCATTTACAAACATTGATGGAAACATGTTTGCCATTATGTAGCCAATTCCGGTTAAGAGTGCTCCAATCCTGATAAAGAATAATTCCCTGTTTCTCTTTTCAAGAAAATAGATCAGGATCATTTCAAAAAAAGCAATAAGTAATCCATTGAAAGCCATCAATATTCCAATTCGACTTTCTGTTATGTGCCACTCTTTTTTAAAGAACAGGCTTTGTGTAAAGAACAGTTGCAGAAAACAGATGGCAAATAATATCACCATCATTATAAAGAAAAGGTACCTGACATCTTTGTATGGAGAACTATTGGCTTTTTGATGTTGCTTTTTGTCGGCAGAATTTTTCTTTACTGGTTGCAAAAGCATCAACATTAAACCTGCGGCTGCAAGATTGGTGCATCCATCTACCCAAAATAAAGCGTGGTAATTGAACTCAGCTAAAAATCCACCCAAAGCACCACCAACGGCCCAACCGAGGTTTATGGCTAAACGATTGAGTGAATAAGATCTTGTTCTGTTTTGTGGAGTACTGTAGTAAGCAATAGCAGTTGAATTTGCCGGGCGAAAGCTTTCATTACAAAGACTTAGAAAGAAGGTGCCGATACAAAGTGAAACAAAAGAAGTGAGGTAACCCAATAAGATGAACATTAATCCACCTGAAACTAAAGCACCAATCTGCAATCCATAAAACCCAAACTTATCAGTGATTTTTCCACCAAAAAAGGCACCTACGATCGAGCCTGCACCAAAGCATGCCATTACAATTCCTGCCTGTGATAGTTTCAATCCAAGACCGTTCACAACATAAAGACTCATAAAGCCAACTACCATGGTGCCGCTTCGATTAATAAGCATCACCAATGAAAGCAGCCAGGTTTGTCGGCTTAAACCGCTGTATGCATTCTTATAGATTTTAGCTGAAGCAGATAGCATGTGTAACGAAGATAATAAAGGCTCAACTCTGTTTCTGGTGCTACCATTAACAGATAATGCAATTATGAGTTTGCAGAGATGAAGTAGTGCAGTACGCCTGCAGCACAAACTTGGATGGTAAGATTATCTAATCCATGACTACTGATAGCTTCAACTGTAGCAGCAGCTACTCCACAGATAACGCCGTATAAAATACAAGTAGGTAAAGAAAAGCTGGTGATCTGCGTTAAACAAATTGTTGCGATAATACTACTCAATAACATAACTGCAGTCGACCCTTCTATACTTCTTGTTGCACGAACACCAAAAA
>JANPIB010000198.1:0-20120 GCA_031424775.1 Chitinophagales bacterium | reverse complement strand
AGCTTTTCGTCAGCTGTGTTTCTTAACTACATTTGCAGGCTATGCCACATGAAGCCATAAAGTAGAATTGTAACAGAAGCCACATCATTCAATGAAGCTCTGGAGCGAATGGTGTTGAGGCAACGTAAAGCTGCTCTCCAGGGACCTAAAGTGTGAGAACTTGAAGGTCCTACCCCAATTTTAAACATATCAAACACCGAAATGGCTTCATGTGGCATAGCCTGCAAATGTAGTTAAGAAACACAGCTGACGAAAAGCTGATGTGCTGCTGTGCCGTTAAATCTGTTTTACTGTTTTTGCTACTAAAGTTTCACAAGAACCTGCATAACCCTAAATTTGTTAAGAATCCATGATGTAAACCAATACAAATGAGAAGATTACTTTCTATAAAATACTCTGCCGGTGCCTTCAATTTTGCAATGCTTTTATTGAGGTTGGGGCTAGGGTTATTGATGCTTTTGCAATCAGGCATGTACAAGCTCACCCATTTCTCTGAGCTCTCTGCCAAGTTCTATAATTTCCTTGGATTGGGAGATAAAGCTTCTTTGGTGCTGGTGATTTTCGCTGAAGTGTTTTGTAGCTTCTTTGTGATACTTGGCTTATTTACAAGGCTGGCTGTAATACCGCTGATCATTACTATGTGTGTCGCTTTCTTTGGTGCTCATAGCGGTAATGCACAGGATGGTTCTGCAGCTTTGCTCTATCTTTTCGGTTACCTGGTGTTATTATTACTTGGACCGGGAAGAGTGAGTGTTGATGGAATGATAAAGAAGTAGTTGGACGTACGAGATATGAAGTACGAGATATGAAGTACGATGCAGGAATCTAAAGCTCAATAAAGTTCATAACGTACAAGTGAGTGACACAACAAAAGCCTAATAGAATTACAAAAGCTGGCTAAACATCCAGCATCAAGAAACCAGTATCAAGCATCAAGACAATGTACGAAACCTTAACCCAACTTAGAGTTAGATATGCAGAGACCGACCAGATGAATGTTGTGTACTACGGAAATTATGCACAGTATTTTGAGGTTGGTAGGGTTGAAAGTATTAGAAGTCTTGGTTTAAGTTATAAAGACATGGAAGCGGCTGGAGTTATTATGCCTGTCGTTGAAATGTATGTTAAATACTTACGTTCTGCCAGGTATGATGATTTGCTTACCATCAAAACCATCTTGAAAGAATTACCGACTGATCATAGAATCGAGTTTATACAGGAAGTGTATAATGAAACGGATAAGCTGTTAACCAGCGGAAGAGTTGTGCTATACTTTTTGGATGCTGCGACTCAACAGAAGACCACGATGCCTGAAAACCTGATGGAAAAACTGAAACCATTCTTTCCTAAGTAAGCCTGTTGCTTATCTGATTGTCGATGAATTTGAATAAGTGATAAGGCTTGTAAATTCTCCAATCCGGAATATCCATCAGTTCAATGTAGTGATTTAGCTTTTTCTTTTTAAAATCATGCTGAGTTGCTTGTGGCATGTTAATGCTAACGATCCAACCATTTTCTTCTGAGACATCATCGTACCACTCTTCATAATACTCCCTGTCGCTGCTGTGGAAGTTTAGGACATTTTCAGTGATGAGGATAAACTTGTTGATGCCTACATGCTCAAGTTCGTCAATCACATCTCGTTTCAAGGTCATGATATCATTTTCAATAGCATCGTTCCACTCTCCTATCATTTCTATCATGGCAAAATTAAGCTCATAGTCAGCATAAATGATTTTGATATAAAGTGTTTTACTTCCAAAGTCATCCCACTGAGGATGTATGTAGTAATTATAAACAGTTTGGGAATATTCAAACTCACTGTACACCCTACCATAAAATGGCGACTTCGGATCTTCTTCCGAAACGTATATGTGTCTCCAGTTATAAAATGGTTCTATCTCATGCATATCCCTGCAAAGGTGCTTTTATCAAGTGTTGTTGCAAAATAAGAACCAACCTTCGGCAGCTAATTTTATTAAAAATTTTGTGTGATAGAAGATTGAATGCACTGAAGCTCTGATCATATCTTAATAAAAATGAAGCTACTCATAGAAGTAGCTTCATTTAAACATGAACATTATAAAATCTATCTTACAGTAGTTGTTGTTCTTCTGTCATCGTCTCTTCTTTTACGTCCTAACAAACCCAACAAACCAACAAGACCTAGTAAACCCCATTTGCCGTGGTCGTCATCGTCTGTATCACCATCATCATCTGTAGTGGCCGTTGTAGATGTACCAGTTCCTGTATTTTGAGCAGCAATTGGTGTTGTAAATGTTAGAGCTGTGCATATTGTTAGAGCACCAAATAACAGTTTGATTCTTTTCATAAAAAATATTTACGGGAAAGGCACAACGGTTGTGCCACTAATATGCTTCACTTATAACTAAGCATATTACTTATCTAATTGCCAGGTTATTTTAAATGGAAATCAGAAGTCTAAACCATTAAAGCGTTATGAACCTTGTTTAGGTTGCTTCAAAGGCAGCAGTATAGAGAATGTTGTATGGTCGTTTTCTGACTTTGCAGAAATTGAACCCTGGTGTCGTTCTACGATCTTCTTACACAAAGCAAGTCCAAAGCCTGCACCACCTTTATCAAAATGCAGTTGTTTAAATAAACCAAATATGTAGTCACTATATTCTTCTAAAAATCCGGTTCCGTTGTCTTCTACTTCTATTCGTACAAAATCTACATACTTATACTTTTCCCTGATCTCTTTGTAAATATTGTAGCTGACTTCAGTACTCCTGATAGTGATTTGCAGAGACCTCTCATTGTGCCTGAAGCGGTAACAGTTTGCAATTAGTTCTGCAAATAAACGCTGCACCTGTGATTGGTAGCCTTCTATTTCAGGAAGTGAATCTATATGAACCAAAGCTGTACTTGAGGAATCTTCGGCTGCTACCTTTTCCAGCACATTTTTCATTAATGCACTTAGATCTATAAGAGTAAGTAGTTCCTTTGAAGTATCGAGTGCCACATATTGCTGAAGACAGACAGCCAGTTCTCGTAACCTTAAACTGAAGTTCATCATCTTCTCAAGATTAATTTGCATCATTTCTGCTGTCAAATCCTGAGATCCCTGCAACCGATCAATATATATCATTAATTTCCGAACTGGCTCATGCAGGTCGTGAGAGATGATCTTATTCAGCTGAATATATTCCTCATTAAACCGTTTTAGTAAAGATAACTGCCGCTCACTTTCTGCAAGTTGTAATTCAACTTCTCCCTTCAACTGCAAAAGTGTTTCATTCTTTTCTATAACATCTTCCGCAGTCTTTTTAGCCTGCAATATCTCCTCTTCATATTTCCTTCTTTGCCTAACAGGTACAAATACACAACAAATGTTTTCGCCAGTAACTGATGCATAAGCGATAACCGGAACACTTTCCTTGTCTTTTGCTTTTAATGAAAAGAAAACTTCTTCAGCTTTCTTATGTAGTTTAATGAGTGGATAGAAATGTGTTTGATAAAATATCCTGGCTGAAATCGTAAACAAGATTTCTACTGACTTGTGTTCAAGTTCTGCTTTCGTATAACCGAGCAGTGTACAAATGTATTTGTTCGCATAAATAATATCGCCATTATCTGCAATTGTTATAATGCCACATGGTGCTATATCAACAAGTGCTTCACTCGCCAAATCAGCTATCATCAATTCAGACTTATGTTATTGAGATACTCTTTCATTACATCTATCGTTTCTATAGGTGCACTCATGTGTGGACAATGCCCTGTTGCCTTCATTATGTGCAAAGTGCTATTTGGGATTGTTTTATTCAGATATTCTCCCACTTCATTCGGTGCTATGATATCTTCAGAACACTGCATGATCAATGATGGATGCTTTACTTTCTTCAGATCTTCTCTATTATCTGAAAAGAAAGTAGCCTCTGCAAATCTCCTTGCAATTACTGGATCTGTAGAACAAAAGCTCTTTGTAAGTTCACCAGCCAGTTCAGGCTTGTCATCGTTCTTCATTATCGCTGGAGCCAAAAAGTTTGCCCAACCGATATAATTAGATTCCATAGTATGCAATAGCTCTTCTATGTCCTTTCTTTCGAAACCACCAACATAACCAGGCAAATCATTTATGTAACGAGGGGACGGACCAACTAAAATCAGCTTGCTAAAATATTCTGGCTCTTTCAATGAAGCTAAAATACCAATAATTGCACTAACTGAATGACCAACAAAAACACAACCTGTTGAGTTTGTGGCTTTACACACATCCAGCAGATCATCGGCGTACCCGTTAAGATCGCTATATCGTTCTTTATTGTAAGCAGTAACATCAGACTTTCCTGAACCAACATAATCAAACAACACAATCTTATAGTCATCTTTGAAAGCCGGATAAACATATCTCCACATATTTTGATCACAACCAAAGCCATGAGCGAATATCATAGGTGTTGAGCCTCTGCCACTTACCTTGATGTTGTTACGTTTAAACATTTCATTAATCATTATTCGCTGGGTTTTAATATTATAAGCAAAGCTAATCTGTTAAGTTTGCAGTAGCTTTTATACAGCAAGAATTATACAAAAGTCCGATCCTATGAATAAATGCACGGTAATAATAACTGAAGATGATAATGAAGATGCGGAATTTATGCAACAGGCACTTAGAGAGAAATCCTTTAAGGGGAATATCCAGCGAATGACCGATGGAGTACAACTCATGACCAGGCTTACGGAAATGAAAAAAAGTAATGTACTACCCGAAATGATCATTCTTGACCTTAATATGCCACTTAAGAATGGTTTAGAAGTTCTGGCGGATATGAACACAGATGACAGCTTGAAAACCATACCAGTAGCAGTAGTAACGGCTTCATTAAGAAAGGAAGATGAAGACACATGTGGCAGCCTTGGCTGCAACCTTTATTTAAAAAAACCCGGTCGTTTGAAAGAATACGAAGAAATCGCTTCCCGTATTATCGTTCACATAAAAGAACGGTATCCTTATTGCTAATTCCTTTTTATGCTGACCACTGTTTCCAGAGTTTTATTATGTGCAGATGATGACCCTGATGATAGGGAATTGTTGTGTGAAACTGCCATGCAGATTGATCCTGATTTAAAAGTGATCCATTGCATTCATGGAAAAGAATTGTTAGAAAAGTTGAAGGAACTTGAATTACGCGGCATTCATCCCTGCCTGATTATTCTTGATATGAATATGCCAATTCTGGATGGACAAGCTACTTTGAAAGAGATAAAAGCCAAGCAAGATTGGGATCATATACCGGTTGCGATCTTTACTACCTCGCAACGAGAGTTTTATCAACACCTTGAAAGAGAATATGGCGTAAGCATTGTTACTAAGCCCGACAAGTTTGCCGCTATAGTTAAAGAAGTGAGACAGCTACTTTCACACTGCCGTGCTGCTTAAGAATGTTACTTAATTTTTTAAAACACTCTTAGATATTTGCCACCTTTTTGCAAGTATGAAAAAAGTTACATTACGTTTCCCATCGTTACAACATTTAGCTGAATGCATATTCCAGCTCAGCATTTCAAAGCCGGTTATAGATTATGATCGGTACTTTTTAACGGCTGATCTTTCTGAGAGCCAAATTGAAAATGCACAGGAATGTCAGGGTGAAGTTATAGAGATCATTGTTGCACAATAAGCTTCAGCACTTCCAAAAGCATTTAAATCGATTGCTTTAATTTTGCTGCGATTCGCCTTCAATTTTGAGAAACTATTGCGATGTAAAGGAGAAATCAGTTGGAGACCTGGAGCAAAAGGTTTTTAAACATTTAGTCTCTCCTTGGCAAGATAGCAACTGTCAAACGGCTTATACATACAAGCTTGCTTTTTTCATCATGTATTTTGATATCCCAGACATGTGTACTCACTCCAAGATGAATTGGTGTACAGGTAGCGATCACTAATCCTTCCCTGGCACTACGAACATGATTGGCATTAATCTCTAACCCCACACATAAGTGCTTTGTATGATCTATCACCAAAGCACTGGCAACACTGCCAACAGTTTCTGCTAATGCTACAGATGCACCTCCATGAAGCAGTCCGTAGGGTTGTTTGGTTTTCTCATTTACCGGCATTGAGATCTTGAGATAATTGTCTCCTATCTCTGTAAACTTCATTTCAAGCGTTTCGCTCATTGTGTTCTTACCCCATGCGGCAAAGTCTTCAAGCTTTATATCCTTTTTGAACCAGATTGACATGATTGATTATTAACCGTAAATAGCCTTTCTCACCACCTCTGGGAGAAATGGTGTTGCATTACCACCGTTCCTGATCACATCTCTAACAAGGGTAGATGCCACGGAAGTGAATTGAGGTGAACAGGTAAGGAAGATCGTTTCAATATTAGGATCTAAACTTCGGTTCATATCAGCAATTACTTTCTCGTATTCAAAATCACTAACATAACGAATCCCTCTGAGGATGAACCTTGCACCTACTTTTTTGCAACAGTTTACCGTGAGTCCTTCATAGATCAAAGCATCTACACGAGGTTCATCTTTAAATATTTCCTTGATCCAATCCAGCCTCTCTTCGTCACTATACATAGGAGCTTTGTTGGCATTTTTACCAATGCCGATGTATATTTTATCGAACATATCCAGCGAACGCTGAACAATATCAATATGCCCTAAGGTAACAGGGTCGAACGTTCCGGGAAATAAGCAGATGCGTTGCATGATAATGTCTTAATTTTCTCTATTTGCCAGTAAATATAACACAGCCATTCTAACAGCTACCCCATTTTCAACCTGGTTAAGAATGATAGAATTGCTACTATCGGCAACATCACTATCTAATTCCACTCCTCTATTGATTGGTCCGGGATGCATAATCACAATATCTTTTCCTATACTCTCCAGCAGTTTACGACTGATGCCATAAGCCAGGTTATATTCTCTCAAGGAAGAGAACAGAGGTTGATTCTGACGTTCTAACTGGATACGAAGTACATTAGCAACATCACACCACTGCAAAGCTTCTTTCAAATTGTATGTAACATTTACATCGAAAGCCTCTTTGATGTGCTTTGGAATTAGCGTTGGCGGACCTACCACAGTAACCTCAGCTCCCATCTTTTTTAAAAGATAAATATTACTCATCGCTACACGGCTATGCATGATGTCACCAATGATGGCAACTTTCAATCCTTCAAGTTTTCCAGTTCGTTCCTGCATAGAAAAAGCATCCAGCAAGCCTTGGGTGGGATGTTCATTCACACCATCTCCGGCATTTACAATTGCAGCAGGTATGTGCTTAGCCAGGAAGTGAGGTGCTCCACTTGCTGAGTGACGCATCACCACCATGTCCACTTTCATGCTGAGAATGTTGTTTACCGTATCAAGCAGTGTTTCACCCTTAGAAACAGAAGAAGCGTTGGCTGTGAAGTTGAGCGTATCGGCTGAAAGTCGTTTTTCTGCCAGTTCAAACGAAATACGAGTACGGGTGGAGTTCTCAAAGAACAGATTCACTATAGTAACATCTCGTAGTGATGGAACTTTTTTTACCGGTCTTTGTAAAACGTCTTTAAAATTGGCTGCGGTAGAAAGAATGAGTTGAATATCCTCTTTAGTAAGATCCTTTATTCCCAGCAGATGTTTGGTGGAAAGTGTCATTAAAAATCAAAGATATATGAAACTATGAAAGCGTTTGAACAAGTTTCGCACAAAAAAAGAGGCAGTTTTTGCTGCCTCTTTCACTTTTAAAGATTATACCTAAGGTTTACACCGCCAAACCAATTCGTACGGAGTGGAGCTGGAACATAAGCATCAGGGAGCTGGTTAACAAATACCATGTAATAGTATTGTACACCTGTTAGGTTTGTTCCTCCAACAAAAGCATCAATATCAAAATGTTTTGACAAGCTCCTTTTGAATCCGAGTTTTGCGTTAAATAAATTAAAACTAGAGGCCATATTCATGTTATCAGCTGTGATCGGCATTTTATCTTTATATGAATAATATAAGGTAGCATAAAGACCGTGTGCTGCTGTAAGGTCAACACCTGCATTGAATACATATTTTGACACACCACCTACTGCAAAGCCAGTGTAATCTTGCAGTTCATTAGTATTCCCTTTTCTGAATTTAAAATCCTTGTATTTAAAATCTGAATAAGTAAAGTTAACAAATGGCTTTACCGACCGCAAGAAGCCTTTCTCGGATGTAAAAGCGGAATATTTCAACAAAACTTCAGCTCCCTTATTAATTTGCTTTCCACCATTTGCGATGTATGAATATGCTGTGGTGGTGGCATTTAAGGGTACTGGTTGTGCATACATTTTGTTAGAAAAGAGAGTATTGAAAATAGCTAACTGATAGGTTAATTTGTCTTTGAATAATGAACCCTTACTTCCAATCTCAAATTGATTTCCTATCTCCGGCTCCAAGCTAGTATTTAACTGCCCGGTAAATGGAATGAAAAAGTAAGAACTCACAGGTGCTTTATATCCTTTACTGTAACTAAAGTAAAGTGAGACTTCTTTATTGATTACTTTATTTACCGCCAAAAATGGAGACACCATTCCCTTATACGATCTTTTATACTGTACTGGTGGCAAAAGAATTCCAGGACGTACAAAACGATCGTTCAATATAATGTCCATAGTACTTAAGCCTAAGCCTGCTGTGATACTAAGTTCTGTAGGCAAGGTTACAGTCCATTGTGTAAATAATGAAGTAGTACTGGAAACTGCGAATTGGTTGCTACGCATCGTATCAATCCTAAAATAAGCGGTAGGGTTTGCAGGATCCGCTTTCATGAAGTAGCCAATTGTTTGGTTATTGGTTCGCTGAGCTTCTATACCACTTACCCCAGAGAGTATAACATCTTTAGAAAGGTTGAACTTAGTATCAAAAGTTGAACGCAGTCCGATATTCAATGGATTTTTGTCAGTCCAGCCACCAGCAGAACTGGCGTTATTATTAAACGTTGAACCGAAAATTGAAGTTGTGTTACTTATATTATGGTTAAACTGATAAGTATGTCCTGCCCCAACTTTAAAGCCGATCACTTCAGAATGAGCATTCCGCTTAATATATTCAGTATTACCACTGTAATCTTTGTTATTGTATTGAGTGATTGTTAATTCACCACCTCGTTCATCATAACTGTTGGTGTAAGCTGTATAAATACTAAGTAATTGTTTATCATTCAACTTAAACTCTCCTACTGCATTAAAGAATTTTTTATTAGAGGCAGTATGAGTCATGTAACCATCCGATTTCTGATATCCATAATTCAATAACCATGAAGATGTTTCAGTGGCAGATTGAAAGCTTGTTGTATATCGCTGTAAGCCATAACTACCAAACTGGATATCTTGTCCAACAGATGTTTTCCCTCTCGTAGGTTGAAGGGTTTTCAAATTCACCACACCAGCAATAGCCAGTCCATACAAAGAACCTGAAGGACCTTTCAGCACTTCAACATTTCCGATAGAACCAAAATCTATATCATCCATTACATTAATACCCTCAGCATCTGTAATTGCAAGCCCATTCAAATAGACTTTATAACCTTGTCCATCAAAATTGCTGCTGATGCCGTTAGTACCTCTCACTCCATTGCCATATCCACGAATGTTGAATTGTTGTCCTCCGGAAACACTTCGTCTATTCATTGTAACACCTGGAACATTAGTGTTTATGGCATCATCTAAAAACAACCCTGTACCACGGGTAAGTTCTTTAGGCGTTAATCTTGTGATTGATTGTGGCTGATAGAGTAATTTCTTATTAGCTGAGGATGTGGATGAAATCACGATGTTATTTAAATCATTATCTACCCTAACTAATAGCACTTCTATCAAGCTCCCTTTCACATCAACCGTTTCGCTTTGATAACCGATTGCAGTAATAGTAACCGATTTCAAAGGTGTCGTAAGATTAAATTCTCCTTTATCATTAGTAATAGCAACTACCTTGTTATTTGAATATATAGATGCCGCAGCAATTGGCTGCTTTGATGTTTCGTCCTTAACTGTACCTTTTATTACAGCCTGTGGTGAGGCCATTGAACATAAAAGAAACAAATTAAGAAGCAATATGATACTTCTCATTTTACTTATTATTTGATGAAAGAAATTTAGAGCAGTAGTCATCAAATATTATCGGGAGGAGGAACTATAACAGGCAAATGCAGTTGGTTAAATCCAACATCCCTGTAACCATAATTTATTTTGAAGTAAGTTTCAGGAACGTCTAAGATTATTTGAGAATGCCCAGGCAAAAACAATACGGTTGCAAATTGAGATAGAGACAATTGATGTTTTCCTTTATGGTGCCTTGCATACGTTTGTTTCAATGCTTTTTCAGCTTTATCATTGATAGCGTGAACGGTCACCTTGTTACTTTCCCAACGAATGGATATCACATCATACATCTCACCATTAAGGGTAAACTCTTTACCTTTTTCAATCCATTGAACATTCTGGTAAATAGGTTTTCCATCAATTAATTCAAAACTGAATGTAGTACCAAGGTCTTTGGGATTATCTTTTATATATGCACGAACTTCTTGCTTTATTTCGTGTTGTTGAAACATGAAAAGCAAAAAATAGCCGCTCTCATAAATAAGCAGACCTAAAAAAAGGGGTATCGCAATTAGTTTGTGCACGGTGAAAGAACAAAATAAGGCATTTTATTTTAGACTGGTGAAATAAGTAACCTTAATAGATCGATAAGACAGATTCCTGATCGAAAAAAATCGTGTGTTGATTTGATGAAAAAAGGTCTGGAACAATCCAGACCTTTTAACTTACAAGCTTAGTCCCGTGTTATACAACAGGAAAGCCCATTTATCTGCTTGTTCTTCTATCACTTTCGCTGTAGGTTTACCAGCTCCATGTCCGGCTTTAACCTGGATGCTGATAAATACAGGATTATCACAAGATTGCTTATCCTGAAGTTCTGCCGCATATTTAAATGAGTGTGCAGGTACTACTCTATCATCATGATCGGCTGTAGTAACTAAAGTTGCCGGATAACAGGTTCCCTTCTTTACATTATGTACTGGTGAGTATTTATACAGGTAGTTAAACATCTCTGCATTATCATCTGCGGTACCGTAGTCATAAGCCCAACCTGCACCTGCTGTGAATTTGTGATAACGCAACATATCCATCACGCCAACTGCAGGAAAAGCTACTCGAAATAATTCAGGACGTTGGGTCATCGCTGCACCAACCAATAATCCTCCATTTGATCCACCAGAAATGGCCAGGTAGTCAGATGAAGTGTATTTTTCTTTGATCAGATATTCTGCTGCAGCAATAAAATCATTGAATACATTTTGCTTTTGCATTTTTGTTCCTGCATTATGCCATGCATCACCATATTCTCCACCACCACGAAGATTTGGAACAGCATACACACCACCATTTTCCATGAACACAAGATTGCTTACGCTAAACCCCGGTGTAAGGTTTACATTGAATCCTCCATAACCATAAAGCATCAAGGGATTTTTTCCGGTTAGCTGAAGTCCTTTTTTAAATGTAATGATCATCGGCACTTTTGTTCCATCAGCAGAAGTATAGAACACCTGCTTACTTTCAAAGTCTTCAGGCTTGAATTTTACTTCAGGTTTTTTGTAAATAGAAGATTTGCCGCTACTGATCTCATATTTGAATATTGTTGATGGATATATATAAGATGTAAAAGAAAAGTAAATATCCTTTTCAGTCTTTTTGCCTGAGAATCCACCTGCAGTTCCAAGACCAGGAAGTTGAATAGTTCTTTCAAGTTTACCATTCAGGCTATATTGCTGAACTTGTGAAACCGCATCTTTCAAGTACTGAGCAAACAACTTTCCCCCAGCAGTGCTAACAGTTAATGGAAATTTAGTTTCCGGTATTACTGTTGCAGCCGTGTTGATATCAGTTTGACCAGGAGTCAACTTTACTAATTTCCTGTTTGGTGCACCGGAATTAGTAAGAATATATAGACTTCCCTTTTCTGCATAAACTACATCATACTCATTTTCAAATCCGGTAGCAATTGGAGTGATCTTTGAATCTTTCTTAGTAAGATCCAACACATACAATTCGTTACCGTAAGTAGCGTTAGCAGCACTGATTACCAGGTATTGCTGATCCTCAGTTACTCCACCACCAATATATCTTCTTGGAGTTGCATCTCCACCAAAAATCAATTTGTCCTGGCTTTGCTTAGTGCCAAGTTTATGATAGAAGAGCTTATGCAGCTGAGTTTTGCCTGAAAGCTGGCTACCGTCTGTTGGTTTATCGTAACTGCTGTAGTAAAATCCATCGTTGCCTTTCCAGGAAAGTCCACTAAACTTTACATCGATCAAAGTATCATCTACGTTCTTCTTGGTAGCAGTGTTAATGATGATCACTTTTCTCCAATCCGATCCTCCTTCAGAAATCTGGTAAGCAGCTAGAGAACCATTCTTAGAAAAATCAATCCCGGCTAAAGATGTAGTTCCATCAGCTGAGAATTTGTTGGGATCGAGGAAAACTTCTGGTTTACCTCCTGCTTTCTGCCGATACAAAACAGACTGATTCTGCAAACCATTGTTCTTATAGAAATAAGTATAATCCCCTTCTTTGTAAGGAGCCCCAAACTTCTCGTAATTCCAAAGCGTAGTGAGCCTTTCTTTGATCCTACTTCTGAAAGGAATCTGGCTCATGTACCCATTAGTCACTTCATTCTGAGTTGTTACCCACGATTTTGTTTCAGCACTCATATCATCTTCTAACCAACGATAAGGATCGGAAACACTTGTGCTGAAGAAAACATCAGTTTGATCTACTTTTTTAGTCGTAGGATATTTTCCTTTGAAAGCTCCAGGCTTACCCTGAGCAAATATTTGTGTGCTGCAAACCATAGCAAGCAAACATAGAGACGAAATTTTCATATCCAATTATTTAGGAGGCTCAAGATATGAAGTTTAAACTTTACAGTTGCTAAGCCTTAGGTGCTTGTTAGAGATATGCTGCAACCAGCTGTTGGTTTGCTATTGAGCTCCGGTTGTGTCACTCACTTCAACGTTCTGAACAGAGTTCATCATTCCTGATCAGCTTTATGGTACATGCTTTGGTTTTATGTTCATTGTAACAAAGGATATAAAATGAAGCGAATATGGATATTGCTGCTTTGCTTTACAACAGCAGCACATGCACAAACGGTAGCAGTTTATGTACATGGCAATAGGAACAAACAAGTTGTACTTAATGGAATTACTTACGAGATTGAAAATAACAACATCAACAATTTATCAAAGAACATCACTATCAGTAACTTAAGACCCGGTGAATACAGTTTAAAGCTTCTTCGTCAGAATGATTATAACCCAAATGATGATGCAACCAATCCAAGCAGAAGCAGCCAACAATTACCGTTAATTAAAACCACAACAACCTTCAGAGTTCGATCTGGTTATGACGTAGCCATCAACATTGCACCGAACGGAATTGTGCAGGTAAAAGAGAAACAAATTGCCGGTACAACATCAGATCCTACAATTGCTATGGCTGATGATGCTTTCAACACACTACTCACCGACATTCAATTTCACTGGCGAAAAACAAGGAGAACGACAGCTGCACAAACAGCTTTAACGAATAACAATAACTACTTCTCTACTCAACAGGTATTACAGATTCTGCAAACCGTAGAAGGTGAAAACAATAAGCTCACTTTAGCAAAGCTGGCTTATAACAGGATCATCGATCCTACAAACTTCATACAGGTGTATAGCATTATGAGTGAGCCTGCAAGTAGAGATCAACTGGCAACATTGATTCGCCAGGATGGTACAAATACAATTGCCAGTTACAGCGAAAGCTTCAGACTGGAAATGAATGAAGCCAATCTTGACATTCTGTTGCAGAAGATCAGGCGAAATACAGATGCGTCGCTTCGTGTGAATGAAGTGGCTGAGATATTGACTAACCAGACTCATTATTTTACAACAGACCAGGTAAGACGTTTAATTGAGTTAGTAGAATATGAAAGCAGCAGGATTCAGTTGCTCCGGGATGTGTACAACCATGTGGTTGACAGATCGAACTTTAATCAACTATACAGCTTGTTGAATACGGATGCAGCAAGAATTCAATTGAACAACTATATTAAAGAAGCTCAAAAGTCGTTTGGGCTGATCAATTATAATCAGAACAAGCCGGTACTTAGTGACGATAATTTCTCATCAATCATGATCCAAATGAGAGAAAATGTACCAACCGGAAATTCAATTGCTTATCTCAACAAAACCTTTGGCAACATAGCTTACTTTTATTCTGCTCAGCAGGCAATACAGCTGATTAGTTTAGTTGATGGTGAGTTAAACAGACTGAGTTTAGCCAAAGCTGCATATCGAGGTATTGTGGATCCTGATAATTACCTGGTACTAATGAATCAACTTTTAAGTTCACCACTTTCAAGGAACGAATTAAATGATTACGCTTATACTTTCCGAGCTTTATAAACCTAGATGAAACAAACAGATAAGGTCAGCTTTAGAACTGACCTTTGTTGTATAGTTGAGTTATTATTTTAAGTTCGAATTGTTGCTATGAGTACTTCAGTACAAGAGTGCGATACTTCGACAAACTCAGGACAGTCTGCATCAAACTATATTGAAATACTAGAGTTGGCTACCAATTAATTCAGAATTGCCTCGTCATTATTCTTTTTACTGCCGAAAATGGCTGAAATAGCTCTCTGCAAAGGATGAGTTGGATGCTGCTGCATATAGCTCATTATTGACTTCAATGTAATAGAAGCCTGCTCAACCGAAATTCCAGACTGAGCCGCCATTAAGTAGATGAAGTCTTTAACCGATTTATGAATAATTCTCTTTCCCACTTTAATTCTCTTTTAATCAATTAATAGAAAAAGTGTGCCAACTACAAGAATTCATAAGCTTCATGTTACCAACTCTGGAAATCAACCTTTTAGAAATTGTTATGCTTTTGAACCATTGTAAACTCCACACTTTGATTGAGCATTAACATTGAACGAGGAACTGTATGTGTAACTTCGAAGGAAATCTGACGATTCGTGTGAAAATAGCTCTCCTCATCGCCTTTTTTGTTGTCTGCTCAGCTTTTGTCGCCCAGTCGCAGAAGATTGACAGTATTTACTTTAATCTGTACACAGATAGTGTAAAAAGAGGTCCGTTACATTTTAATTACATCAATATAGATGGCAAACTTTCTTCAGGAAGTTACATTCCGTTGGACTCCACACAAGTAAAATTCACCTGCTCAACCGGTAAAATGCTAGGCAATGTTTTACAGCTTGATACAGCCGAGAAAGCGGAATTCGTAATTGTAACAGCAATCTTGAAAGACAATCCCCTGGTGAGAAGAGAAGTGAAGATATACATCAAGAAAGTGATTATAGAAGAGCAGCTGAAGACTTCGGAAGAGCTGATAGATGGCTGGCAGAAAAAGAGGAAGAAAAACTGATAGCACACAGATAACACTGATGAGGCAGATGTTCACAGATTCAGGGTAAACCCATTTAATCCGTGTCATCCGTGTTCCGATAATCACATCTTCTTAGCATCTTCAAGAAACTTCGCCAGACCAATATCTGTCAAAGGATGTTTCAGCAAGCCCAGTATGGAATCCAACGGACAAGTACAAACATCGGCTCCAGCCTCAGCACATTGAACTATATGGTTCGCCGTTCTGATAGAAGCTGCAAGAATCTCAGTTTTGAAACCCTGTAAAGCATAAATATTTGAGATCTGTTCTATCAACTGAACACCATTCCAGCCGCTATCGTCAATTCTACCGATGAAAGGTGAAACATAATAAGCTCCGGCTTTGGCAGCTAAAATTGCCTGACCAGCAGAAAAGATCAGTGTACAATTGGTTTTGATTCCGTTATCTGTGAACCACTTGATCGCTTTTATACCGTCTTTGATCATGGGCACTTTCACCACAATGTTTGGGTGAATTGCTGCCAGCTTTTTTCCTTCTTCAATTATTGTATCCAGCTCAGTTGTTAGCACTTCAGCACTCACATCACCATCTACCAGCTCACAAATTGTCTTATAATGATTGTTGATCGCTTCTTCACCTTTAATGCCTTCTTTAGCCATCAACGATGGATTTGTAGTTACTCCATCAAGAATTCCAAGGTCATTGGCTTCTTTTATCTGGGCTAAATTGGCGGTATCAATAAAAAACTTCATAGATAATAATTATGGCAGCGAAGATAATCTGTGGTTTTTGCATTGAAAGAGAACACGAACCATATTTACCAGCAATTTTTCAACTTTTTTTGAAGGAGTTTATCGTTCAGCCGTTACATTTGCACCCGGCAGGCCTTACACGACCAGCTCCTACTGAAATCCCCCAGGTCTGGAAGGAAGCAAGGGTAAGTGGTTGTAGCGGTGCGATGTGAGTAGTCTGCCTTTTTTATTTTCTTTCACGAAAGTTGGTTTGGTACCAGCTTTTTGTTTTTTATGGCATCGTCTGTTGTGTCTCTCACTTGTACGTGCTGAACTTGTGGCATCTTTTAAAACCCACTCCTATTCAACCTCGAATTAACCGTTGTAACTCCTACCAGCTCATCATGTCTTCCGCTGAGTGAACGATAATAGATCAGCACCGTGTAATCGTTTTCCGTTTCCCAATAACTTCCGTCGGTTTGCTCTACCGTCGGAACATTGTTTTTAGCATCTTTGGTAACATAGGTGTAAGTATAATATCCCTGCTTAAGAAATAACTCTTTCTCGTACATACCAGATGTAGCATTGTACACCATTTCGGTGCTATCGTTGTATTTGTAGCCTGTAAATTCTCCGGCTATGAAAAGCCTTCTGTTTACAAATGGCTGATTTCCTGTAGGTACAAAAGTGAATTTCACCTTAGCATAATCTCCCTGCCACCACGGATTGATCAGGTCTGTAGAAGTAGTTTCATAAAATCCATTCATATCCCTGAAGAAAAGATAACGTTGACCTGTTCTTTCAGTATCAGGCTTGGCAACAATGTAAAAAGGTTTTTGAGTCAGATCATTTGAATCGATCCTATCACTCTTAAAACGAAAACTTCTCAGGTCTATCCAGCGAAACTCTTTTCCACCAGGAAAAAGTGCATCATTCTCTGAATTGTATTCTAGAGTGTTTTGTTTGATGAAAGTTGGCTGTATCATTTTAGCTGTAGCATCCCAACGATAATTCTGCAGTATCACGGTTTTGATCTGCTGTTGCGGATTCAACACATCTAGTTTTGTCTTGTTCACTACCAACTGTACTTTTTGGTACGTTCTAAAGTACTCAGAGCTGAAAGGTTGTTGTATCTGAGCACCAACATCGGCCAATTGTTGTACAACCAACATTCTTTTGGTGAAGGCAAGTTTTGAAGTATCTCCATTCAGGAAAATCTTCAGCAGGTAATTGCCGCTTTTTGAGGGAGCACAATTCCTGTCTGGCAAACTTGCCTGGTAGTGTACGTAGTCCTGTGTGGAAATAGAAGAAACTCGGTACTGAGTGATCCGTTGTTGCGAAAAGCCTTTAATGTAATCAAACGTTCCCAACATCTGGTTTGGTTTCCAATCTGCATCGCAAAGTTGGAAAGTGTAAGAATAGCTTTTTGCAAATCCATCCATATCATCAAAATGCAACTCCAGCTGATCTAACATTCCTAAACTTACGATTGGATAGCCAGCCTGGTTTCCTTTAATAAACAACTTAACTGACTTAACATTCTTGTGATAAACCTCATCAGGCAATTGGGCTTGTGAAGCCATCGGAAGAAAAAACAAGCATACCAGCAGGCAACGCATTATACACATTTCGTAAAACTAACAATAAACAGTTTTTCAATCAACAACCGTACATACTATTAACTTATTTTGTGCTTTGAAATGAATGTTGCCGCTTTTATAGGAGAGAGAATCGCTTTCAGCAAACAAAGATCGTTTTCAAGGTTCATTATTCGTTTGTCTATCGCTGCCACCGTTGTAAGTGTTGCAGCAATGATCATTACCCTTGCTTTTGTAAATGGTTTCCAAAAAACGGTGAGTGAAAAAGTGTTCAGCTTTTGGGGGCATGTTCGTATTCAACGCTTTGAGCCGAATAAATCGTTAGTAGCCGAAGAAACACCAATGGCTAAGAATGATTCGATCTTAACAGCTTTGAAGGCTATGCCGCAGGTGAAACAAGTTCAGGCATTTGGTACAAGATCGGTTGTGGCTGAAAAGAACATGAATATAGAAGGCTTGCTGTTCAAAGGTGTTGAGCAAGACTATGCTTACAGCAATTTAAAGCCATTTGTAACTGAAGGGGGCTGGCTCAACTTTAACGACTCACTATACAGCCGAAACATCCTCATTTCCCAACAAACTGCTGAACAACTTGGAGCCAAACTAAACGATACGATCAAGGTTTTCTTTATTTCAAGAGAACAGCAGACTAGTGTTTTTCGTCCTTTAATTGTTTCAGGTATCTACAAAACAGGTCTGGAAGAATATGATAAACTTTTTGCCATTGGTGATATTCGTTTGATCAGACGACTTAGTGATTGGGAACCTGACGAAGTTGGTGGCTATGAAGTTTTCCTGAACGATTATCGGCAGATGGATACAGTGAACAACCAGCTTTCAAAACAAGGTGTGTTGCCAGACATCTGGATCAGCAGAACGGTTCGTCAGATATATCCAAACATCTTCGACTGGCTCGGCATTCAGGATGTAAACCGTGACGTGATCTTCGTGGTGATGGCAATCGTAGCCATCATCAATCTCATCACCTGCTTACTCATCTTAGTTTTAGAAAGAACGAGGATGATCGGCATTTTAAAAGCAATCGGAAGCACTGAAGGCACAATCCAGGAAATATTCATGTATCATGCTACAATTATTGCTTCAACAGGAGTTGGTCTTGGACTAGTGCTTGGATTAGGAATATGTTTCCTCCAACAAGCTACTGGGTTCATTCAACTCGACGAGGCAGCTTACTACGTTTCAACTGCACCAGTAGAAATTATCTGGTGGCAGGTTGCAGCTGTGTGTGTAGCGACTTTGGTAGTTTGCTTTTTAGCTTTGATCATTCCTACATTGATCGTAAGAAGCATCAGACCGGTTAAGGCAATCCAATTTAGATAAACGAGAAGAACGAGGTATGAAGTAAGAAGTACGTCATTGCGAAGGAGGTACGACTGAAGCAATCTTAAAATATAAATCTCTCTAAATTCAGGAGATTGCTTCGCTTCGCTCGCAATGACGAGTTCTACTCAACAAAGTGAGACAAAATAATTCCGGTTGCAACTGCAGCATTCAAAGATTCTGCTCCTCCAAAACGAGGAATGGTAATCGGTTGTGATATCAACTGTTTAACGGCTTCGCTAATGCCTTTCGATTCATTTCCAATTACCAGCATGCTTTCTTCAACTTTACTAATCTCTAATACATTCTTACCGTTGAGTAAAGCTCCATAAATCGGAACTCCGGCAGTTTGCAGCAGCTGAGGTAATTCATCATACCACACTCCTACTCTGATAAAACTGCCCATCGTACTTTGAATAACCTTTGGATTGTACAGTTCAACTGTATCGTTGCTGGCAATTATCTGTTTTACACCAAACCAATCAGCGATCCTGATGATCGTTCCCAGGTTTCCCGGATCTTGAATTCCATCCAGCACCAATGTTAGCCTTCCGCTCAGTTCAGGTTTGTTACAAGGCTTTTGTTCAACAACAACCAGTACCTGGTTGGCAGTTTGCAAACCGGAGATACGTTGCAATTCAACCGCATTTACACGCAAAACTTCAGCTGAAATATTTGCAGGTTTCGTCCATTCATCAACAGCATAAATTTTTCTCACCTGGTAATCAGAAACCAATACTTCCTCCACGATTTTCGGTCCTTCCACTACAAATACACCTTCAACTTCCCTCGTTTTTTTGTGGAACAAACTTTGAATATATTTGACCTCATTCTTACTCAGCATATCAATATGATTTTCAACCGGAAACCAATTTTTCTTTTGATCTTTCTAGGGCTTTCGGTCTGTTTGTTTCAATCGTGTTTTCCCAACAGCAAGTTTTTATTTGTTTTTAACCGTACATCGGTCAAGAAGCCTCCAAAAGACACATTCGTTTTCGCAAACGAAATTAAAATTGCCCCGG
>JANPIB010000197.1:0-34048 GCA_031424775.1 Chitinophagales bacterium | reverse complement strand
CAAGAAGTAAATCTGTGGCGTTTCTTTTTGAGGCAGATATTCAACTATGTTATAAGCCTGCAATTGTTTTAGCTTCTCTTTCACCAATTCGGATGAGAGCCTTGCTAATCTTCCAATGTTCTTTTCATTAACTGAAATTCGGTTATCGTAAATTCCTTCATAAGTTCTGAGTAATACTTTAATAAGAGGCTCCAACTCTGGGTGCCCATTTTCAAAATCTTCTAACAGTTCTTTTGGTGCAACAAACTTCAAATGGGAAGGCAGGAAAATATTTTCGCTGAAGGAAAGATGTCCTTCAGATTCCAGGGCCTTCAAAACATTCATCACCAGGTGAATTTCATACTTGAAGTTTTTAGAGAATTCGATCAAGTCAAAATCATAGTAATTTCCTTCACCCAAACCAACTGGTATGTCAAGATAATCAGCTATCGATTGATACACTTTTTTGATCTCTGCAATTGAAGGAAATTTAAGTTCGGGCAAAATTCTAAGCTCATCAACATCTTTCGTTTGATGAACAGCAACTGCATAAGCCTTGTTGCCATCTCTTCCTGCTCTTCCAGCTTCCTGGTAATAATTCTCAAGACAATCTGGTAAATCGTGATGAATCACAGTTCTCACATCTGGCTTATCGATACCCATTCCGAATGCATTAGTGCAAACGATAACTCTTGTTCTGCCATTGATCCACTCTTCCTGTTTCCGGCCTCTTTCGTCCTGCGTTAATCCAGCATGATAATAATCTGCTGAAAGTTGGTGTAGCCTAAGAAGCTGAGCAACATTCTGGGTCTCTCTTCTATTCTTACAATAAATCACACCACTACCCGGAACATTTTTTAAGATCTCAATAACCTTGTTGATCTTGCTATCAACGTGGAAAGATGAATAGGAAAGATTTGATCTTTCAAAAGATTGTTTAAAAAGAGTGGGTTGATTCAACTTCAGCTTTCCAATAATGTCTTCCCGCACCTTCGGAGTAGCAGAAGCAGTTAAAGCAAGAATTGGAACATCAGGAAGTTCATTTCTCAACTCCGCAATCTTTAAATAGGATGGTCTGAAATCATAACCCCATTGTGAAATACAGTGAGCTTCATCAACTGCAATTAAGCTAACGTTTAAAGCAGGTAAAAATTCTTTGAACAGTTTTGTTTGTAAACGTTCTGGTGATAAGTACAAAAACTTGTGATCACCATAAGCTGCGTTTTGAAGTGTCTGCTTTACTTCAAAATAATTCATGCTGCTGTTAATAGTAAGTGCTGGAATATTCCTTCTTTTTAGATTCTCTACCTGGTCTTTCATTAAAGCGATCAACGGAGAGATCACAAGGCAAATTCCTTCCATCATCAATGTCGGAACCTGGAAGCAGATTGATTTACCTCCACCAGTCGGCAATAGAGCAAGTGTGTCCTTTTTTTCAAGAACGGAATTGATAATATTCTCCTGCTCTCCACGAAAAGTAGAATAGCCCCAAAATTGATGTAAGAGGTGAGTAGGTTTCAAAGGTGAAAAGTGAAAGGTGAAGGTTGCAAAACTTTTACCGTATTAAACCTGTTATTAATGCAAAAGTATTATTGATAAGTTTACTTATTCCGGCTAAATCTGATTCTTTATCGTAACTCAAATCGAAGGCACTTTCAAAAGCAGTATCTATTTCAATCAGCGAGCCTCTTGAAATCTCATAAAACCTTTTCCGCTCGACCTCTGATTTTCTGGATGAACCTTCACCAAGATTAAGCTTTACTGAAAGTGCGGTTCGTCTGATTTGTTGGGTAAGATTATATTTCTCCTCAGAGGGTAATGAAGCAGTTACTTTATAACATTCCTTCAAAAAATCTCTTGCTGCCTTATAAGCTTCAAGATTCTTGTGATTTAGCTGTAGAAACATTTTTCCTTTAAAGATACGCTTCGAGCCTTCACTTTTCACCTTTGACTTTTCACGTTGATCAAATTACCTTTTTGAACTTTAACCGGATAGAATTAATCGCTAGCACCACATCGCTAAAGCCCATTACCAAAGCACCAAATGTTGGACTGAGATATCCAAAGGCTGCAATTGGAATGGCAATGATGTTATAAATGAAAGCCCAGAAAAGATTTTGTTTTATGGTGAGGTATGTATGTCTACCTAATCCAAGCGATAGCGGCAAATTTTTCAAACCATGATTCATTAAAACAACTTGAGCACTATTCATGGCTACTTGAGAAGCATCACTTAAAGAAATCCCTACAGTTGCTTTCGCTAATGCAGGTGCATCATTAATTCCATCACCTACCATAGCTGTTGGTGCAGCAGCGTTCAAGGCAGCAATCTTCTCAAGCTTTTGTTCAGGAGTTTGTTCTGCAAAAACTTCGTCTATGCCTAAAACTTGTGCAACCTGCTCAGACTTTTCTCTTTTATCACCACTTAACAAAATTGTTTTGATTCCCTTTGCTTTCAGCATCGAAACAACATTCTTTGCTTCAGGTCTGATGTCGTCAGCAACATCTACCCAGCCAAGTAGTTCACTATCTCTGGTAACATAAATATTATGCGAAAAATCCTCTGTTAAACCTTGCACAGATTTGAATGATCCTGCAACGTATTGCTTACCATCTTTACCAACTGCTTTCATTCCAATCCCTTTCACTTCTTCGATGGAATTCCATCGAAGTTCATCTTTGTTTTTCCAACTGGTTGAAATTGCTCTTGCAACAGGATGATTCGAATATTTCTCCAACGAATATGCAATCTGCTTAAACTCATCTTCAGCTATTGTACTGTGAAAAGCGGTGATGGTAAAATGACCTGTTGTTAATGTACCCGTCTTATCAAAAACAACTTGCTTAATATCTTTGAATATTTCCAGGCTTCTTGCATTCTTAAATAAGACTCCACTTTTAGCTGCTCTTGCCAAGCCAACTGCAATTGCTGCAGGTGTTGCTAAACCCATTGCACAAGGACAAGCAATAACCAATACAGCAATACCTCTCATCAAGCTTTCTGTAAATCCATTGCTGGTAAAAAAGTAAGTTCCTGCAAAAGCTAAAATTGAAATACCGATAACAGTTGGTACAAACCATGCACTAATTCTATCTGCCATTTGTTGAACAGGTGGCTTTTCAGCTTGTGCATCTCTCACCATTCTAAGAATGTGACCCATCACAGAGTTTTCTCCAACCGCTGTTACATAAGCCTTGATCGTTCCATGTTCCAGAATACTTCCACCAATCAATTTGTCATTCATTTTCTTCTCCACCGGTACACTTTCACCAGTAATGATTGCTTCATTCACTTGTGCGTCACCCCAAAGTACTTTGCAATCCATCGGAACATATTCACCACTCTTCACCAGGATAAGATCACCCACTTTAAGCTGTGTACTCTCCACAGAAAAAATATTCTCTTCATGCTTATCATCATAAGCAATCATATTTGCCATAGCCTTCTGGGTTGAGGCAAGTTTCTTCAGCTCTCTTTGAGTCGTCTCAACAGATTTTTCTTCCATCCAGTTACCCAGAAAAACAAGTGTAATTATGGTAGCAGCAGTTTCGTAAAAGATCTTGTTCTCATCACCCTGAATCGTTCCAACTAAGCTATAAACAAATGCAGCAGTTGCTCCCAAAGCAATGAGCACATTCATGTTTGGAATTCCTCCCGATAAGCTTTTGATCGCACTTCTGCCAAAAAAATCCATCCCAACTATATAAACAGGAATCGTTAATCCAAACTGCACCCATGGATTCATCAATGCAGGAATATGAATAATAGGAATGGTATGAGAGATGAGAAGCGGTAGCGTGAATATCAAACAGAAAACAAACCGCTGAAGATGGGTTTTGAACCAGAATGTTTTTTCGTCATGGTCATGATGATGTCCATGAGCATCAGCTTCATGAGCGTGAACTTTATATCCTAAAGATTGGATGCCTTTGCTTAAATGCTCTTTTGTAACTGCTCCGTTCACATCAAAACTCACCTCGCCGCTGGCGAAATTTACTTTGGCGTTCTGAACTCCTTGCTTTTGAAAATATTTGTTGATGGTTAACGCACAATTTGCACAATCCATACCCGATACCTGCCAATTCACTCTTTCCATATTGCAAAACTACCTCACAAGGTTTGCCGAATTTCTGAGATATATCACTATCTTTTTTACGTAGTTGCATTTCTACCCAATATTTTTGCAACCCTGTGGTAAAGACGTACAATATCGCCGAACTTGACAGCTTAGCCCATGAACTTTGGCAGGAAGGACAACTGTATAAGACCTGGGCTTTTTATGCACCAATGGGAGCAGGAAAAACTACTTTGGTACATGCGATTTGTGAATTCCTCCAGGTTAAAGAAGTTGTGAGCAGCCCTACTTTCGCTTTGATGAATGAATATTCTAGCCCTGTTGCAGGAACGATCTTCCACATGGATTGGTATAGGCTGAAAGATGAGCAGGAAGCAATTCATGCCGGAATGGAAGATGCTATCCTCAGCGATAATTATTGTTTCGTAGAATGGCCGGAGAAAGCAGAGGGGATTTTGCCTGATAACCTTTTCAATATCAACATTGAACTTGTTGATCATACAACAAGAACGATCACTACTTCTTATGTAGCATTCCCCAAAAAAGACTAATTTTATATACAGCGTAATCATTGATAAATGCCGAGTTTGAAACCATCTATTAGTCCTTCAATTTCCCTGGAAACCTTAGAAGAGGTTTTAGATATCAAGCCAAAAGGAGCGAAACTGCATATTGGTATACCGAAAGAAACGGCTTTCCAGGAAAACAGGATAGCACTGATCCCGGAAGCTGTTGCAGTCTTGGTGAATAATGGTCACCAGGTAACTATTGAACACAAAGCTGGCGAAGGCAGCAATTACAACGATAAAGACTACTCTGAAGCTGGTGCCCAGATCGTTTACGAAAAATCTGAGGCTTTCAAAGCTCCGATTCTTATAAAAACTGCCCCTGTAGTTGGTGAAGATTTGAACTACCTGGAGTTAAATCAGACAATCATTTCTCCTTTACAATTTTCTGCTTTAAAGAAAGAGCACATCGAGAAAATGATGGAGAAACGCATTTCCGCTTTGTGCTTTGAAAGTTTGAAAGACGATTCAGGAACGTATCCAATCGTTCGTAGCATGAGTGAAATTGCTGGTAGTGCTGTGATGTTGATCGCTGGTCAATATTTGGGAAGTTTCAATCATGGAAAAGGTGTTTTACTTGGAGGTATCAGCGGTATTCCACCAACAAAAGTGGTAATTATCGGTGCTGGTGTAGTAGGAGAGTTTGCTACAAGAACAGCACTTGCAATGGGTGCTTCGGTAAAAGTTTTCGACAATAACGTTTATCGCCTAAAACGTTTGCAAAATAATCTGGGTGTTCGTGTCTGGACCTCAGTTCTTGAACCAAGGATACTTGCTAAGCAACTAAAAACTTGTGAAGTTGCAGTTGGTGCTTTAGGTGGAGATGCTGGCCGTTCTCCTGTTGTTGTATCTGAAGATATGGTTGCAGCAATGAGAACGGGTAGTGTTATTATTGATGTAAGTATTGACCGTGGTGGTTGTTTTGAAACCAGTGAAATGACAAGCTATGAAAAGCCAACCTTCACCAAACACGGTGTGATACACTACTGTGTTCCCAACATTCCAAGTGGTTTTGCAAGAACTGCAAGCCATGCTATAAGTAATGTGCTTATGCCGCTGTTGTTAGAATCCAGCGAAGCTGGTGGATTTGATGAGATGCTTTGGCACGACTTCAACATGCGTAACGGCATTTACATGTACAAAGGTTCACTCACCAGTTTTTACATCAGCCAAAGGTTTGATCTTAAGTTCACTGATCTGAATTTGTTGATTGCAAGCAGGAGATAAAACAGTCTGACCGTCTCGGGTCTGACTGTGTTTGGTGAATTATTATGAGTTTAGCTAATTGCTACTATTAAGCTTCGTTGTGTCACTCACTTGTACAGCAATAATTCTATTCAGCTTTCATTTCAGCCAGCGTTTTGTCTAGCATAGCTTCCAGTGAAGCAAGTTTACTTGCTGTATCCTGCATTGTAAAAGAATCCGGAGAAGATTTTGTTTGTTCAGTGGCAAACCAGAGCAGCACCATAGCAACATAATCCTGCATGTCTTTGCCTGCAAAGCTGCTTTTGTATTCGTATACTTTATCGTTGATCAGCTTTACAGTTTTACGAAGCATTTCTTCGTCTGACGGATCAATCTTCAGGCGATAATTTCTTTCGGCAATAACAATATTTACAGGGATTAATTCTTTCATATTAGAAAAAGGTTCCCAACCTTTTAAAGATTGGAAACCTAAAAAGTTTAATTATTTAAAAGTGCGATGCACTTGTCAATCTCTTTCAGGTAAACATCAATCCGCTTTTCCAGCTCAACTTTTTCATCTTCACTCCAACTTCTTGCACCAAGCTTTAGTACATCAACCTTTTGTTGAATAGCTTGTATCTGTTCAGTTTTCTCAGAGTTGTTTAACTGTGATTTTTCGAGTTCCTTTTTTAGCTGGACATTTTCTTTCTGCAAATGCTGGTATTGCTTCAGCAATAGCTGTAGTTTGGCTTGAATCGTTTTCAATTGGGTGTCCAGATCCACACTCATACTTACAAGATATTATTTTCTGATCTCAGCTCCTAGCTCTTTCTCAAAACTCTGGATAAGTTTGTTTACCATGCTATCGATCTCTGAATCGGTCATTGTTTTTTCTTCATCCAAAAAAGTAAAGCTCATCGCCATCGACTTTTTGTCTTTACCAAGTTTATCACTTTCAAACACATCAAACAAACGGATGTCTTGCAGTTTAGATAGTTTCAGTTTTTTCACTGTTGTTTCCAAAATCTCGTAAGTAGTAGTACTGTTAACTACCATTGCAAGATCTCTTGTTACAGCAGGATATTTCGAGATCTCTTTGTAAGTGATCTTCGTTCTTTCAAACAGCTTTAGCAGCGTTTCGAAGTTGAAATCAATGAAGAATACATTTTGTTTGATGTCAAACTGCTGCAAACGCTTTTTACTTACTTGTTGAATAGTAGCCACCTTGTTTTTGGAGTGTGTGACTTCAATCACATTACTACCTTCAGGCTTCTCTAGCTTTACATCTGTCAGACCAGTTAAAGAAAGAATAGCCGATACGATTCCTTTTGCTTCATAGATATCGCTGTCTTTCGACTTCTTACTCCATGAATCTTCCTGGTCTGCACCTGTAACGTAAAGGCTAAGATGTTCTTTCTCTGAGTATTTACCAGTTTCTTTTTGGTGATATGTTTTACCTAACTCGAAGAATTTCAGATTGCTGTTTCTGCGATTGATGTTGAAAGCGATTGTCTCTAATCCTGTTTCCAGCATCGAAGGTCTCATTACATCCAGGTCTGCACTCAGACTGTTGATCATCTTTACAGCAGTAGTAAGCTGTTCTTCCGAGTAATATTTACTATTGGTAATAGAGTTCGTCATTATCTCCGAAAAGCCTTGACCAACTAAGTACGTTGCAATCTTGTCTTTCAGGCTTTCTTTAGTACCCAATTCATTTACTGCAGGAGTGATAGTGATGGAAGAAGGAATTTCAATATTATCTAAGCCGTCTATCCTGATGATCTCTTCAACGATATCTGCAGGTAAGCTGATATCAGGTTTGTTGAAAGGAACTGCCACCCAAAGTTCATCCATACCTTCTTTAATGATCTCAAAGTCGAGGCTTTGTAATAAATTCTTTACCGTGTCTGAGTGGTAGTTTTTACCACTCAATTTTTTTAGATAGTGATTTTTAAGTGCTACTTCTGTTTTATGTTTTTTTTCAGGATAGATATCTACGATTTCAGATGCTATCTCACCACCAGCAATCTCCTGTATCAGTTTCGCTGCTCTTTTCAACACATTAACTGTGTTTGAAATATCGACTCCTTTTTCAAAACGTGTTGCAGCATCAGTTCTTAATCCATGGCGTAAAGAAGTTCTGCGAATTGAAACAGATGAGAAGCAAGCACTCTCCAAAAAAATGTTTGTGGTTGTTTCTTTTACGCCAGATTCAATTCCACCAAAAACTCCGGCAATACACATTCCTTCGCTGTTGCCATTGCAGATCATCAAGTCTTCGTTGCTGAGCTTTCTTTCTTTCTCATCAAGTGTAGTGAAAGTGCTTCCTTCAGCTAAATTTTTCACCAATACTTCGCTACCGGTTATTTTATCTGCATCAAAAGCATGTAATGGCTGACCAGTTTCATTCAGCACATAGTTCGTAATATCTACAATGTTGTTGATTGGTCTTTGCCCGATAGCGATCAATCTGTCCTTCAACCACTGTGGAGATTCCTTTACCGTAACGTTTGCTATGCTTACTCCGGAATATCTTGGACAAGCTTCAGCATTCTCAACTGTTACTTTAATCGGCAAGCTGATGTTCTCAGCTTTTATATTATTAGCGTACGGCGTTTTAGCCCTTGTTGTTTTTTTGTTGTGATGTGATAGGTAAGCACTAACATCTCTCGCTACACCCAAATGGCTCATAGCATCCATTCGGTTAGGCGTTAATCCGATCTCATAAATCCAGTCTGAATAGGTTTTGAAGTATTCAGAAGCTAGTGAACCAACTTTTAAATCGTTAGGCAGCACCATAATTCCTGCATGGCTTTCACCGATTCCAATCTCTTCTTCGGCACAGATCATTCCATGGCTTTCAACACCTCTGATCTTTGCTACTTTCATGGTTAACGGCTCACCACTTAATGGGTAAATGGTAGTTCCTATTGTTGCAACAACTACTTTTTGACCGGTTGCAACGTTAGATGCACCACAAACGATCTGTAATGGTTCAGCACCACCAACATTTACTTTTGTAAGTTGTAGCTTATCTGCATTCGGATGTTGTTCAGCCTCAAGCACTTCGCCAATCAGCAAACCTTGAAGCCCACCTTTTATACTTTCATATTGCTCCAGGCTTTCTACTTCAAGCCCAATTGAGGTGAGAATCTTAGAAAGCTTTTCAGGTTCAATTTTCTCGGGCAAATAATCACATAACCAATTGTAAGAGATCGTCATAGGGTCCTTGCTGTTGTTAAGTTGTGCAAATATAAGACCTCCTACTCCTTCTCCTTCTCCAAAGGAGAAGGAGCGGTACTGCTGCACCTAATTCAGCATTGTTTCTTGCAAATCAACACCTGAATATCTTTCAACAAGCTTTTGTGAAGTGCTGAATAGACTTGTTACAGTACAAGTGAGTGACACAACCGAAGCCTAATAGTAGCAATTTAGCCGGCTACTTTAAAAGATTACCAGTTACTCAAAAAGGGTGGAACTCTCCAACTTTCAAGGAAATTTATTTTAGCACACGTAATGTGAATTGGAATGTGAACAGACTTGTAATTTGGGGATAAGCCTTATAAAAGTTATGAACAACTACGTTTGGGAGGTGAATAATTGTTGAATTTGGTGAACTGAATGTGGATGGAAAAAGAATAACTATTGATTCATCAAAGAATCAAATCGCATCTATATTCGTCGTCCGGCAGTGATTTTTCGGCGGCTCAATTGGATGAATGAAGTAAGTAACCGGCAGCTTTGCAAGAAACTGATTTTATACACCCAATCGAGTTGGTAAAATTTATCTAACCCCAAAGACTAGTTGTTTTTCATGGATTTAACCAACTTAAACAAAGACAGAAAGAACAGGCGGAAGCCTTCAATAGACCTCAGCACCATGGTCTATGGTAAGGTTCCACCGCAGGCAAAAGAATTAGAAGAAGCGGTACTCGGTGCTATTATGCTTGAGAAAAGTGCATTTGATACGGTGATCGAGATCTTGCAACCAGAATGCTTTTATGTCGATGCTCACCAGAGAATTTACCAGGCATTTAAATCATTGGCAGACAATCACATGCCAATTGATATACTTACGGTTGTTGAAGAACTGAAGCGTAAGGAAGAACTTGATATAGTTGGTGGACCTTATGCAATTACTAAACTCACCAACTCTGTTGTATCCACTGCAAATATTGAAGCCCATGCAAGGATCGTTTTGCAGAAATTTATTCAAAGGGAGCTGATTCGGTTGAGTGGAGAGATCATTGGTGATGCTTATGAAGACAGTACAGACGTTTTTGATCTGCTGGATGAAGCAGAGGAAAAAATGTTCAAGATCACCAACAATTACCTGAAAAAGAATTTTGAAGACATTAATGATGCTTTGGCAAAAGCAATTAAGCGTATTGATGATCTGAGAACAAAAGAAGATGATATTTCAGGTGTGCCAAGTGGATTTCCTACGCTTGACAGGATTACTTATGGTTGGCAGCCTACAGATCTTATCATTCTTGCAGCAAGACCTTCAGTTGGTAAAACGGCTTTTGCCTTAAACCTGGTAAGAAATGCTGCACTCAATCCAACAAAACCAACAGCGGTTGCTTTCTTTTCTTTAGAGATGAGTTCTGCCCAGTTGGTACAGAGAATGCTTAGTGCAGAAAGTGAGATCCACATGGAGAAGATCAGCCGTGGTAAGCTTGAACAGCATGAATACGAGCAACTCCATACAAAAGGTATTAAACGATTAGAACAAGCTCCGATATTTATAGATGATACTGCTGCTTTAAACATTTTTGAGTTCCGTGCAAAAGCAAGAAGGCTGGTTAACAAACACAACGTTGGCATCATCATCATCGATTATTTGCAGTTGATGAGTGGAAGTGGAGATCGTAACACCAATCGTGAGCAAGAGATCAGTAACATCTCAAGAAACCTGAAAGCACTTGCAAAAGAGCTCAACGTTCCGATTATTGCACTTTCGCAGTTAAGTCGTGCTGTTGAAACGAGGAAAGAAAGCAAAATGCCTCAGTTGAGTGACCTTCGTGAGTCTGGTGCCATTGAACAAGATGCTGACATGGTAATGTTCATCTATCGTCCGGAGTATTATGAGAATTACTCAAACGAGAATGGAGAAAGTACCAAAGGTGAAACGCATATCAAGATTGCAAAACACAGGAATGGGGCATTGGAAAATGTGAAACTTCGAGCCTTATTGCATATACAAAAATTCGAAGAGTGGGATGATAACAGTCGTGGGCCAAATCTCGGTCCCGGAAGTTGGAAACCGATCACTCCAGGTTTAGGTGGACCTCCAGCAGCTGGTGGAAGTGGAAATGACGACGGCGGAAGATTCTTCATCCAGAAAGGAAGTAAAATGAACAGTGGAGAGTTCGATGAAGGGTTTGACGAACAGCCTTTTTAAATACCAGCGTCAGTTTTTCATAGCATCGTCTGTTGCGTCGCAATCACTTCATCGTTCAAAACTTTTTTCAACCTATAACACCTGGAAACGGGTGTTTTTCTTTTAATATATTGCATCATGTCTTTGCCATATTTCTACGAACCAGAGATCACTCCAGGAACAACTGCTTTCACCTTAAGTGAAGAAACAAGTAAGCATTGCATAAAGGTGTTGCGAATGCAAACCGGAGAGCAACTACATCTCACGGATGGAAAAGGAAATTTGTTTACAGCAACCATTTTAGATCCTGATAAAAGATCAACAGAAGTAATTATTGTTTCGACAGAATCGTTCTCGCTAACATCTCGAAGGTTATCAATCGGCATTTCACTCTTAAAAAACACAAGTAGATTCGAATGGTTCCTGGAAAAAGCTACAGAGATAGGTGTAAGTGAAATAATTCCATTGATCTGTGATAGAACTGAAAGGCAACATTTCCGTTATGACCGTATGAACAATGTTCTTATTGCTGCAATGCTACAAAGCCAGCAGTCGTGGTTGCCACAGCTACATGAACCGAGACCTTTTGAAGAAGTATTGGTTTCTGCTTCACAAAAGTTCATAGCACATTGCGAACCGCAACAAAAAGAAGAGCTTAATCAATTTTCGCTTGAGCAGAATATTTTGATGCTTATTGGTCCGGAAGGTGATTTTTCTCCTGAAGAGATCAATTCTGCTTTGCAAAGCAATTTTCATCCAGTTTCACTGGGGCAAACTCGCTTACGCACAGAAACTGCAGGTGTAGTTGCAGCAACACTCTTAATGAACCTGTAATTCGTACTTTCGTTGCTTTCAAAATTCACTAAGTGTAATATTCGTGCAATTCCTGTTAAGTAATGCGTGTTAAGCAATTTGTTTTATGCAGATAGTAGAAGTAAATGATTCGGCCTCAGCAAAGGATTTCATCAAAGTAAATGTGCTGATGAATGCTAATAACGCTTGTTACATTCGTCCCTTGGATAAAGAGATATATGATGTGTTCAATCCGGAAAAGAATAAGAACTTTAAATATGGGGAAGCTTATCGCTGGATATTAAAAGATGATTCGGGGAAGCTCATCGGAAGAATAGCAGCATTCACCCATAACAAATACATTAATAAGGGCACTGAATTTCCAGTGGGCGGAATTGGTTTTTTTGATTGTATAGATGATCAGCAAGCAGCCAACCAACTTTTCGATACTGCAAAGCAATGCCTTCAATCGAAAGGTATGGAAGCAATGGATGGTCCGATCAATTTTGGTGATCGTGATAAATGGTGGGGTTTGTTGGTTGAAGGTTTTGACCGTGAACCTATTTATGGAATGGCTTTCAATCCATCTTATTATGAAAAGCTGTTTGCAGGCTATGGTTTTCAGAATTATTACAATCAATATTATTATGCCATGAAGGTAGATGATCAGCTACCTGATCGTTTTCCTGAACGGCATGCAAAATTTAAAGCCAAGCCTGGCTACGAAGCAAGACACATTGATAAACGAAACTTAGAAAAACATGCACTGGAATTTGCTACTGTGTACAATTCGGCCTGGGCACAACATGGAGAAGCAAAAGAGATTACTGCTGAGCAGGTGCTAAAGTTGTTCACCAAAATGAAGCCGATCATGGACGAAAGGCTGATATGGTTTGCTTATTACAAAGAAGAACCTATTGCCATGTGGATCAACATTCCTGATCTGAACCAATACTTCAAGCAATTCAACGGAAAATTTGGCTGGTTAGAAAAGATCCGTTTAGTGCTGATGAAAGAACGAGGTCTTTGTAAAACTTTCACCGGTGTGGCTTTTGGTATCGTTCCAAAATTCCAGGCTTTGGGAATAGATTCTTTTATGATCTACGAAGGTGCCCTGCTTATACAGAACAAAGGGTGGTACGATACTTATGAAATGGGCTGGGCTGGTGACTGGAATCCTAAAATGATCAATATTTACAAAAGCCTTGGAGCCAGTCAAAGCCGCAGGTTAATTACTCACCGTTACATTTTTGATAATAAGCATTCGTTTGAAAGACATCCGGTTATGGAGTACAAATAAAGCCTCCCTAAATCCCCCCGAGGGAGGGACTTAACAACCTTTATCCTTGTTATTAAGCTTCTTGAGTGAGCAGACTACAGATGCCATTATAATCTAATGATGAAGTGATTGCGACGCAACAGACGATGCCGCAATGGGTAAAGCTGGTATTCACATTTCTAAAAATTCTCACTGAAAGGAATGTGCAAAAAACCCTTACAGCTTACAGCTTGTACCTTGCAGCTTGTAGTTATATTGCAGCCGCAAGTATGGATAAATTCATCGTTTCAGCAAGAAAGTATCGTCCACAAGCTTTTGATACAGTTGTGGGACAAGCACACATTACTACAACACTCAAAAATGCCATAAGGAACAACCAGTTGGCTCATGCATTTTTGTTTTGTGGTCCACGGGGTGTTGGAAAAACTACCTGTGCAAGGATTCTTGCGAAAACGATCAACTGCGAAAATTTACAACCAGATGGTGAGGCTTGCAATACCTGTCATTCATGTACAAGCTTTAATGAAGGAACCTCACTTAATATTCATGAACTGGATGCTGCCAGTAATAATTCTGTAGATGATATCCGTTCCTTGGTTGAGCAGGTTCGTTTTGCACCACAAGCCGGAAAATACAAAGTATATATCGTAGATGAGGTACACATGTTGAGTGCCTCTGCTTTTAATGCATTTCTAAAAACATTAGAAGAGCCACCTTCTTACGCCATATTCATTTTAGCTACGACTGAAAAACATAAGATTCTTCCAACGATACTTTCACGTTGCCAGATATTCGATTTCAAACGCATTACTTCAAACGATACTGTTGAACATCTTGAAGAGATCATCTCTAAAGAAGAGATCAAGGCTGAGAAAGCTGCACTGCAGGTGATTGCTCAGAAGAGTGAAGGCTGTATGAGAGATGCTCTAAGTATTCTCGATAAGATCGTAAGCTTTACCAGCGGAACAGTTACTTATCAAAACACACTTGAACACCTGAACATTCTTGATGAAGATTATTATTTCCGTTTGCTAGGTAGTTTGATGCAACAGGATATGGCAGGAGCAATGCTTTTGTTTGATGAGATCAATCGTAAAGGTTTTGAAGGTGATCTTGTACTAAACGGTTTTGCTGAGTTTATCCGAAATCTCCTGGTTTCAAAAGATGCGAAAGCTGCAGCATTGTTAGATGTTGTTGAAGGAATGCAGGAGAAATACACATCTACCGCTTCGAAAGTTTCTGTGTCTTACCTAGTAAGTGCATTGAATATTTTGAATGATGCAGAGATCAACTTCAAAATGGCTCGCAACAAAAGGTTGCATGTAGAACTTTGTATTATCAAGCTCAACTTTCTGCAGCAAGCCATTGAATTTGCTGCTGAGAATAACGGATCTATTGTAAAAAAAAAGCGGGTTGACGGTCCTGTAGCTCTTCGATATACATCACTTCAATCGCTACAAGTAAAACCACAGCAACAACCTGCAGAAGCGAAGTTGTATGTTGAGCAACCAAAGCCTCAGCCGAAACTAACTTCTACTCAGTCTCAACCGAAAGTTGAAGAACCAGTTGCAACCACAACAAGAATATTAAAACCTTTTGGGACTATTGAAACTACAGGTAAGAAAAGCTTGCTTGACGTATTAAAGGAGAAAGCAGCTGAAACAGGTAGGCAGATAAGTTTAGTAAAAGAAGCTGAGCTGTTAAGCCTTGATAAGCTGCAATCATGCTGGAATCTCTACACAGAAAAGCTTACCAGCACCTCAGCTATGACCTTTAAAGCTGCTAAGCTTATATTAGAATCCGATACTACTTTCTATGTAACGGTTAATTCGCTTACCCAGCAGAAATTTATTGAGCAGGAGCGGATGATGCTGAACGATCACATTCAAACTTCTTTCAGTAACCCTACTATCAGGTTTTCAATTAAAGTAGAAGCAGGAGAGAAGATAGATCTACCGCATCACATGGTACTAAATAGCCGTCAGCGGTTTGAAAAAATTTCAGAAAAGTACCCATTGGTTAGAGAGTTAAAGGATAGGTTGAAGTTGGAGTTAGATTATTGATTGTTTTGGCTTGACGTTGCTGCCGATTGGTGTTCAATTAAATCTTTCTGATCCCATAAAGACAACTGTTACCAGATATTCCAATCAACCGCTAATGTTTCATTTCTGCTGGTGGGTTTTTGTAATCCTTTAGTTATCTCTAATACACGTTCTGCCAACCTGTTTTTCAACTCACTTACTTTCATTGGTTCATTTTTTTCCATGGCTTCTATTAGGCAGTAAGTAAAAACTCCATTTCTTAAGTCTCCTCTTTCCAATGCATACTGGTTGCCCGCTGCTGCTGAAATAATAGTAGTGCCAGTACTGTTGCCAAGATTCACAAATAGATTTTGCATTAGTTCAAAGCTATTACTAAGGCCAAGTTTCTGATTGTTCTTTGTTGGCTTAATTGTTAAACCCTTTTTTAATCCTATTGCTGCAGCCGTGCTATCCATTGATATGCCTTCCTCCTTATCCACCTCACCACTATGGCAGGCATCAATTAGCATTAATTTTTTTCTGGCAGGTATACCATCCAATAAATTTTCTAATTCATCGTATGCCAAGCCATTGATGGTAGGATCAGTAAAATTTATCGAATAAGTCGAGAGATAATAGTCATAATCTTTGCTTAATAACCCATGGCCTGAGTATGAAACAATTACTTTATCATTAACCGAGGTCTTTAATAATTTTTCTTTTAGCGATTTTATTTTTTGCACAGTAACATTTTCGTTGAATAAGGTATCTATGATGATCTTATCGCCGAATTTACTTTTAAACTTTGTTGTTAAATCACGAATGTCTTTTGCACTGTATTGTAAATTATATTGATTATCCGCAAACCGGTCGATACCAATTCCTATAAAATAAACTTTCTCTTTCGGCACTGTAATAGGTGTATGCCTCACGTACAGAGGTGTTCGTACACTTTCCATTCCGGCATTATTCTTCACTGCATATTCTATTTTATTTAATCCAGCTGATAGGGTTAATATGACAGTGGTATCTAGGGCTAGATTAGGGGATATTGTTGATCCACTTTTGCCAAATAAAGGCACGTTGTTAACCCATACATTCAGTGATTTTAATTTGCCCTTTACTGCAGTTGCCGATAATTTTAAAGAAACAGCTGGTTCTGACATGTCATACGGTATTGCAGTAGCGTTCACGAGCTTGCATTCAGGTATTTCTTCAAATTTTGGATGCCAGGTAGAATCAATGAGATTCTTTTTCAACCTTTTTATATATGCATTATGGTAAGCAGTAATCAAATGGGTATCGTTGCTTCCTGATGATCTTAATAATTTATCCGGTCGGTTATATTTTAGGTCGGTTAGATCAAGTGAAAGGAAATCATTACCCCTTTTGTATGCCACATAATTCAATGCATCTTTTGATGCATAATAATATCCTTCGTTGTTGATGTATACCTGATCAGTTCCACGTATGAAAGCCATGTCTAACATCTTTGTCTCCTTATTATTTTCTAGATTGTAAACAGATAAAAATGAATTGCCGCCTTTCAAGAGCAGTTTGTTTCCTTCTAATTGTATGGACTCGATACTCATATCATTACCCTTAAAATGTAGCAATTGTGTTAGTCCGGAGAAGGCAGTGTTACGATCATCAGTTTTTTTGGTCAAATCATATACTTCCACATACCCATCTTCGGTACCAATTATAAAATACTTTTCATCTTTGTCGAACAACCCTTTTTTTATACTACTTATAAAACTGTTATCTCTATTGAATATGGTGTCTTTTGTTTTTGTATCGATAATATACAATTCAAGATCTTTCATAAATGCCAGATATTTTCCGGATGGCGAAATTTCAAAGACTTTGGCATCTGCCTCAAATACAAACTTTTCAAATTGGCCTTGTACGCCTCTTTGTAAGCTTATTTCTGGTGAGAGCGGTTGTTTTGTAAATTCTTGATCAGTAGATAATAGTGCATACTGTAATACTGAATTGCTGTTATCGGTTTTAATGAAGATTCCTTTCAAATAGTTGTGTCCCTGTTTGCTGATAATATCTTTTATAATAAACCCATCACCTCCTTTAAAGTTGAATCGGTTGAATGAAAACCATGGAATTTTCTTTTGAATTTCTACTAAGGTAATATCCTCAGTTGTTGAATAAATGATCAGATTTCTTCCATCAGAAGAGATACTCAGTCCTGCAAATCTTTTTAATTCTTCATTCCTGTAAATGGTATCTAATGATTGTGAATGTAAATTTTTGGATAGTATCATTTGCTTATCCCTAAAATAAACGGTCTTACCATCAGGGGAAAATGCACCGGAAAATGGATAATTATTTGCGGGCAATGATTCTCTTTTTAAGGAATTCATATCTACGGTATACATCCCCCATTTATTATTGAAAAGCAATGTTTGCTTATCGGGTGAAAGTAGAGCGGTATAATTATACTGGTCCATTCTGTTAAGTTCAGTAATGGCTTTGCCTGAACGTCCATCAATTACTCTGATGTTTCCCCAAACATCACTCACGGCAACAATGTTTTGTAGGCTATTAAAAACAATGTTGTTGATTCCTGTATTCCTGAATTGATACCATTCATATTCGAGTTGTTCCTGCCTTTCATTAAAAATATTAGCCTTGGTTAATGTTTCTTCGTTTTCAGCATAGTAGTAATCACCATTATTACCAAGTGCAATGAGGCCGCCAGCATGTTGTTTTACCATTTTCCCGGTCAAAAGATCTACTATAGTTATTTTTTTTCTATTTGTTTCAATATCAACCCAGGCAAGGAATTTTCCATCTGGACTAAAACTCAAATGATCTGAATAATTGCTGATGAATTTGTTCGGGTTTGATCTTGAGAATGCATATTTCAAAATCGTAGTTTTCTCCGCTGAGAAAAGCTTAATATAGTTAGTGCCATATGTTGCGAACCATTTACCATCAGGAGTTACTTTGAAATCATATATCTGGTTATCGTAACGGTCATCTGCATTAAAAAATAGTTCAAACAGCCTTAACCCTGAATTTTTATGTATCACCATTGGTTGATGCCATCCATGTGTATTGAATGCAACAAATGCATTTTGATAAGCTTCTATATCATGAATTGATCTTTTGAATAATGCATCCATTCCGCTAGCCCATGTTCCCGCTCTCGACAGTTTAGAAAGATCAATCTTGCGAATAAGATTACCAGTGTAAGGATCAAACGTATAAATGTATTCAGCTGCTGCAATGGCAAGCATAGATCCATCATTTGAAAAAGTAATTCCATTGAGCGGATCTTTTCCTACACTTATCTCATTTAGTAAAAATCCACGCTTAATGTCTCTGACCTTTACCGTATTATTGTCAACTGCAGCAAGCAATGTACCCTGCTGATTAATTGCTAGCTTTAAAGGAGAGTTATTATTCGGTGATTGTAAAACGATTCTTTCATCTAGTGTTTTCCACTTTGTAATCAACTGTGTATCCGCTACAGCACCAATTAGTACATTATTCCCCGTGAAAAAGAAACTTCCATCTTTCGGGTCTATAATATGATTGGCGACAACTGAATCAAGCGAGTAATCTGTAATCACATTTCCCTTTAACCTGTCCCAAAGGCGAATGTGCTGATCATTGGATGTTGTATAGACTATGTCTTCATTCTTATCAGTTTCAATACTGCTTATAAAGCCATTATGCCCGACATATAATTTATTATCTGCTGCGTTTGAAAATATTTTGCCTATCGAAACAAACCTTCCATATGACCCCACTAAAAGATCACCATTTTTCAATGATTTGAGTGCTGTAATCGGATTTGTAAATACATCATGGTGCTGCAAGATTGTAGGTCTTTCATTCACTTTGATACTTAATTCTACCAGATTACCGGATTCATCTCCAATGTAAACATGGTTGTTCGATACAGTAATAGCTGTAATCAAATCTGCCTGTGTAAATAATTTATCTTTTTGTTTAGTTTGAAGGTTATATCTGTATAAAGCATTTTCTGTCCGATCTATAAACCAGAGATCTTTATTATCTGTTGCATAATCTAGTGGAAGGGAGGGATGGAAAAAGCTAGAAATGATTGTTCTTTTTTCCGGATCATAAATTTTAATGTTATGATTCTCTAACTGGAAGACCTTCCACTTGCCAACATAAGAAAGTGTTGATATAAACTTGCTTTCGAAAGAAATTTTTTTGAAAACCTTTTCATTGCTTGCAATAGTAATTAGGGAGTCAGATATGATATGAAAAATATCGCTGTCTGCCTTATCTGGAAATATATCAGCATTGGCAATCTGTTCAGCAATTATGCTGGATTGTAAAGCACCTTCCAAGTCTGTTATTTCAATTTTTCTACTGTTCCAGGTAAACAGATGTGCTGTTTCCCAGTCGGCAAATGCAGAATGGAAATTGAGTCCGGTTTTGAGTAATTCCTGGTAACCAGTGGGATAAGTGATAACTGTCTTTCCATAAGTGCTAAAAGTAAAACCTTCGGAGAATGGAACTATTTTAGTCTTGTAAGGTTCGGGAATAAGCGGCATTTTTCGTTCCTGAATCAGCTTTCCGTCAAAACTGTATTTTTTATAGCAAAAGGGCGATTTGTTTAATACGATAATAGAAGCTTCTCCTAATCCAAAGGAGATAAGTTTACTTGCATCGATTTTTGATGTCAAAGCCTTCGTGGATACGTTCCAGCAATAGACACTGTCTTTCACTTTTGCAGCCACAAAATTTCCAGAAGGTGTAACTGATAAGTTCTTGTGATCAGATACTGGGATCATGCCCGAAAGTTGTAAAGTTTTTTTTGAGCAGTCAATTAGAATTATCCCTTCCGTAGTGGTTACAGCCAGTAGTTGGGATGTAACTGCATAATCATCCTCAAAAAATAATCGATCCTGAGAGTAATTTGAAATAATTGCATTATCTGATATTCGGATGATATCTACACTTCTTGTATTGATCCTCACCAGAAAAGAGTCATTAATGAAATAGGCAGCACTGGTATTTTCTTTATTACTTATACGCTGAATTTCTTTTCCTGTTAGCGTTTCGTAGACAATGATATCGTTAATTGAGTAAGGCTTGGTTGCCAGTAGTTTAGTTGAGGGACTAACACTTACTGTCCCAAAATAAAAATTGGGTTGCTTGGCTTTGGAAAATTGTACCTGCTGTGAAAAGCAAATGTTCGGGACAGCTATTATTAAAACGAGCAGTAGTAAGTTTCTCATGGGAAAAGATATAAATCAAATTAAAGATTATTGCTCACTCAAAGATGCTTAATACAATTTAACTGATGTTCAATTCTAAATCCAGCTGACTAGTTGCTAAATACGAATAGCCGTGAAATACACGGCTATTCGTATTTTTCTTATAAATTTCTTATTGCCCCTGAGCTAAACTATACGCTTTTTTCCCATCCCACATATTCAACAATTCAGTAGAACAAATTTTAAATTCTACAGCCATTCTTTTTTGAAGTTCAAGTATATCGATCTGAGTTACTGGCTCATCTCCAATACTTTCAAAGCGGCAGCGGTATTGATTCACCAGATTAGTAAATACTGAACCTTTTGGCCAAACCTGTGTACCACGATTGCTTATGGTAACAAGTTTAAACAACGGTCCTGTGTGGTGCAAACATTTTTCAGCAACAGCAGTTGGTTGTTCAGCACTTTCAATAAAAAGATCCACTCCAACAATTTGTTCGTTCTCCATTTCTTTACTCACCAACATGGGATTCTTCTCCAGTTTAAAAATTGTTGGCGTTGCAGGCATATCATCCAAAATCGGACGAGGATTGTGCTGAGGTTGCTTTCCAAAATTATCTACGATAGCCTGTGCAAATTCAGTTGTATTTAATGCAGTTTGGTTCCTGTCTCCAAAATCTCCGGTTCTTTGACCTTGTTCTAATGTGTACAGTAAAGCGTTCTCAATTATAGCAGCACTGTTCATCAATCCAAGATGACGTAACATGGCAAGACCGCTTAATAATAAAGCTGTGGGATTTGCAATATTTTTTCCTGTAATATCCGGAGCAGTACCATGAACGGCTTCAAAGATGGAAATATGATCTCCAATGTTTGCTGAAGGTGCAAAACCAAGTCCACCAACCAAACCTGCACAAAGATCAGAAACGATGTCACCTTGCAGATTCGTCAACACAACAACATCAAATAAGTCAGGACGAGTTACCAGCTTCATACACAGATCATCAACGATCACGTCATCAGCTTTCAACTCAGGATATTCTTTCGCTACATCATAGAAACATTCAAGAAACAAACCATCAGTGATCTTCATGATGTTTGCTTTGTGACCACAAGTAATGCGTTTTGTTCCTTTTTTCTTCGCCATTTCAAATGCATACTTGATCACTTGCATGCTTCCGGGACGTGTAATAAAACGACGGCTTAAAGCCACATCATGCGTAAGCATGTGTTCAATACCACCATAAGTATCCTCAATGTTCTCACGAACAATTGTAATATCAATTGGAATTCCGGCTTTAGAGAAAACAGTATCTACACCGTGCAAGGTTTGAAACACCCTTTTATTAGCATAAGTGTTCCAGGTTTTTCTTGCCGTAACATTCACGCTTTTTACACCCTTGCCTTTTGGTGTTTCCATCGGACCTTTAAAAAGAATACCAAGCGATTCAATCGTTTGTTGAGCCTCCGGCGTCATTCCATTGCTGAAACCTTTGTCAAAAACCCACTTACCCATATCAACAACTTCGTACTGAAGCGGAACTTTCGCAGCATCGAAAATGCTTAGTACAGCTTGCATGATCTCTGGTCCGATTCCATCTCCTTTAGCTACAGCAATTTTGGTCATAGGTGAAATTTGAGGTGCGAAAATAAGCTGACAATCAACATACCGATGTTAAACATAGAAAGATTTTGTTATGCTAACGTTTGCCGTACTATTTGGCTTTCGTTGTGTCACTCACTTGTACGTTCTCAACATTACTCGGCAGGTCAGATTTCAGCTTTTGTCTGTAATTTTCAGTTCCCAAGACTGATAAACATGCCCAAAGAAACTTTCCGTTATACTAAAGACGATCTTACGATAATCTGGAAGCCAAACCAATGTAGTCACTCAACCATCTGCTGGAAAGGGTTAGTCGAAGTTTTTAATCCCAAAACTCGTCCGTGGGTAAATATCGAAGGAAGCTCAGGAGAAAACATCATTGAGCAGGTGAAGAAATGCCCTAGTGGTGCTTTAAGCTATGAATTAGCTAACCCGAAAGCCGGTAATGAAGAAATAACTGCAAGCAATGAAATATTGAATATAGAAATTCTTAAAAATGGACCTATTCTTATTAAAACAGAATGCACTATCAAAAACAGTGATGGAAAAGAGGAAAGAAAAACAGGATCAACAGCTTTGTGCAGGTGCGGTGCATCATCAACAAAGCCTTATTGTGATGGAACGCATAATAAAATTGGGTTTGAAGGATGATGGTTTTGTCGCTAAAAGCGACAGAATATTTCTGCGAGACTATAAGTCTCGCAGAGCAGAGATGTGAAACTAATTATTGTTTTTTTGTCTATAATACCAACTCACCAACAATACTCCTGGTATATAGATCAATAGAAATAAAGTGACAATCTGAATTATATATTTATTAGAGGCATAATCCTCATCTTTCGCAATATATTTTCTGTAATAAAAAGACTTGCTAATAGCAATAAACAATGCAAATGCAAAAATGAAGACATACCCAGTTCTAAACAAACTTGGCTTAGGCTTACCACTATGAAAATTTCGCCAGTTATACCTTTTTGACATGTTTATAACCATTTTTTGTTAACCACTGTAACACTTTATCTCTTTGATCACCCTGAACAATGATCTCTCCATCTTTTGCAGAACCACCGGTACCACAGAAGTTCTTCAGTTTTTTACCAAGGTCTTCCATGTCTTCTGCTGTACCTGCAAAACCTTCAACCAGTGTTACGGCTTTACCGCCTCTATGTTTGGTTTCCAGTTTTACTTTCAACTTCTGCTTAGCCGGTTCTAAGGTTTCATGGTTTTCATTCTCTTCTTCAAACTTAAAGTTTGGATCTGTGCTGTAGATGAATCCTCTAGTATCTGGCTTATTCTTTTTACTCATGTAATTAGCAAATTAGCATATCAGCAAATTAACACATTAGATTATCACTGCTTTCAAACTAAGGTCTAAACTTTTAGCCTGGTGAATTAATCCACCCACACTAACGTAATCTACACCTGTTGATGCATATTGCTGAATGGTATCTAAGTTGATTCCGCCACTGGCTTCGGTTTCAAATGCTTCTCCGATCAATTTGGTGGCTTCTGCACATTGCTCAGGAGTAAAATTGTCCAACATTATTCTGAATACTTTTCCCTTTCCAATTTCCAGCACCTTTTTTACATCATCAATGCTTCTGGTTTCCACTTCTATTTTCAATCCCGGCTTTGTTGATTGAACATATTCATTTGCTTTATTGATAGCAGCTTCCAATCCACCGGCATAGTCAATATGATTGTCTTTCAGCATGATCATATCGTACAAACCAAACCTGTGATTCACTCCTCCACCAATTCTTACGGCTTCTTTTTCCAGCAAACGGAAATTGGGAGTTGTCTTTCTGGTGTCGAGCAGTTTTGTTTTATAGCCTTCCAGCTTTTCAGTGTATTGTTTGGTGAGTGTAGCAATGCCACTCATGCGTTGCATGCAATTCAGCACCAATCTTTCGCATTTCAGAATGGTATGGATGGATGCTTCCACTACAAATGCTTTCTCTCCAAATTTCATGTCATCTCCATCCGTTTTGTACTGTTGAAACTGAGCGGAAGGTTCAACGATCTTAAATATCTTCTCAGCCACAGCAAGACCTGCTAAAATGCCAGCTTGCTTGATCTTAAGAACTGCCTTTCCTTTCTTCTCAGCTGGAATACAACTTAAAGTAGAATGATCTCCATCTCCTACATCTTCAGCTAAAGCTTCATGAACTAAATGCTCAAGCTGTTCATCAAAGGTTTTCATGGTAGCAAAACTAAGGAGAGTATTTTAACCACATAGGCACATAGTTTATATGAGAAAAAAGCGCTCCGCTGAGGGCTAAGAGATGAAAGGAGTGAAAGAGACAAAGAGACTGGAATAAGCGTTTTAGGTTAAAAGAGATTCTTTAAGAATTAAGAGAGGTTGAATTGATAATGGAACCCTCTTTTCCTCCTTTTCTCTTAAGCTCTTAGCCCCCAAAAAGAAAGAGCTCCGGTAAACCGAAGCTTTAAAAAAGTTGCTATTATGTAATCAGTACAAGTGAGTGACACAAGGGACGATGACATGAAATACCAAAGCTGGCATGTTAATTCACCCTAACTGTGATAATACTGTACTTTCCACCTTTTTCTTTTAGCATTAGGGTTACATTGTATCCAGCCTTATTGGCAGAACTTAATTTTCCTGTAATTGCCATTAAGCCACCCATTTCTCTTTTAGAAACAAGGTCGAAACTTTTTACATCATTCTCGTTAAAGAAAGACTTGAGTTTTATTCCAGCCTGGGTTTTATTGATATTCTTGATCTCGTTAACATTGTCAGGTAACTTCAGATCGATCACATTATCGAAGTATTCAGAAATATTGTTGGCATTGGCTGTCTGCAATGCCCTAACTATTTCGTCTGAATCCTGCCTTGGAGTAAAGGCGAACAGAGCCAGGCTTAAGCCGAACAGAACCAATAACTTTTTCATGTAGAGTTTTTTAATTGCAGACACTAGTCTAAAAATATGCCACTAACTTTTGAAGGGGTTAAATTAGGGATATTTAAGCTAATTGAAACCCGTAGTTTTAACGTTGTTAACAAGTTTGAAATTGTAAATCAGGTATGAAAAAATCGATTTTAGTGATTATGGATGGCTGGGGACTGGGAAAAGTTAAAGTTGCAGATGCCATTCAAAATGCACACGTTCCTTTTGTTTCTTCTTTATATGCTAAATACCCTAACACCACCTTAACTACCTGTGGTGACTTGGTCGGATTGCCTGAAGCTCAGATGGGAAACAGTGAAGTAGGTCATCTGAATCTTGGAGCTGGCAGAATTGTTTACCAGGAACTGCAAAGGATTAATGTAGCTGTAAGAGATGGAGAGTTTCAGCGGAATGAGCATCTTTTGAATTCAATTCGATATGCTAAAGAGCAGAATAAACCTTTGCATTTGCTTGGTTTGGTGAGCAATGGTGGAGTACACGCTCACATCAATCACCTTAAAGCGATTTGCGATGTTTGCAAAACTGAAGGTTTATCTAACGTGTACATTCATGCTTTTACTGATGGCAGAGATACCGATCCTAAAAGTGGACTTGGCTTTATAACAGAGCTGCAAGAGCATTTGAATACTTCAGTTGGAAAGATTGCTTCAGTTTCCGGACGGTACTATGCTATGGATCGTGATAAACGCTGGGAACGAGTAAAGCTTGCTTATGATGCCTTAGTAAATGGTGTTGGACAAATCGCAACCAACGGAATTGCAGCAGTAGAACATTCTTATGCAAAAGATGTAACTGATGAGTTCATTTTGCCAACGGTAATCGTTGATGAAGCCCAGCAGCCACTTGCTACCATCAAAGATCAGGATGTAGTAATATCTTTCAATTTCAGAACAGATCGTTGCAGAGAGATAACTCAGGTACTCACTCAACTGGATCTGCATGAGTTTAACATGCACAAGCTAGATCTGCACTTCACTACGATGACGGAGTACGACAAAACTTACCAGAATATAAACGTCATTTTCGAAACGGATAACCTGAATAACACATTAGGAGAAGTTTTGGCTGCTCATGGTAAAACGCAGATCAGGGTTGCTGAGACTGAGAAATATCCTCATGTTACTTTCTTTTTCAGCGGTGGAAGAGAACAGGTGTTCGATGGTGAAACAAGGATAATGGCATCTTCTCCTAAAGTGGCTACTTACGATTTGCAGCCAGAAATGAGTGCAGTTGAACTCACGGACAAACTTATTCCGGAGATTGAAAAGGAATCAGCAGATTTCATTTGCCTCAATTTTGCCAATGCAGACATGGTTGGTCATACTGGTTTTTTTACTGCAGTTGTAAAAGCTGTTGAAACGGTAGATAAATGTGTAGAGAGAGTTGTTACTTCAGCACTTGAACATGGTTACACCGTATTCCTTACTGCCGATCATGGCAATGCAGATTACATGATTAACGAAGATGGTACTCCAAACACAGCTCATACACTCAATCCTGTGCCGTTATTTGTAATTGACAAAAATTGGAAAGGCACAGTTAAACCTGGAAAGCTTGGTGATATTGCTCCAACTATCTTAACGGTGATGGGCATTCCAATCCCAGTAGAAATGACTGGTGAGGTTTTGATAAGTAGTTAGCCAGCATCTGTACTTCGTGGCATCACCTGTTGTGTCACTCACTTGTACTCTATATCTTTATTCAGCATAAAAACTTCTTAAATGAGATTCCTCCGCCGATTATTAATTCTCTTGCTTATTGCATTTGTGGTAATCCAATTTTTCCGTCCAAAGAAAAATATTTCTGAAGGACCTCAACCGAACAACATTGCTTTGCTATATCCTGTTCCGGATCATGTAAAAAGTATTTTGGCAAAGGCTTGTAACGATTGCCATAGCAACAATACTCGTTATCCATGGTACAATAATGTTCAGCCTGTAACCTGGTGGTTGAATGATCATATGGAAGAAGGAAAAAAAGAACTCAACTTCGATGAGTTTGCTACTTATCGTCCAAGAAGACAATATAAAAAACTGGAAGAGGTTAACGAGCAGTTGAAAAAAGGTGAAATGCCTTTGGACTCTTACACCTGGATACACAAAGATGCCAAGCTTACGGATGATGAGAGAAGTGCAATTGCAGAATGGGTAGAAAGTACTAGGTCAGCTATGGAAGCAAAATACCCGATTGACAGTTTGGTAAGAAAAAGCGGACCTCCTCCGGCTCAGTAATTCTTCTGATAAACTATTTCCAAAGCCTTGCAGTTGTTCTGTAAGGCTTTGTTTATTTTGCAGCCTCATGCAGATCAAATCAGCTAAATATATCATCTCGGCTCCTTCTTTTGATAAATGTCCAAAGCCTGACAAGCCTGAGTATGCATTCATTGGTAGAAGTAATGTTGGCAAGTCTTCACTCATCAACATGCTTACCAACCACAAATCACTGGCAAAAACATCTGGAACACCCGGAAAAACGCAACTTATCAATCATTTTGAAGTAGAGAGTTCAGCTTCGGCAAAATCGCCGACAGAAAGATGGTATTTAGTAGATCTTCCAGGCTATGGCTACGCTAAACTATCTCAAAGTACCAGGAGAAGGTGGGAGCAAATGATTGAGAATTATCTACGTAAGCGAGAAACACTTGTAAATGTATTTGTACTGATCGATAGCCGTCATCCCCCTCAAAAGATAGACCTTGAGTTTGTAAATAGCCTGGATAAATGGCAGATACCATTTGCTATTGCCTTTACAAAATCAGACAAGGAGAAACCTGGTGTAGTAAAAAGAAATGTTCAGGCTTTCTTTGATGAATTGAAGAAAACCTGGCAGTTTCTGCCTCAGGGTTTTGTAACCAGTGCTGAAAAGAAGCAGGGCAGGGAAGAGATATTGAGCTTGATCCAGAAATTCAATGACAATCTCAAAGCCTGACGAACCAGCAGAAATTTCTAATTAATTTCCATCCTTACACCACTTTCTTCAGTTGAGAAGTGCATATGCTTGTTTAATGTAATTTTTTAAGTGTGAAAGACTGATGGGGATAACTGCCGCTTAATTTTTCCTTTAATGGATGTATATTCCCTATCTAAATTGCTCCATATGGAAAAGACATTCTTGTACATTGTGGTGGGATTGGTTTTACTTGCGGTACTGATTATCGGTGTAACAAAGAGAAGAGCTAGAAGAGTAGAGGAGGATTAAGCCCTAACATTCCCACATGTTTTAGCCTCGGCGAATAATCGGCTTTTGCCGGATGTGGAACTGTCGCTATTTATCATTCAGTCGAAGTGTGCGACGCAACTACAGATGCCACCTAAACCTAAGCTGGCACCATAAAGTCTTTAAGTCTTAGTTCACAACTTTATCTGCACAGCAACTACTTGCAAATGCCTCAGGTTTTGCTTTAAAAGCGAAGCCCATACCTAAAATGTATCCCATTGCTTCCTTCAATGCATCGTTGCTTTTAAAGCCAGGATTGGTATTGATATCAGCATGTACTTCCATATCCACATTGTACTCAATAAAAAGATCACATAGCTCATAAGCGATCTCAATACTTTTTGCCACCTCTACCAGCATTCTCTCTTTGATGTGATACTGCTGACGGGTTTTGTCGTTGTGGATATACATGAAACCACCATTGTGTTCCCTGAGAAAAACTATCACGGTCGCAAATTCGGTTTCGCAGCCTTTAACCTGGCTATCTGTACCAATGCAGACTTTTAGACGGTTACCTTTCTCAGCTTCACGTTTGATGGTCTCTTCAACTGCATCTTTGATTGGCAGGTGGATCGTTTCTCCATTGAATTTTCTCCAACGCATAATAAAATAGGTTTATGTAATTTACCTAATTCTGCAGATTCAAAATTCAATCAAGGGTTATAAGATTATTAACAGGTGTGAAAACAGAGGATGCTAGATTCTGGATGCTGGTCTGTTCAAATACAAAAAGCCTGAGTCAAGATGCTGGATGCTAGATGCTAGTCTCTTGAATTCAAAAAGCCTGATAAATTGTTTGCAACCTACAACTTGAAAACCAGCATCTAGCATCCATCATCCAGAAACCAGCTAGTACTGTCCTGTGCTCAGCATCACTAATGTGCAGGCAATTACCGGCTCTATTCCATTTTCTTCAGCCATATCTATCAATTCATCGTTCTCTGTACCAGGGTTAAAGATGATACGTTTAGGTTTCAGAGAAAGGATGTATTCATAATAAGGCTTTTGATTGGTGGGATTAAGGTAAAGCGTTATAGTGTCCACCTCATCTTCATTTGCTTTGTCTTTGGTGATGTGAATGCCTGCTACATATCCTTCTTTTTTCCCAATTGCCACAACCGGATGCTGATGTGCTCTCAGACGATTAATAGCGAGAAAACTATACCGTGAAGGATTACCGGACGCTCCTAAAACAACTGTCTTCTTTGGCATACACAAGTTTACAACTAAAGCTGCAACCTTTAAGCCATTATCAGTGGTTTATCAAATGAACATCGCTTCTAAAATGTATTTACTAGTAAGTTGATGAGTTTTACTTGGGAAATAATTTTTTTTACTGAAAACTTTCTACCTTAACTGTCTAAATCAATCACCAACAACTAACAATACCCATCTATGGCAAAGGCAAAAAAGAAAGCGGCTAAAAAAGTTGCTAAAAAATCCCCACCAAAAAAGGCTGTAAAGAAGGCTGCTAAAAAATCAGCTACAAAGAAAGCCGCAAAAAAATCTACCAAGAAAGCTGCACCTAAAAAAGCCGTAAAAAAAGCTGCGAAGAAAATTGCAAAGAAGGCTGCAAAGAAGTCAGCACCTAAGAAAGCTGCTAAAAAAGCAACTAAGAAATCCGCTCCTAAAAAAGCTGTAAAGAAAGCTGTGAAGAAAGCTGCTGCAAAAAAAGTTGCTAAAAAAGCAGCCAAAAAATCTGCTCCAAAGAAAGCAGTGAAAAAGTCAGCACCTAAAAAAGTAGCTGCAAAGAAAGCCGCTGCTCCTAAAAAAGCTGCGAAGAAATCAGCACCAAAAAAAGCAAGTAAAAAAGCTGCACCAAATAAATCAACTGAATCTACAAGTGTTAACACACCTGAGTCAGTTCCTGAAACAACACCTCAACCATCTATGCCTGTTGTAGAAGAGCCAACTGCTTCTGAAGCAATGGAAGCCCCTGCAGATTATGAAAAAGGAAATGGTGCAGAACAATCTTAAGTGAAATCCTCCTAATAATAAAAAAGCTCCTGCGATTCGTAGGAGCTTTTGTTTAGTAGTATATGATGATCTCAACACGCCTGTTTAACTGACGACCTTCTTTTGTGACATTAGTGGCTCTGGGTTGAGATTCTCCATATCCCTTTGCTTCAATAATTTGTTCAGATATCTTGAGTTTATCCAACAGAAAACTTCGAATGTTATTTGCTCTGTCTTGCGAAAGCTTCATGTTGTATTCATCAGCACCAAAGTTGTCAGTATGTCCGGCAACCAAAAGTTTTGAATAAGTTTTAGACTTAATTACGTTTACAAAACTATCGAGCCGGGTAATAAATTTTGGATTGAGATCGCTTTTATCAAATTTGAATAAAACCTCTGGAATAATAAGTGTATCGGTTTTTGGTGGAGTTGAAACGACTGGCGGTTCTGCAACTGTAGTAGTATCCCTTTTCCTGTAACCTGTAATCAATGTACTATCTAGCTCAACATTATCAATCCAATTCCCAGGATGACGAAAATCGTTTCTGTACACCTGATCTTTTATAGCTTCATATTCTGCACAGCGTTTCACTGAAGGATCAACAGCATACAAGTTGATATCATCAACTCCATATTCAATCACATCTTTTTTTCTTGCTTTTTTCCTTGCATTCTCCAGTGGCTTTTGAGAAATATTCCCAATCAGTATAAAACGTTCATCACCTTTTGCTGTGAACGTGAAAAAGGCATTTCTCCAACCCTTTAAATTCTTTCCCTGCAAACTGTCGGGTAGAATCGTGAAAGCTGCTTTTACATTGGTGAATGAATATCTGCCACGCCAGGGTTCAGTTGGACCAGTCCAGAAATCGAGGTAGTCGAATTCAAAACCATTGGTGTTGATGCGAAGTGATACCCTGTATTTTTCTCCCGCTACCAGCGGACAAAACAATTTGGTGTAAATAAAATTTCCAACGCTAAAAGGTTTTTTCGGATCACCCATTACCAGCAATTCATAGTGATTACTATCTGGTTCAATAGGAGACATCCTTGCATAACGTGGTAGAAAAAACCACGCTTCGGGAGCACATTTTACCACATACTCAACACAAATATTTCTTTCTTCAAACCCCGTATTGCCAACAAGGTTCTGCGAAAACCCCGAACTAAAAAACAAACAGGTAAGGAGACTAAGTAGCAATTTAGCCATTGGGTAAATTTCTGCGGAAAACCTCAAACTTGCTGTTAATAAAAAATCCTGCCGAAGCAGGATTGTATAATTGGAACACGGATGCCACAGATTTAAATGATTTTCACTGAAGCTATACTAACATCCTCAAAGGTTCTTCTAACAAACCTTTTAATGTTTGTAAGAATGCTGCTCCTGTAGCTCCATCAACTACTCTATGGTCACAGCTAAGGGTTACTTTCATTACATTGCCTGGAACGATTTGTCCGTTCTTCACTACGGGAACCTGTGCAATTCCACCAATAGCTAGAATACATGCATCTGGTGGGTTGATGATTGCTGTAAACTCTTCTATTCCAAACATTCCCAAATTAGAAATCGTAAATGTGCTTCCTTCCCAATCTGAAGGTTGTAGTTTCTTGTCTTTTGCTTTCTGAGCAAAGTCTTTCACCTCAGCAGCAATCTGGCTTAAAGATTTTCCATCAGCAAATCTTACCACTGGAACCAACAGTCCTTCTTCAACTGCTACGGCAACACCAATGTTTACATGATGGTTGATTCTGATCTTATCGCCTAACCAGCTACTATTTACTTTAGGATGCTGCTTCAATGCTACAGCGACAGCTTTCAACACCATATCATTGAAAGAAATCTTAACCGGACTAACCTCGTTTATTCTACCTCTTGCTGCAACCGCTGAATCCATATCTATGCTCATGGTGAGATAGAAATGCGGAGCAGAGAATTTGCTTTCAGCCAAACGTTTTGCAATGGTCTTTCTCATTTGAGAAATCGGAACTTCTTCGAAAGAAACTTGTCCAACTGGTGTGCTGGATGCTGGTTGCCTGATGCTCGAAACTGGCGAAGAAGCTTGTTGTGGTTGAGCAGCAGGCTTGTAGCTCTCAACATCTGTTTTGGTGATTCTTCCGTTGTCACCTGAGCCTTTTACATATTTTAGATCAATACCTTTTTCTTCTGCAAGTTTTTTAGCCAGTGGAGAAGCAAGAATTCTTCCTTCGTTCACAATTGCTTGTTCGTTGCTTGGAGTTTGTTGTGTTGCAGGAACAGTTTGATGCGGAATGTTTCCTGTTGATCCACCTTTAGAAACATCACCTTCCGCTTTTTGCTGATCGGCTGTATCCTGAGTTGTAGGCTGTTTTGCAGATGAACTGCCAGATTTAATTCCTTTTACAATTGAATCAATATCTAATCCTTCCTTGCCAATAATGCAAAGCAAGTCATTCACCTGGATCTTTTCGCCGTCTTTAGCACCCTGGTAAAGCAGAATACCGTCTTTATAGCTTTCCAGTTCCATTGTGGCTTTGTCTGTTTCGATATCGGCAAGTATTTCGCCTTTCTTCACAGGATCGCCAACTTTCTTTTGCCATGAAGCGATCACACCTTCCGTCATCGTATCACTTAAACGAGGCATGAGCACAACTTCTTCCATTGAGGAGAAATCGGTTTCTGGTTTCTCGTTACTCGTTTCTTCATTACTCGTTGGCTGTGTTTCCTCTGACTTCTGACTTCCTACGTCTGACTTCTGTCCTCCAGCATGTTCAGCTACCAAAGCACTCACATCCTCACCATGCTTACCAATGATGGCTAAAAGATCGTTTACCTGAAGTTTGTTGCCGTTGTCAGCACCTAAATGCAAAAGTGTTCCTTCCTGGTAGCTTTCTAATTCAAGAGTAGCTTTATCGGTTTCAATTTCTGCCAGCAGATCACCTTTTTTAACACTGTCACCCACTTTTTTATGCCATGCAGCAATCACACCTTCGGTCATGGTGTCGCTTAAACGAGGCATTAAGATCACTTCAGCCATTTCTATGCGAATTTTTTATTGTTATGTCGGCTGCTGAATAAGCATGTAACTTTCGTTGTGTCACTCACTTCAACTGTAGGATTTCTACTGAACAAATGCAGCGAATGAAATGTTATTCAGCTCTTTAAAATGAGTGCCGAAATTACAGTAAAACAGGTGAATAAAGCCAAATAGCATCTGAGGTTACCATGCAATCGATTGAAATGCTAGAGGCTGGCGGTAAAAGCTGCTCCCGAAGTTTCGGGATTTCGCTTCGCTCAACATAAATGTGGAACGTACAAGTGAGTGATCGTTCGACAAGCTCAGGACAGGCTGCTACTCAACTGATGCCATGAAAGAGGAACTGTGAACTGAGCGTAGCAAGAGCCGATGCCACAAAGTACTAAAGCCGACGACTCAAAAAAACCGTAAGTTTAGGTGAGGAAGATTACTTTTACTATAAACAACAATCTATGATCTCCGAGATCTCAGAAGGGGTGGAAATAAGTGTGGAAACGTTTTATCAGCCGGATTATAGCAATCCCAAGCAGCATGAATACATGTTTGCTTATCGCATAACTATTGACAATCACAATAATTTCTCTATTCAGCTGCTAAAAAGGCATTGGCAAATTTTTGACAGCAACGGTGATTACCGTGAAGTTGATGGTGAAGGTGTGGTGGGTGAACAGCCTGTTTTGCAGCCTGGTGAGCAGTATCAGTACATGAGTGGTTGTAATCTGAATACCGAAATGGGCAGAATGGTTGGAACCTACCAAATGTCGAATCAAAATAGCCAGAAGACTTTTGAAGTTAGGATTCCACCGTTTGAGTTAATTGTGCCGGCTAAAATGAA
>JANPIB010000196.1:0-2089 GCA_031424775.1 Chitinophagales bacterium | reverse complement strand
AAGATGTTGATGAGGATTGCTTTTACGTTTGGATCTTTCAGGATGATACGGAAACCAGCTTCTACGGTTTGAGCGTTTGCACTACCACCTACATCAAGGAAATTGGCAGGCTCACCACCACTTAATTTGATCATATCCATTGTAGCCATTGCGAGTCCGGCTCCGTTTACCATACAGCCAACGTTACCATCAAGCTTTACAAAGTTCAGGTTGAACTGACCAGCTTCCACTTCAGTAGGATCTTCTTCTGTAACATCTCTTAATTGAGCAAGATCAGCATGACGCATCAATGCATTCTCGTCCAGATTCATTTTACAGTCTACAGCAATTATCTTTTCGTCGCTGGTTTTGAATAGTGGATTGATCTCAAGCATGCTGCAATCCAATCCTACATAAGCATTGTAAAGATTAGTTACGAACTTAACGCAGCTTTTGAACGATTCACCACTCAAGCCAAGGTTGAAAGCAATCTTTCTTGCCTGGAAGCCTTGTAATCCACCACCAGGATGAACCCACTCTTTGAATATCTTTTCAGGAGTACTGTGGGCTACTTCTTCAATGTCCATTCCACCTTCAGTAGAATACATGATCACGTTTTGACCTGTAGCTCTGTCAAGTAATATAGAGAGATAAAATTCTTTTGTTGGATTTGCGCCAGGATAATAAACATCTTGTGCAATAAGGATCTTATTTACTTTTTTACCAGCAGCACCGGTTTGAATAGTTACTAAAGTGCCACCTAAAATGTTGCTGGCAATGTTGGTAACATCTTCAAGGCTTTTAGCAACAGCAACACCTCTTTGTTCAGAGCCTTCAATCTTTCCTTTACCACGTCCACCTGCATGGATCTGAGCTTTGATAACTGCGAAATTGTTACCTGTCTGGTTTTTAATGTTGCGGTAAGCATCTTCTGCAGCCATTACCGATTCTACAGCAACACCTTCTTGTATTGGAACATTATACTTCTTCAGCAGTTCTTTTGCCTGGTATTCATGCAAATTCATAAGCGGTTGGAAATTTTGCGGCGAAGATAGACCAGTGATTCATATGATTAAAAATGATTTTGAAGCCGAAGGTTGCAAGTGTTTCAGTACAATAAAGTTTTTCAGCCAAAGTGGGCGACGCAAGGGAAGCTAAAAAGCAGTACTTAGCTAGGGCAATAAAAATATTTAAAAAAATACATGTAGATACATTGAAGTTTGTACATTTACATTCCCAATCGGATAGCAAAACTGAAAAAAATTAATCAATTATGAAGAAAGTATTACTGGGAATGGCTGTGATCTTAACAGCAAGCATAGCTTTTACAGCGTTCAAACCGAAAGAAGAGCGTAAAGACCTTACATCGTATGCTGTGGTTACTGAATACTCTAAGGTTGAGTGGGTAGGCAGTAAAAAATCTGGTTTTCACGAAGGAGTTTTCAAATTGAAAAGTGGTGAGGTTAAGCTTGATCCTAAGCAAAAACTTGCAGGTGGAAGCTTTGTGATAGATATGAACTCACTTGCTTTGGTGGGTGAAGATGCTCCGAAGTTTGTTGACCATCTGAAAGCAGATGACTTTTTTGGCGTTGCCAGTTTTGGTACTGCAACTTTCACGATCTCTAATGTTGAGTACACTTCAGAAAGTGCAGCAAAGATCAATGGTAGCCTTAATTTGAAAGGAATTAGTCTTCCCCTTTCTTTTGATGCTGTGATCAGAAATTCTGATGATAAAAAGTTCTTTGCTCAGGCTTACTTTAGTCTTGACAGAACTTTATGGGGAATGAATTATGGTGTTCCTAATGTAGCGAAAGACGTACAGGTGAGTGTTTATCTGTTTGCGAATAAATAGTTATTCATTGTGTAGTTATGGGCAGGCCTCGCAAATTTTTGCGGGGCTTTTTTTTGTGAGAATGCTTGTTTAAGTATCTTTTCGGCAGAAACTACCTGATTGAAACGAATACTACTAAGAGAAAATTTCCTGGTGTTTATCTTTTGCATGGCAGTGATGTTTGGTCCGGCTGTGTCTCAGCTTTTTTCGTTTCATCCCAATACGATTGGTAATACTGACACAAGAACTTATATCGGTTTATCCAAATTTCAACTAAAC
>JANPIB010000195.1:0-7792 GCA_031424775.1 Chitinophagales bacterium | reverse complement strand
CAAATGTGTTGCACTTGCACGGACAGATTTTCAAGATGAGAAGTGAAGCTGATGAATCACTTGTGTATGATATTCGTAACGACATCAACCTTGGTGATACTTCCGAAGATGGAGCACAACTTCGTCCACACATAGTATGGTTTGAAGAGCCTGTGCCGATGATTGCCGATGCCGCAGGCATTGCAAGCATGGCAGACATTTTTGTGGTGGTCGGAACTTCTCTAGTGGTGTATCCGGCTGCAGGTTTGGTAAACTATGCACCTTCGCACTGTCCTAAATTTATCGTTGACAAAAAAGTTCCTTTCACTTCTTCATTGTACAATTTAACTGCAATTGAAAAACCTGCTACAGAAGGAGTGAAGGAGTTGAAAGAAAAATTAAAAGCATTTATTTAGCCAGCTTTTTATCGCTGATCAACTTCGTTGTGTCACTCACTTGTACTTTCAGAACGCTATTCATCTCCCATTTCAATATCTTCTTCATTGAAAATTATTCCATGCTCCTGAAGTTCTTTTAGTACAGGTTCATAGATCGCTGCTAAAATTGGAATGTGAAGTCCTTGTAATTTTAGTTGACCTTCCAAGATTAGCTTTGCTGCAATTCCTAACGGCAATCCAACCGTTTTTGCCATTGCCGTATGTAAAGCATCTTCACCGGTAACAACTAAAGAACTTTGTACAGAGTGGTCTACATCATCCAAAGTATACTCAATCTCATGTAACATCACCACTTGGTCTTTATCTTCTGGTTGTAGTGCAAGTTTAGTTTCAAAGATGAACTGTAGTACATCTGCTGCACTGCAAAAACCTTTGTTGATCACTGTTGATTCATCATCCATTCCCAAAAAGAACAATTGCTTCATGCTAAGATTAGCTTCATGCATCTTCAAAGCAACAGTTTCTGCAGCTTTATCTTTTATGCCATCAACATCAAAAGAATCCAGTTCACCTTTTTCATTCACCAGCATCACTTCTTCAGGAGATTCAGCACCTTGCTCTTCCGCTTTTTCCTCAGCTTCTATCAAAGCCATCAGCTTTTCCATCATTTCTTTCGCAAACGAAAGCCGGCTTACGAGCATTTGGCTTAGCCATTCGCCAAACCCATATTTTTCAAAATGCTGACGAAAGAAATCTGCCAAAGTCATTCCATCAGTTTGGTAAGCTTTTTCTTCATCAGTTAGTTTTAGGTCAATGATGTTCTTCCATCCAAAACTGAATTCGGGGTGACGTAAAGTTGTTCTAAGGAATGTTTCTATTCCTCCAAGATCATAAGTTGAAATGTATTTGAGTGAATCACGGTTTGGATAATAGGAGTACAACACATCACTCAACTCAACTGTCTTTTCAGGATCGAAAAGTTGGGTATAGCCCAGACTCACCACAGTTCCATTTTCACGATACAATGCACCGGCTTTTCCGGCTGTTATCACATTTCGTGCATTCCAGCTGATCTTGTAATGCCATGGATTGGTATCACTTTCAGGAGCAACCAACCCTCCACAATGAGATATGAAAGAAGTGATCGTTCCACCCTTTGCTTTGATTTGATTAATCAGTTGCATGGCACTCATGTGGTCAATTCCCGGGTCAAGTCCCATTTCACATAAAAAAAACAATCCCTTTTCATGGATCTGTTGTTCCAGGGCTTTGATCTTTTCGTCCACATAACTTGCTGTGAGCAGGTGTTTTCCTTCCTTCAAACAATCTAAAGCAATCAAATAGTGCAGGTGAGGTGGCATTAGAGAGATCACCACATCGGCTTCACCAATCAAAAATCTTCGTTGAGCTTCATTTTCAATATCAACCTGGAAAGCTTTCATCAACGGATGTTCACCAACTTTCTGCTGTACGGTTTCTAAATCGGCATCAGCAACGGTAACCTTGCAGACTATCTCAGAAGCAGTTTGTTTCAGGTAATTGATCAGCACAGTTGCAGACCTTCCTGCTCCAAACAAAACGATGTGTTTCATGAAACTAAGGTAGCAAACGGCTTTTACTTTCTTGTCGGAAAACTAACAGCTTTAAGGGTAAGGCTTGTGTCAGATTTTAATGCATTCCTTCTTAGTGGCTCAGTATGTTCATTGAGCACCAATTCGTTCCGGATTGGCTCGTCTGAAATGGTATCGGGAACTTCGGCTGTCGTACCTGAGATCAAACTAAAAAGAATAATAATTACAGGTAATGAAAGCAGGAAAGGAGTGAGAAGCAGGTTCTTTTTATATTCTTTGCTATCAGTCCCTCTTTTTGTGATCACCTGTTGGTATTGAGAATGCAAATTGTCGGCATCTTCACCGGTGTTATGTTGTTTAAATTTGATGAGGGCTTTCATAATTTATCTTTTTCCTGGGTACTCTTAACAAATCATCAATTTATCTTCTACCAATCATCATCATTAAACCTTTTAATGCTTGATCTCAAGGCTGCTAAAAGCCAATTCTGTGCCTGAAGTTTTTGTGAACAAATACCTCAAAAATTTGGCTGTTTAGAAGCTGCTTTACGGGTGAAAAAAAGTAGCTTTGTCCACCTTGTAAATGCTTGTATAACATACACTTTTCACAAGCTGAGTTTGACGATCAAAAGAGAAGGTTAAAAACAATTATGGAAGAAAATTTACTGCCACAACAAACAGGTGATCACGATCGAATAATCAGGGTAAATATTGAGGAGCAAATGAAAACGGCTTACATCGATTATTCGATGTCTGTTATCGTTGGCCGTGCCTTACCAGATGCTCGTGATGGATTGAAGCCGGTTCACAGAAGAATTCTCCATGCCATGAACGAAATCGGCATGGCTCACAACAAAGCCTACAAGAAATCAGCTCGTGTTGTGGGTGAGGTGTTAGGTAAGTATCACCCTCATGGCGATTCATCAGTTTACGATGCAATCGTTCGTATGGCTCAGGATTGGAGCATGAGATATACCCTAATCGATGGTCAGGGTAACTTCGGTAACCAGGATGGCGACAGTCCTGCAGCAATGCGTTATACTGAAACTCGCTTACAGCGTATTGCGGAAAGTATGCTGGACGATATCGAAAAAGATACTGTTGATTTCCAGCTGAACTTTGATGATACACTTGAGGAGCCAATGGTGCTTCCTACCAGGATTCCCCAGCTTCTTGTAAATGGAAGTAGTGGAATTGCTGTTGGTATGGCAACTAACATGATGCCCCACAATCTTTCAGAAGTAGTTGATGGCTGTGTGGCTTACATTGACAATAAAGAAATCAGCATTGAAGAACTGATGTCTTTTGTTAAGGCTCCTGATTTCCCTACAGGTGGTGTTATCTACGGTATGGAAGGAGTGAAGCAAGGAATGTTAACCGGTCGTGGTAGAGTAGTGGTTCGTGGAAAATGCCATGTTGATACGAAAGCAAGTGGAAGAGAGCAGATTGTCATAACTGAGGTTCCTTATCAGGTGAATCGTGATACTTTAACTGACAGAATTGGTCAGTTGGTGAACGAAAAAGCCATTGAAGGCATTACTCACGTTAATAATGAGAGCAATAAGAGGGAAGGAACCCGTATTGTTCTGGACCTGAAAAGAGATGCTGTAGCACAGGTTATTATCAATCAACTTTACAAATACACTGAGTTACAGACGAGTTTCGGTATCAATAATGTGGCTCTGAGCAAGGGTCGTCCGAAGATCATGAACTTGAAAGACCTCATTACTGAGTTTGTCGAGTTCAGGATGGAGGTAGTTATCCGTCGTGCTAAGTTCGAACTTCGCAAAGCGGAAGAAAGAGCTCACATTTTAGAAGGTTACCTGAAAGCTTTAGATCACCTGGATGAAGTTATTGCTCTCATCAGGGCTAGCAGAACTCCGGAGGAAGCAAAAGCTTCATTGATAGAAACCTCGAGATCCCAGAAATGGTACCTCAATCCTCAAATATTCGCTGACCTAACAGACGATATATACAAACAGATAGACGGCTTATCAGACGAACAGGCTAAAGCTATCCTCGAACTTCGTTTGCAGCGTTTGACTGGAATGGAAAGAGACAAGATCGTGAATGAATTCAACGATTTGATCAGCACGATACGAGGTTTGAAAGAGTTATTAGGCAGTGAAATTCTTAGATACGATCTCATCAAGAAAGAATTAGGCGAGATCAAAGACAAATTTGGTGATGCTCGTAAGAGTGATATCCAGTACTTGGCTGATGAGATGAGAATTGAAGATCTAATTGAGGAAGAAGATGTTGTGATAACTATCTCACATTTAGGTTACATCAAAAGAACTTCAGCTACAGAGTATCGCCAACAGAAAAGAGGTGGAAGAGGAGCAATTGGTAGTAAAACACGCCAGGAGGATTATGTAGAACACCTGTTTGTTGCATCTACCCACGATACGATGATGTTTTTCACTGAAAAAGGTCGGTGTTACTGGCTGAAGGTATACGAAATTCCGGATGGTGAAAAACAAGGTAAAGGCAGAGCCATCCAGAACTTGATGCAAATTCCACAGGATGACAAGGTTAGAGCAATCATAGACGTGAAGAACCTTGCTGACAAGGATTTTGTAACAAATCATTATATCGTTCTTTGCACCAGGAAAGGAATAATAAAGAAAACTTTACTGGAAGATTTTAGCCGTCCTAGAGCTAATGGCGTAAATGCGATCACGATTGTTGAAGGTGATCAGCTGATTGAAGCAAAAATGACTGACGGAAACTGTGAAGTAATGTTGGCAGTGAAATCTGGTAGAGCCATCCGTTTTCCTGAAGCAAAGGTTCGTCCAACAGGTAGAGGAGCAATCGGGGTAACGGGAATTGAGGTGGATGATGATACTGATGAGGTGATAGGTATGATCTGCGTTAACAGGAAAGATGAAAATGCTACCGTTCTTGTGATCTCGGAAAAAGGATTCGGAAAACGTACTGCTGTTGAAGAATATCGAATCACCAACAGAGGCGGTAAGGGAGTGAAAACCATCAACGTAACCGATAAAACCGGAAAATTGGTAGGAATTCTAGATCCGAAGGAGAAAGATGATCTAATCATCACTTGTAAATCGGGAATTACGCTTCGAACGCCCATTGCAAATATTAAAGAATCTGGCAGAGCAACTCAAGGTGTAAAGTTGATTCGTCTTGATGAAAGTGATGAGATTGCAGCCATCTCCCGAATTGATGAACAAGAAGCAGAAGAAGTTATTGCACAATTGGTTGATGGGGCTGATGAAAATTCTTCTGAAGCAATTATCGCAGAAAAGGGTCAACCGGAAGATATAAATATTGAATTAGATCAAAATAATAACAATAATTCAGAAACATCTGAAAATCAATAGTATGAAAAGAATACTGTTAGGTGCTTTAATGATTGCTGCCATAAGTGCAAATGCACAAGACCTCAAGAAAATCGAAACTGCATATGTATTAAAAAAATACAAGGATGCTAAAACTGAAGTTGATAAGGCAATGGTTGATCCAAAAAATCAATCCAAGCCTGAATTTCTTTATTGGCAAGCCACAGTATACGGACTTCTTTATGATGATGAAGCATCCAGACCGCAGTTTCCGGGAGCTTTGGAAGTGGCTCATTCAAGTTTTATGAAGTATTCTCAACTTGATCCTACGTTCAAAATTATGAACGACAATATTCCCGGAAAGGCAGTGGTTGACTTTGTTTACCGCAATAACCTAAAACATGGAATTAGTGCTTTCGATCAAAAGCAATGGGACTCATCTTTCAAATATTTCAGCCGTGCCTCTGAAGTGGGTGACTATATTACCAAGTTTGACTGGAGAGGAAACAAGCAAAGTCTTGATACAACCACGGTACTATTTAGTGGCTATGCTGCACAAAATGGTAAAAAACTCGAAGATGCTGTCAAATTTTATAGCCGTATTGCAGACAATAGAATTACAAATGCTGCAGGAGCAGGAGATATTAAGGATGTGTATGAGTTCTTGTTGTATTACTTCACCAGGGAGAAAAACAATCCTGAGGAGTTCAATAAGTACCTGAATTTGTCACAGAACCTGTTTCCAGGTAATGTTGCAAATTGGACTGATTATCACCTCGATTTCCTGGAGGATAAGAGAACAAATGCAACTATTGCTCAAAAAAGTGCAGCTTACGATAAATATGATGCAGCCGGAACGCTAACATCTCCTCAGTACATGGCTTTCGGGGCTATGTTCTATAATATAGACGATGAGGAAAAAGCGGCTCTGGATAGCAGTAAACAAGCTGCTTACAGGAAAAGAACGGAAGAAGCGTTTGTAAAAGCTTTCAATAAAGACAATGCAAATGGCTTAGCAGCGTACAACTTGGGCTTGATCAATTACAATGATTGGATTGCTTTAGATGAGCAATATGAGATGGGAATCAAGAAGATACGTGAGATTAATTCAAATAAACCAATTGAAAAAGACCCAAAGAAAAAGGCAGCTGCCGATGCTAAGATAAAGAAGGATATTGATGCAGTAAAAGCTACCAATTCTATGATTGAAAAGAGGCAGATGGTTTTGGCTGATAAAGGAATAGAATGGTTACAGAAAACATATTCAGTTCTAACCACACAAACGGTTGAAGGTTATGAAAGACAAAGTCTTGGCAAAGCTGTAGACGACCTTACCAACTTATTTATGTGGAAGCGGGATAAGTCGAAAGGAAATGCTGCCGAGTATGATAAATACGATGCTGGCTACAAAAAGTATGATGCTTTGCATGGTGCTGGCGATATCAACAACATCAAGCCTGGCATGAAGAAGGGTGAGGTGTTAGCATTTATCGGTCAACCTGCCAAGACTCGTAAAGATGGAACAAATGACGTTCTGACTTTTGAGGGCTATAAAAAGGAGATCTTTTTTAATGAAAAGGGAGAAGTAGTTAAGTTAATGGCTATTGAACCTGCTAAGTAATATTTAGAGACCCACTGGAAAGTGGGTTTTCTTTTTTATACTTATTTAACATAATGAATGAAGTTATAAGTAAGGATGAATAAAGTTATGCTTTAGTCAGCCTTTATTTCCTCCTAATTAAGTGTTGGCTAATGTGCCTTTAGCAATTAGGAGGAAAATTTAGAGGCTGACTAATAACCTTAGATCATCCTTGATTATAACTCTATATTATGTCTAAACAGGTTGGCTTGTGAGTAGGGCAAATTCTTATGTTTTTTCAAGAATTTGCTTTGAAGGGTTGGCAAGTAGCGAAGGTCGCAGCGTTGGCATTGCGGTAAAGACAAAGAAAACCTTTCCTGGAGCGTAGCAGGTTTTGAAAAAACCTAAAAGTTAGCAGGAGAAAGTTTAGATAAACATATAAAGTGAAATCGGAGTGCTGAGTTGCCGTATGGCAAATGGCTATCCGCAGGATCAGGAAAAGGAAAGAGCGGTCAGCAAAAGAGGCATAGGACAGAACCACGTACTTGCGGAACTGTCTTAGCGAACTTTGGGGACAATTACTGAACTGAATCCAATGATCTGTCACTTTCAAGACCGCCCTTCGTATATCTAAGATAGTTTCTTATTGCCGTCAGGCAAAGGGGATAATGCGTAGCATCTAAGTTGAGTAATTGGCGAAGCCAATACAAGTCAAATCACAAGACAATCTTTCATTTAACATACTGGGGATTCCTGACGATGGGGTATATCTGAGGCATTGGATATATCACTACTTTCTATCACGGCTTATTTTGTCGCTCAAGCACCAATAAAAGCGGTAAGAATTGGGCAGCAACTAAATGATGAAAAGCAACTTGATAACTCTAAAAGAAGTTTATTCCTAACGCTGTTTGCCTATCGAGGTTCTCCAAACCATATTTCGTTTGTAGATGGTTTAAAC
>JANPIB010000194.1:0-63125 GCA_031424775.1 Chitinophagales bacterium | reverse complement strand
CCGATCATGTTGTATGAAGCAACAGTTGCTCAGGAGTTTGCAGCCAAATTATTAGAAGAAGGTATTTATGTAATCGGATTTTTCTATCCGGTGGTTGCAAAAGGAAAAGCAAGAATAAGGGTGCAATTAAGTGCTGCTCACCAGCAAGAGCATCTTGATAAAGCTATCGCTGCATTTACCAAAGTGGGTAAAGAATTAAGTGTGATAAAATAATGATGATGAAACCAGTTGAAAGAATACTTACAGGCATTTGCCTGTGTGCAATTGCTTTTTTTAGCAGTTGCTCCCCTAACAATGTTACCGTTAATGACGATCTGAAAACTTACTTCGATTCTAACAAGGTGGAAGGTTGTTTTGGATTGTATGATAATGGAAAGAATGAGTTTACTATTCATAATCTTACCCGTTACCGTGATTCTGCATTTTTGCCGGCATCAACTTTTAAGATCGTAAACTCATTGATCGGTATTCAAACCGGAAGAATCGTGAACGAGAAAATGGTGATCAAATGGGATGGCATTGAAAGATTCAATCCACAATGGAATAAAGATCTGAGTATGGAAGAAGCTTTCAAGGTTTCTTCCGTTGGCTATTACCAGGAAGTTGCAAGAAGAATTGGAAAAGATACCATGCAATTATGGTTAGATAGCCTGAAATATGGCTCTCGTAAGATCACATCTAAAGTTGACAGCTTTTGGTTGGATAATTCTTTGAAGATCACTCCTGATGAACAGCTTGGCTTGGTAAAAAGACTCTACTTTGATCAATTACCGTTTGACAAAAGATCGCAGCGAATCGTTAAGCAAGTAATGCTCCAGGAAGATAATGCTAATTACAAACTCAGCTATAAGACAGGATGGGGCTTCAAAGAGAATGGAAAATCATTAGGTTGGATAGTTGGTTGGATCGAAGAAAACAAACATCCTTACTTCTTTGTCTTGAATCTTGAGGGAGAGCATGACATGGATATGGTTCAGGTTCGAATGAAATTGCTAAAGTCTATATTTAAGAAACTGGGTTTCATGGAAGGACGGAGGTAGTTTTAACAACATCTTTATCTATACATTTTTATCTTCATTCTTGTGATGATCTACATGGTTGTCGGAATAACTACCTGAGATGAAAAAGAACGATGTGATAAGTGGTGTGATAGAGTTTTGTCTCCAGCTTATTGGTGCTGTAATTGAAGCTTTAACTTGATCCAGGTAGAAACCATACAATTTCTCTTTGCACTTATTGCGTTACTTCCGCTTACAGCATTATTCATTGGGTTGCTTTATTGGAAACGTTGGATACGATTTAAACTAGGCAACAAACGTTTAGTAGATCAGTTGTTAAAAGCATACTCCTCACGACTTTTCAAAACGAAGATCATTCTCATTTTATCGGCTATTGCCTTAGGTATTCTTGCAGCAGCCAATATTAGAAAAGAGGCACCTGCAACAGCAACAAAAGGAACTGGAGTAGATGTGATGATCATGCTGGATGTAAGTAAAAGCATGCTCAGCCAGGATGCAAGTCCCTCACGATTAGATAAAGCAAAGCAATTCATCAATAACCTTATTCCTAAACTGGAGAACAATCGTGTGGGATTAATCTTATTTGCAGGACAGTCGTATTTACAAATGCCATTAACTCCTGACCTCTCAGCAGCAAAAATGTTTGTTGCAAATGCATCCACTGATGCAGTTCAGGTTCAGGGAACAGTTTTTAATGAAGCCCTGGCTTTAGCTGATAATTCTCTTGATGTAAAAGAAAAGAAATACAAAACTGCTGTGTTGATCACTGACGGAGAAGACAACGACGAGAATGCTGAGGAAACTGCCAAAGAGCTATACACAAAAGGAGTGATAGTTCATACAGTTGGAATTGGTTCACCAGGTGGATCAAACATAATCGAGCCAGGTGCTACAGAACCGAAGAAAGACATGGATGGGAACATCATTGTGTCTAAGCTAAATGAAAAACTACTCCAGAAAATATCAACAATAACAAAAGGGAATTATCATAGATTGGATAATGTAGATGAAACAGCCAATTCCGTTGCTGTTCAGATTAATTCAATGGAGAAGAAAGGATTCGCTGCAAGCAGCAATATCGAATACCTGAATTTTTTTCCAATTCTGATTGCTGTTGCCTTGATCTTATTGATAGCAGAAGTACTTATTCCTGAACGCAAAATGTCTGTTGCATGAAGTGGAAGTTATTTTTCGTAGGGTTGTTGGCTTGCTCATTTGTAAATGCACAGAAGGCAACACAATTGATTGAGAAAGGGAATGTCAACTATAAGCAGAAGCAATTTGCAAAAGCAAAAGAAGAATATGACAAGGCTTTACAAGAAGATCAAACCAATTCAGTAGCACAGTTTAACTCAGGTAATGCAAGCCAGCGGATGAAAAAGTTTGAAGAGGCTGGTAAAGCTTACGAAACTGCAGCTGCCAACACCAAAGATCCATTGGTGAAAGCTCAAGCCCTTTATAACCAGGGATTAGCTTACATCAAACAAAACAAATTACCCGAGGCGATACAATCTTTAAAAAAGTCATTACGATTAGATCCAAGCGATAACGACACTAGAGAGAACCTGCAAAAAGCCCTGAAAGAACTCCAGAAGCAACAAGCACCATCAAAAAGCAAAGACAAACCAAAGAATAATAATCAGAAGGATCAGCCGCAGAAACCGAAATCAAACTTGACACCTGAAGAAGCTGAGCGAAGATTAAGAGAACTGGCTAAGGAAGAGAAAAACCTCCAAAAAGACCTTCAAAAGAAAAACTCCTCTGCACGGCAGTTAAAAGATTGGTAATATAATATGCTAATGGGCTAATGTGCTACTTCAATAATGAGAAACTTATTTATGCCATCCTTTCGATTTACATTTGCTGCTCTAATTGGCAGATCAGCACATTAGCAAATCAGCACATTTTTACATGCAGCTCTATTGCAACTCTCTTACAGAATACAAACGTCTTAAAACACGTGAAGTGAAGATCGGTGACTTGTTGCTTGGCAACTTTCATCCGATACGAGTTCAAACGATGACAACAACTGATACAATGGATACCATTGCTACAGTTGAACAATCTATACGTTGCATAGAAGCAGGAGCTGAGCTAGTGAGAATTACTGCTCCCTCAAAGAACGAAGCTGAGAATCTTCTCAATATTAGAAATGAGCTAAGGAAAAGAGGTTATACAACTCCATTGGTTGCAGATATTCACTTTACGCCAAATGCCGCAGAAATTGCAGCAAGAATTGTAGAGAAGGTGAGAGTGAATCCGGGAAACTATATCGACAAGAAGAAATTTGAATTAATAGAATACTCCGATGCTGATTATGCGGAAGAGATTGACAGGATCAAAGAACGATTCACTCCACTGGTTAAAATTTGCAAGGAATATGGCACAGCAATGAGGATCGGAACAAACCATGGTTCTTTAAGTGATCGTATCATGAGCCGTTATGGTGATACACCAATGGGGATGGTAGAAAGTGCAATGGAATTTTTACGTGTGGCAAGAAGCGAAAGTTACCACAATATCGTACTAAGCATGAAGAGCAGCATTCCTCAAGTGATGGTGCAGGCTTATCGGTTGTTGATTCAACAGATGGATGCTGAGTTTGGTGAATGTTACCCTTTACATCTTGGTGTTACTGAAGCAGGAGATGGAGAAGATGGAAGGGTTAAAAGTGCAGCAGGCATCGGAACATTGTTAGAGGATGGAATTGGTGATACTGTTCGTGTAAGTTTAACGGAAGATCCGGAGTTTGAAATTCCGGTATGCCGTGATTTGGTAAAAAGGTACACAGGTGAACAAAAAAAATCTTTTGTTCCTGCGATTGATAAGCTCAATCATAACCCATTTGAGTACAAGAGAAGAGAATCCTTTGCCGTAGATAATATTGGAAGCAATCATGTTCCAGTAGTTGTTGCTGATCTAAGTAAGATCGGAAAGATCGAAAGAGACCATTTGAAAGCTGTAGGCTACTCTTACGATGAGCTTTCAGATAAATGGAATATTGGTGATGCTGCTGCAGATTATATTTTCACTGGTAGCCAGGTGTTAGATTTTTCATTGCCAGGAACATTGAAAGTAATTTGTTATCCTGACACCTGGTCAGAGACTGTTGCTATAGTTCCTGATTTAGCTGAAACCTACTTTCCAATCTTCGATGCTGCCGGGTATACTGATTGCAAGCAAAAAAGCAGTCGTATCAACTTTGTAATGAAAGATTGTTTTAACGATTATACGGCTATAAACGATTTCAGTTATATTGATGAACTTGGAAAAGATAATACAGTAGTGTTATGTTTAAGCAGTAAAAATAAAAACGCCCTGCAGTCTGTTCGTAGAATGTTCGTTGAACTTCAAAACCGAAATATCCAGAACCCTGTTGTTATCATGTGTGACAGCAACTGGCAAACAGCTGATGAACATCTCATCCATTATTCAACTGAATGTGGTGCTTTGTTATTAGACGGTTTTGGTGATGGAGTTTGTCTTGGTATGTCATCTGATGCATATAAGAACGCATTACAATCAAATGCCAGCGGCAGAACTTATTTGCAAAACAGCTCGGTTGAGCAATTCATCAATAACACAGCTTTCAATATTCTTCAGGCAACAAGAACAAGAATTTCAAAAACAGAATATATTTCCTGTCCAAGTTGTGGAAGAACTTTGTTTGATCTGCAGGAAACAACTGCAAAGATCAGGTCAAGAACCAATCACCTGAAAGGCGTTAAGATCGCTATCATGGGTTGTATTGTAAACGGTCCTGGAGAAATGGCTGATGCAGACTTTGGGTACGTTGGCAGTGGAGTAGGAAAAATAACTTTATATCGAGGTAAGGAGGTAGTTAAGCGTAACATTGACAGTGAGATCGCTGTTGATGAGCTAATCAATCTCTTAAAAGAAAACGAAGCCTGGATTGAACCTGTAACTACATAATTCAAATAAAACTATGAAACTAAGATTGCTTGTACTGGTAGCTTTTGTATCGTGCCTCACCGGATGTTTCGACATGACTGAGACGTTCAACTTAAAAGAAGATGGCAGTGGTGTTTATGAATTGAAAATGGACATGTCAAGAGCATTTGCAATGATGGCAATGTTTAAACAAGGTGCAAAAGCAGAAGGGAAAACTCCTCAGAAACTTGATAGTATTATCTACTATAAAACAATGACGGATACCGTAACAACTTTATCAGTTGAAGAAAAAGCGGCGGTAGAAAACGCCTATGCTAAAATTCACCTGGATGAAGAAGAAGGCGATATGTTTGTTAACATGTATTTCCCGTTTAAGGATAGCAAGCAACTAACAATGATTCAGAAGATCGTTAGTTCAAAGGGAAATTCTTCTGTGTTCGATGCTGTTGGTAAAGCATTAGGCTCTGGCAAAGGTGCAGGTATGGATGCAATGGCAGGTGGAGGAATGACTGGCAGTAAAGATGATAAGTCGGGTTTGCCTAACGCAGATTTCGAATATACATTAGGTGCAAATAGTTTCTCAAGAAAGGTAAAGACAAGTACCGAAATAGAGAAGCCAGCAACAAAAACGGACGAAATGCCTGCTCAATTCAAAGACATGATGAAGATCAACTATGTTACTATCGTAAACCTTCCAAGACCGGCAAAAAACTTAAATGGAAAAGGAACTTTGTCTGAAGATAAGAAGCAGGTTAAGTTTACTAAGAGCAGGATGCTCGATGAGAAGCATGCCCCAGTTGATTATGATTTTTCAATTGACTATTAAAGAGCTAAGTAAACAGAAATAAAAATTCATAAAAGGAAAAGTTCGCAACAATACTTGCGGACTTTTCCTTTTATGGAGTTTCAGAAAATGAAGGATACTGAAGTATAACTTATCTTGCCATTGTGAATTATTTTCAATTAGCAGCACATGCAGCCGATTATGGAATCAGTGGGTATAAACAACTTCGTTTTATAAAGTCTTTTCTTGAGCCGATTGTTTACAAGCACTGTGCAGCTATAAACTATTCTTTATCAGCAAAGGAGCAAAAGAAAGTAGGGTTCTATTATCCGCTATTTAATCATATCGTTAATTGTGAAAACTATTTGTGCATAAAAGGTCGCAAATTGAACGAGGCAGAGCAACAACGTCTTGCAATTTTATCTGCAATGGCTACGCTATATGATGATCTTATAGATGAAGAAAATTGGGATAAGGAACAGTACTTCCAGATACTCCATCACACTTTGCCGGATTCACAGCAAACACCAAAGGTTAGGCTTATTTTTGCCTTGGATAATGAGCTTAGAAAAATTTGGCAGCCAACCCAGGAATATGAGCATGCTTTAGGTGTTGCAATAGAATGGCAGGTTATTTCAGCAAGGCAACTTCACAACAATATCTCCTTAGAAGAAATATTGCATATCTCTGAAGAAAAATGTGGAAGCAGTTCTTTGTTGTGGGCAAGTATTTTGAAAGAAAATTTCAATCAATCCGATAAACAGTTTATTTATCAGAGTGGTTTTGTAGGTCAGATTGTGAATGACCTGTTTGACGCTTTTAAAGACCGAGAAGATGGTATTTATACCATAGTACGTAAAACAAACTCCATTGAGCAGCTCAAATCAATCTTTATTAGCGAGTGTACTAAACTAAACCGATACATATTGGATTGTGATGAGCCACTTTCAAGAAAAAAAAGAACGATCAGGAGAATGGCTTGCATCCATGCATTCGGATTAATAGCGATTGATCATTTGCAAAAAGCCGAGAATAAATATGGGCTACCCATGGAATGGTCTAAGCCTTTGCGAAACGAATTGGTTACAGATATGGATTTTTTTAGCAACAAGATCAAATTTCCAGCCCACACATTCCATTTAGCCAAATTGAGATAAACAACAATTGAACACAAGCATCATTTTTGAAACTTGATCTCAAAACATTCTCAACCTTTTTGCCCGCTTCAGGGTTATTTTTGCTGAAACATTTTTGAATGCATACCGACTTTCTCGTTATAGGCTCTGGTGTTGCAGGATTAACCTATGCACTTAAAACTGCTCATGAGTTTCCTGATAAGAAGATCACGGTTATTACCAAAGCCCAGGCAGACGAAACAAATACTAAGTATGCACAAGGTGGTATTGCAGGTGTAATGGATGAGGTGAAGGATAGCTTTAATAAACATATTGAAGATACTTTGATCGCTGGTGATGGATTGTGTGATCCTGAAATAGTGGAGATCGTAGTGAAAGAAGGCCCTGAAAGAATTCGTGAGATCATTGAATGGGGTGCTCAGTTCGATAAAACTGACAACGGTGATTTCGCTTTAGGCAGAGAAGGTGGTCATAGTGAATTCAGAATTCTGCATCATAAAGATGTTACCGGAAAAGAAATGGAAAGAGCCTTGATCGATACAATGCATAAGCAGCCTAACATCGAACTCATTAATCACTGCTTTGTCATCGATATCATTACGCAACACCATCTTGGTTATCTCGTTACCAAATCAACCCCTGATATCACTTGCTATGGTGTGTATGTGTTGAACCTTCGTACACACACAATTGAAAAGATATTATCTAAGATCACTTTGTTGGCAACAGGAGGTTGTGGTCAGGTGTATCGAACCACTACAAATCCAAAAATTGCAACCGGCGATGGTGTTGCAATGGTGTATAGAGCTAAAGGCAGAATTGAGAACATGGAGTTCATCCAGTTTCATCCAACTGCTTTATATGAACCTGGTGTTTCTCCCTCGTTCCTGATCACGGAAGCTGTTCGTGGTGATGGCGGTATTCTTCGGAATAAAGATGGCGAAGCCTTCATGGAGCGATACGATTCCAGGAAAGATCTTGCACCAAGAGATATTGTAGCAAGAGCCATTGACAGCGAAATGAAGATCACAGGTACTGAGTATGTATATCTGGATTGCCGCCACATGGATAACGAAAAATTTGTCCATCACTTCCCTAACATTTATGAAAAGTGTTTAAGCATTGGAATAGATGTTTCGAAGAAAATGATTCCTGTAGCTCCAGCTGCACATTACAGTTGTGGCGGTATTAAAACAGACGATTGGGGCAGAACCTCTATCACTAACTTATATGCTTGTGGCGAAGCAGCCAGCACAGGATTACATGGAGCAAATCGGCTTGCCAGCAATAGTTTGCTGGAAGCAATGGTGTTTGGCAACAGGTGCTTCCTTGATAGCATTGAAAGAATAAATGAGGTTGAATTAAGAACTGATCTACCAGAATGGAATGCTCAGGGGACTTCTGATCCAAAGGAAATGATCCTCATCACCCAAAGCCTGAAGGAGCTGCAATTACTAATGAGTGATTATGTGGGTATTGTTAGAACCGATGTTCGATTAGAAAGAGCCATGAAGCGTCTTGATCTGTTGTTTCCCGAAACAGAAGAGTTATATCGAACCACCAAAGTGTCGCCTCAGTTATGTGAGTTGAGAAACTTAATTACTGTGGGTTATTTGATTGTAAAGGGAGCACAGTTTAGAAAAGAAAGCCGTGGGTTACACTTCAATACTGATCATCCAGAGAAAAGTAATGTATTACAAAACACGATTCTTTAATTTGACTTAGCTAAAGAACTGTATTCACCGTTCCTTGTGTCACTCACTTGTACGTTCGGAACTTTATTCAGCTGAAGTGATGCGTGAATGGTGAACTCACAATTGCCGATTCACGAATAAAAGTACAAGAGTGCGACGCAAGTAAAGCTTAATTGAAAAACAGGAGTTGGAGACCTAAAAACTAGTGAGAAGCCTTACGACGTTTCAACACATTAATTATTACAACCACTGCTAAAAGCAGGATCAGGCTAATAGGTTGTAACAATGTGAACGAAACTGGCATACCTAAAGTTACCATATTATTGAAGTCGCTGCTCAATTTTTTTGAAACCTTCCTCAGGTGATAAATGCTCCCAAAGAATCTGGTAAATTGTGGTAGCAATCGGAATATCAGCTTGCAGCGTTTCGTTCGTCTTGTAAATGCAACGGCTTGCATTATATCCTTCCGCAACCATATTCAGTTCGAGCTGAGCTGCTTTCACTGAATATCCTTTGCCGATCATGTTTCCAAACGTCCGGTTTCTACTATACAACGAATAACAAGTAACCAGCAGGTCACCAAGATAAACAGATGCTGCATAGTTGATATCGCTGTTCTCTAAAGAAAAATCGTGGATCACTTTACGGGAGAACTTCACCATTTCGTCTGCACTATTGGCTATGTAAACGCTAAGGAAGTTATCTCCATATTCAAGTCCATGAGCAATTCCGGCACCCAAAGCATAAATGTTCTTTAGTACAGCTGCATACTGAACTCCATTGATATCATGGTTGGTTACAGTGTTCAGATACTCCGTTCTGAAATGAGCGGCAATTTCTGCTGCCTCAGTTTCATTAACACCGGAAAAAGTGAGATATGAGAGTTTTTCAGCAGCGACTTCTTCAGCGTGGCAAGGTCCAAGTAAGGTGTAGTAATCTTCAATCGCTACATCAAAATGTTCTGCCAGATACTCATTCAGCAGTTGATTGGTCTCAGGTAAAATTCCTTTGATAGCCGAAACGATCTTCTTGCCTTTTAGTGAATCTCTCGACAAACCTTTCAATGCATCAACTATGTATGCAGAAGGAACAGCCATCACCACAACATCACAGGCTTTCACCACTTCATTTACATCAGTGCTCATCTTCAGCAATGCTGGATCAAAATAAGCTGAATGTAAATAATGCGGATTGTGATGCCTGACCTGAATGTGTTTGATGCTGTTAGCATTTCTGAACCACCAATAGATGGTGTGTTTTGTATCTGTGAGGATCTTTGCTATTGCTGTTGCCCAGCTGCCACTGCCTATGATACCAAATTGCATGGGGCAAACATACAAACGAAACTACTAATCACTCAAATTCACTTTGATATGTAAAAATCGTTTGCCCGGTTCTCTCTGTATTGCAGATTCTATATCGTGCAGCATCTCTCTTGACAATGATCCTAGATAACCTGCCCAAAAGCTCAACACAATATAATCGTACTTTTTCGCTTCAATTTCTGAACGCAATCTTTTCTCATCAAAATTCAAAGGGGTTATCAATTCCAAATCGTTTTCTATAGATAGCTTATTGTTGATGTGCCAATAAGAAAGTGGTTTTTGTGGAAAAGGTGAATAGAAGTTCTTTTTTTTGGCACTTCCCCAACAGATTTCCCAACCTGTATATAACTGCTTGTTAGAATCGTAAACCCGAAATTGTATCGGTGTAAATGAGCCGTCATTATAGGTGTCCAAGCTGTATTTTAAATTAGCAAGACTGTCCTCCTTGCCTTTTTTAATTACAGACATGTAGCTTGTGTCGAGTTTGAACTTTAAAAGATAATGATGCTGATAATCATAGGTTTCAACTCGACTATTCTTTATACCAGTTACAGTTGAATATAGAAGAGAGCAGCCTGTGCAAAAAATTATGCAAGTAAATGTTAGTGTAAGTTTCATCGTATGCTGTTCAGCTAAAAAAAAAGCGGCTCCCGCCGCTTTAAAATTTAATCCTTCTTCTGTTCTTCCACCAACTCCTCTTTCTTCACCTCCTTCACTTTCGTGCCATCACGAAGTGTTTTACTCACCGTGTTATAAGGTCCGGTGATCACTTTATCACCTTTCTTAATTCCTGTGATGATCTGGATATTATTCAGATCCTGTATTCCGGTTTTAACCGGATATTTCTTCACAGATCCATCTTTCTGCAAAACAAATACTACTTCAAGTGTTTCCTCGTCTGCCTTTGCATCCGAAGTTTCCTCTTCATCCTTGGTAGCAGTTTTCTTAGTATTCGGAGCTTTGTCTGTCTTCTTATCTCTTACCGTAACTGCATTTAATGGAACAGACAGTACACCTTTCTCTGTTCGTGTCTGGATATCTGCACTTGCATTCATATTCGGACGGAAAGGAAATCCATTTCCGGTTCTTAGCAGGTCAGCATAACTCTCATACATCAAACGGATATGCACTTTGTAGTTGGTAACCTCATTGGCTGAACCAGCTCCTGTTAAAGATGGTGTAGGATTAGCGATCTTATAAACAATGCCCTTGAACTTACGATTGTTGAATGCGTCAACTTCAACTAAAGCCGTATCGCCAAGCTTCACTTTAGGAATATCGCTTTCGCCAACATCAACTCTTACTTCAATACTGTTCAGGTCAGCAACACGCATCATTTCAGTACCAGCCATTTGTGCAGTACCTACCACTCTCTCTCCTTTCTTAACCGATAAAGAACTTACCACACCGGTCATTGGTGCTGTTATCGTTGCTCTTGAAACATCTTTGCTGGCTCTGTTCAAACTTGCCATAGCACTACGAACAGAAGCTTCGTTTGCTCTTATTCCTTCAACAGCAGCAAGATAATTGGCTCTTGAAGTTTTATAAGCCTGGTCTGCTTGTTCAAACTCCGCTCTTGAAATTACTTTCTGAGCTAAAAGATCTTTTTGACGGTTGTAGGTTACTTCAGCCTGATCGACTGTTGCCTTTAAAGCTCCCAGCTGAGCTCTCGAATTAGCAACCTGTGCCTGCATCTGTGCAACACCTGCAGAAGCCTGGTCTCTTTGTGTAGCATAAATATCAGCGTAGATCCTTGCTACAACTTGTCCCTGTTTTACGGTGTCTCCCTCTGCAACAAGTAGATCAACCACCTCACCACTAATATCAGGACTCACCTTTACTTCAACTTCAGGATATACTTTTCCGCTGGCGGTAACGGTTTCTGTAATGTTCCGTAAAGTGGCAACTTCAGCACTAATCTTAATGCCTTCATCTTTTTTGCCACCTAAAGCAATCATCAGAATGATCACTACACAAAGTCCTGCAATGATCCACCAGATAGTCTTTTTCTTCATATCGGTTGTTTAGCTTAATCTTTTTGTTTAGTCAGCTTCGGTACTTCTTTCAACTTCGTGAAGCCTGTCCTGAGCTTGTCGAAGGATCACTCCTTTCATGTTCTTTATTCATAACTCACGGTTCACGTACTCACAACTTGATTCCATTTCCCTTATAGAACTCGAGCACCTTCATTTTAAAGATGTAGTCGTATCTATTTCTCACCATTTCAATTCTTGCTCTTTGCAGGTTATTCTGAGTAGTGATTAGATCGAGAATGTTCAAAAGTCCGGCTGTGTTTCTTTTGTTAGCAAGGTCAAGTGCTCTTTCGTTTACCTCAACTGTTCTAGTTGATGCATTGTACTTCTGAAAAGCAGTTACCGCTAATTCGTAAGCATTGAAAATGTCCGATTGCAAAGAAGCGTTATCTTGTTGTTGCTGAATTTGATATTGATTCACTTGCACCTTAGCCCTGTTCCATTGGCTTCTTGCCTGGTATTGATTAAAGATGTTGAAGCTGATGCCTACACCAATGTTTTGACCAAAGTTGTTGTTCAACTGTGTGAAGTAAGGTGATTTAAACTGGGAAGGAGTGATACTAGAATTTACGAAGCTTGTATTCAATCCGCCTTGTGCAAAAACCGAAGGATACATTGAACCCCTGGCACTTTTCAATTGTGCAGCAGCTTGCTGAAGCCTGAAAGTGTTGATCTTCTGTGCTGGCTGATTGGTAAGAGCAAGGTTATAAACAACTTTTGGATCCAGTTCTGCCAAAGGATCCATCGGTATGGCATCAACTGGTGGCATTATCAAAACAAAAGTTGTGTCTTGCGGCAGATTTAGTAATGCTTTTAGTTGGATCACTGCCTGGCGATAAGATGATCTTGCTTGTATCACATTGGCACTATCAGTTGCAGCTTGTGCCTGTAGTTGAAGTGAATTCAATTCAGGAACTGATCCGGCTCTAACCAATGCGTTTGTATTTCTTAGTTGCTCTTGGGTTTGGCTTAAAGCAATTTCGGAAACACGTACCGTTTCATTATTCAACATTGCCTGTAAAAAAGTATTGGCAACGTTCAAAGAGATATCGTTCCTGGCTTTTTCTATTCCGGCTCTTGCCGCTTCATCGTTCAGCCTACTTGCTTCAATATTGTATTTACGTGAAAACCAGTTGAAAATGGTGTAATTGCTTTGTACCCCTATTTGGTTTCGAAAAAGGGTGCTGCTTGATAAAGTTCCTGTTGTGGGGTTCTCACTCAACCCAAAACCATAACCAGCAGAAATACTTCCGCTTAATGTAGGTAAGGTTGTCATGTTTGCCTGCTGCAGATCTATGGCAGCATACATTCTTTGAATGTCAGCTTGCTTAACTGTGAGGTTATTTGCTACAGCATAAGCCACACACTTTTGCAAAGTCCATTTATTGGTAGAGTCTTGTGCCTGTGCAGTAAAGCAAATAAAGAGGGCAAGGGGTAGTATATAAAGCCTCATGAAACAAAAATAACGTAAAGCCAGCCACGGCTGACATACTAGTGACAAATTTTAGCTGAAAGGATCAACCTTAGTTGATGACGGCAAAAGCCTGGTCCAAATCCCTCATTAAGTAATCAGAATCTTCTAAGCCTACATACATCCTTATCATTCTGTGTTCCTGATTTTCGGGATCAAAGGCTTCTCGTTTTATTCCTGCACATCTTGGAATGATCAGAGATTCGTGTCCACCCCAACTCACTGCCATAAAAAAATGCTTCAAGGTTTCACAGAACTGCTCGATCTGGTGAACTGAATCTGTTTTGACAACAAAAGTCAGCAGTCCACAAGCATTTTTCATCTGCTTTTGGGCTAATTCATACTGGGGAAACTCTGGATCAAACGGAAAATACACTTTCTCCACTTTCGGATTGTTTTTTAGGTATTCCACTACAGCATATGTGGTTTTGGTGATCCTTTCCAACCTCATAGGCAATGTCCTCAATCCACGAATCAGCAACCAGGCATTGAACGGCTGAATTCCTGAACCGATATTCATATACTCACTATTGAATATCCGTTCGATCATCTTCCGGCTACTACTCAAAACTCCGGCAACTACATCACTGTGTCCACCAATGTACTTGGTAGCAGATTGTAACACTAGGTCAATCCCAAGATCTATTGGTTTTTGGTAGATGGGAGTGCAGTAGCTGTTATCGCAAATTGTGATGATGTTGTGTTGTTTCGCTAACTGAGCCACTGCTGCCAGATCCTGCAAGTCGTAAGTCCAGCTATTTGGAGATTCTAAATAAATAACAGATGTATTGGGCTGGATGGCAGATCGGAAATTCTCGATATAAGTTCCATCAATATAAGTATGTGTAACACCAAATCTTGGCAGGATCACTTCAAACATTCGTTGAGCCCAGGTATAGGGATTTCGAACACTTACTATATGATCTCCACTCTTCACATTCGCCAGAACGGCAGCAAAAATTGCCGCAGCACCACTGTTGAACACCAGGCAATCCTCAGCACCATCCAAAGCAGCTAGTTTTTTTCGGAGAATTTCAACTGTTGGATTCAACCCACGACTGTACAGCCAGGTTGAGTATTCATCCTCAAAACTCTTCCTGAAAGCATCAACTGTCTTAAAAGCAAAGTTGCTGGTCTGCATGATCGGCGGCGAAATTGCTCTGAAATAATCATCCCGATCTTCGGCTAACTCGTTGATAATGTATGATATGTCAAGTTCCGGGTTTTGCATAGCTCAATTTCGGGAAAACATCTTAAACAGCCTTATTTATCCACCTCAAAGGCTTAAAACCAATGCTTTCAGGATTTTTTGTTTAGTTTGGCTCTGATTTCAAAACCGTCCAAAGCGAGACACAAACAATTTTTATTATGGATACTGAAAAAATGATCAAGGCGTACTGCTTAAAAACCAAAGAGAAAAACGTTCCAATGCATGATGCAGTGGTTTCAAAAACTGCCAGAGGTGGTTACATTGCTAACGGAAACGATGGCAAAGGCAATAAAATGGCGGCAATTATGAGTGAAGCCAAAGCTTTGCAGGCAATACAAGATGGTGTTGCAACAAAAGGATTCTAAACATCTCTTTATAGTTACAAATCCCGCTTCAGGCGGGATTTTTTGTTAGAAGAACAAAAAGCGTTTTTTCATCCTGATCTTCATTCGAATATCTTTTAGCGGACGATCCAGCTTGTCTGTTTGCTCACTGGCAATCTTATCCAACACTTCTAATCCTTTTACAACTTCTCCAAATGCTGTATAGCCCTGATCAAGATGTGGCGTTCCACCAATTGCTTTGTACACCTCTCTTTGGTATTCCGGAATTTCGTGCTTTAATCGTTTTGCTTCAGTTCTGTCCAGCGTAGAATCAGTAAATACCTTTCCCAGCACAATATAGAACTGGCAACCGCTACTTGCTTTTGCCGGGTTTACATCATCACCTTCTCTTGCTGCAGCCAAAACACCTTTTTTATGGAACAACTTCATGTTGATCTCAGCTGGAATAGTATAGCCAACATCACCGTCACCAATTGTAGTATCTCCAGGTTCAGAATGTTTACTTGTTGGTGATCCACCTTGGATCATAAAATTTTTGATCACACGATGAAAAAGCAGGCTGTCGTAAAAATGTTGTTTCACCAGTTTGATGAAGTTATCTCGGTGCAATGGCGTTTCATCGTACAATCGAAGGATGATCTTGCCGTAAGGAGTGATCAATTTTACTTTTCTGTGTCCTGTTTGAGCAAAAGACTGTACTGAGCAAAAAAGGATCGTAATAAAAATTAGTTTTTTTATCATGAGGTGAGTTGTAGTGCTACTATTTGGCTTTGGTTGTGTCACTCACTTGTACCGCAACAAATGCTTCAGCATTCATCGAGGCAATAATAAGAAACAACGAAAGCGAGGTAATTCTATTCAACAATTACAAGGTACAACCAATCAGCCATTTTGCTTAAGCACAAAGCTGTGCATCTGCTGAAGAAATCTGTGAAGAGCGTCCATGTTCTTAATATCATCCACTACTAAAAGAAAGTTCTTGCCTGCTTGTTTCAATCTGCCTTTGTTCGTTCCTACCTGCAGAAATTGCAGTACATTCTTAAAAGTTGCAGACTCAAAATAGGGAGAGTCATTCTTGTTCACGAAATAGCAGCGGAGCGTTTCATCTTTCAAACTCATCTTTTCAAAACCAAGATCAACAGCAAGCCAACGGCAACGAACCGTTGTGAAAAGATCTTCGATCTGTTGAGGTAGAGCACCGAACCTGTCAATCATTTCAATTTTGAAAGCTTCCAGCTCTTCATCTTTTTCACAGTTGTCTAATCTTGTGTAAAGAGAAAGTCGTTCTGTGATGCTTTCAACGTATGCATCAGGAATAAGAATTTCCTGGTCGGTATCAATCGTGCAATCATTTACAAAATCATCCTGTTTGCTGATCTCATCTTTAAACAAGTCTTTGAAAGATGTTCGTTTCAGTTCCTTTACCGCTTCTTCCAATATTTTCTGGTACATCTCAAAGCCGATCTCAGCCATGAAACCTGTTTGCTCACCACCTAATAAATTTCCTGCACCACGAATGTCTAAATCTCTCATGGCGATCTGGAAACCACTTCCCAGGTCACTGAACTGCTCGAGTGTTTGTAAACGTTTTCTCGAATCTGTAGGAAGTGTACTCATCGGAGGAGCCAACAAATAGCAGAAAGCTTTTTTATTGCTTCTTCCTACTCTTCCACGAAGCTGGTGAAGGTCACTTAAGCCAAAGTGATGGGCATTATTAACGATGATCGTATTTACGTTCGGAATATCCACTCCACTTTCAACAATGTTCGTGCAAACAAGAACATCATATTTCCTGTCAATGAAATCCATGATCTTTTCTTCAAGCTCATGACCTTCCATTTGCCCGTGAGCAAAAGAGATGCTCAGGTCTGGACAAAAACCTTGAATGATACCAGCCATCTCTCTCAATCCCTGAACACGGTTATGGATAAAAAACACCTGTCCACCTCTTTCAGTTTCGTAATAGATCGCATCACGAATAAAGTCATCGTTGAAGATCTGTACTTCAGTTTGTATAGGCTGGCGATTCGGAGGTGGTGTATTGATGATGCTCAAATCCCTTGCACCCATCAAAGAGAACTGTAGGGTTCTAGGAATTGGAGTTGCAGTTAATGTGAGACAGTCAACCGTTGTTCTAATGGTCTTCAGTTTTTCTTTGTGACCAACACCGAACTTCTGTTCCTCATCAATTATCATGATGCCTAGGTCTTTGAACTTTACGTCCTTTCCAAGAATAGCATGTGTTCCTATGATGATGTCAACTTTCCCTTCTTCAAGCCGCTTGTATGTTTCCTTCTTTTCCTTAGCAGATTTGAACCTGTTAACATAGTCAACCGTAACAGGGAAATCTTTCAACCTATCCTCGAATGTTTTGTAGTGCTGAAAAGCAAGGATCGTTGTAGGAACAAGTACTGCTGCCTGCTTTCCATCTACTACAGCTTTGAATGCTGCACGAACAGCGATCTCGGTTTTACCGAAACCAACATCACCACAAACCAATCGATCCATCGGTGAAGCAGATTCCATGTCTTTCTTCACATCAGCTGTTGCCTTGCTTTGATCTGGTGTGTCTTCATAAATGAATGAAGCCTCCAGTTCAGTTTGCATGTAATTGTCTGGTGCAAAAGCAAAACCTTCCTGTGCTTTTCGCTGTGCATACAACTTTATCAGATCAAAAGCGATCTCCTTAACCTTAGCTTTCGTTTTCTCCTTCAGCTTTGCCCAAACCTCACTGCCAAGTTTATTGATCTTCGGAACACTTCCTTCTTTGCCTGTGTATTTAGATATCTTATGTAGTGAGTTAATGTTTACGTACAGGATATCACTGTCTTTATAAATGATTCTTACAGCTTCCTGCGTTCTGCCATTCACTTCTAACTTTTGTAAACCACTATACGTTCCAACACCATGATCAATGTGGGTAACATAATCTCCCGGCTGAAGTTCTTTGAGCGTTTTAAGCGTAAGTGCTTTGTTCTTGTTGTAAGCCTGCTTAACTCTGTATTTATGATAACGTTGAAATATCAGGTGATCTGTGTAACAAACAACCTTCAGATCATCATCTATAAAACCTTCGTGTATTGATGTGCCGACTGGTACAAACTGAATATCAGTATTGAGATCGGTGAAGATGGAGCTTAGTCGTTCTAACTGCTTCACCTGTTCTGCGAAAATGTAGATCGAGAAGCCGGAACTTTCATGAGCCTTCAAATCCCTGATCAACAAATCAAACTGCCTGTTGAAAGCAGGTTGAGGTTTTGTTTTAAACTCTATTTCAAAAGTGGAGAGCTGTGACTTATATCCAAACTCAACAATATGTCTTTGCTTGATCTGTCGTTCTAAGGTTGCTCCAGGAACAAAGTCTTGCAGCTTCACTTCTTTCAGAACTTTGATATCATCATCTTCAGATTCTTCTTTCGACATGAAGGTCGCTGATCTTTCCAGGAACATTCCCAAGTCTTCTTCCTGAACTGAAACCTGCTCTTTGATAACATCCCAATCCTTTAACCAAACTATTGTATTCTCTGGCAAAAACTCCAACAGTGAAACTTTCTCTGAACTATCGAACTGTGTTTCCACGTTCGGAATAATTGAAACCTGCAAAAGCTTTCTTTCACTCAGCTGGGTTTCCGGATCAAAAATTCTGATGCTATCAACCTCGTTTCCAAACAACTCTACACGGTATGGCTTTTCATTTCCGAACGAATAGATATCTAGAATTCCTCCACGAACAGCGAACTGACCAGGCTCATACACAAAGTCTGTTCTTTCAAAACCATACATCACGAATAATTCTAACAGACCATCTACATTAACGGTGTCGTTGGCTTTTATTGAAATGATATTGCCTCTAAGTGTGTTTGGCAGTACTACTTTTTCGAATAGTGCTTCAGGATAAGTAACTATGATCTTTTTATTGCCTCCGGCTGAGAGTTTCGTTAATGCTTCTGTTCTCAGCATTACATGAGAGCTGTTCAGAAGCCTGAAATTCTTCCGGTTCTTAAATGAGGAAGGAAAATAAAAAAGATCAAGAGCCTCTGTTAGATTCTCTAAAGTGTTGTGGAAGTAAGCTGCATCTTCTGCATCATTACACACAACAAGATGGTTTAAGCCTTGTGTGTTGGGATGTGTGAACATGGAAGCCACCACAAATTCTGCTGAGCTGCCCTGTAAATTTTTAAGGAAAATTTGCTGCGGTTCAGGATATAAAAGCCTGTCCGCCAATTGAAAAAGGCGGGGGTTGTTTCTGTACTTTTCTAACAACTCACCCAGATTCATAATTCCAGCTGCAAATATAGTTGAAAGCTTTTCAGTTCTTGTGACTCAACCACTCCTTTAGTGCTTAACGGCTCTAAAAACTTTTTGGTTTATTCCATCGTCAACTTGAATGGCGTAAACACCTGAAGCCAGTTGCTGCATATTGATGGAAGTATTATCTACAAAGCCGCTGGCACTGAAGTTCTGTTTATGAACCAATTGACCAGCAGAGTTGAAGACTTTGATCGTAACACTTGATCCTACAGGATGTGTTGTTAAAAGTGAAGCAGAGGTTATAACAGGATTTGGAAATAACCTCCAGGGCAAATTAGAAGAATTGGTTTGCTGATCAAAGACCTGCACATCATCTATTGCCACACCTTCTCTCGTTGTGTAAGCATCACTTGAAAGAACAAACCTGAATTGAACTTGCTTCAATCCTGTTGGTAACGTAATTCCTGCCATGTGCCAGTTCGTGTGATTGGCAGAATCCCAAACATTGTCTGTTTTACGATTGTACCAGTTAATACCTTGTCCGTAAGTGCCAAGCTTAGACCATGTTTTTCCATCATTGGAATATTCCATCCAAAATTTATCGCAAATAAATTGACCACATTGCTCCAGGTCTATTGCTAAGTTGAAGCTTAAGTATGGAGAGATAAGGCTACTGACATCGAAACAAGGTGAGTACAAATAGCTTTGTTCATTCTCATTATACTGACCTTTTAATGATGTTTTCCAAGCTTTTGTTCCACTTGCCGCTTTATTGATCTTGTATGATGAAGGTGTTCCATATTGCCAGGAACTTTTGTAGCCTTTAGCATGCCAGAAGCCTGTGCTGTTTTCAAAATTTTCAAAGTATGGATATTGAGTTACGACTGGTTTGTTATAGATGATCGTTTTGATAGTATCGTTGTTGTGATAAGTATCTGATAGATGATCTGTCCAGACTTCTAATAAGTAAGTTCCGAAAGTTGTGAAGTTTGGTTTTGCTGTGAAGGTGTAAGTGTTGGTTGTTCCAGTGCTGATGGCACATTCAGAAATAATTGAACTATTGTTGATCCTGTACTTGATTGGAATACAACCTGAAACACCTCTGTGATCTGCAAATTTTACATTAATAGTTGTAGTTGATCCAATATTACAACTGTGCGTAATAGGCGATTCAATGCTTAGCATCTGTATATCGTAAGGATCAGAAATGAGCTTCACATCATCAATGGTTATTCCAGCATTTGAAATATCATCACCCATACTCAACTTCCCATTTTGACCAAACCTTAATTGAAAACTTGAAGTAGGATTGGCTAAAGCAGAAAAGTGTGATAGATTTATTGAAACAGTTTTCCATTCTCCGGCATTCAATTGCAAGCTGTCGAAATTGAAGATTTGAATCCAAGGGTCTAAATCACTTCTTCTTGCCCAAACTCTGTTATCCGGATGAGGTGTCTGACCATGATGCTTGTAAGAGAACTCTAAGATTAATCCAATATCTGCAGTAGGAGTTGAACTATAGTTGCTAAGATTGAATATGCCAATTAGATAATTAGTGTTTGATGAAGGAGTGAACTGAAATACATCTAAAGTAATAGCTTTATTGGCTGACTTTGCAATACCTGTATTTACAAAAGAACGTACTCTGCCAAAGTCTGTCGTGTTTATAAAATCCCACTTATCTAAACCCGGCAAACTCAACGTATCTTTTTTTATTTCAAACTTCGGAGTCGCATCAAAGCTTTCTGAGTATGGAAGTGTTATAGGAGGATTAGCAATTTGCCTGATAGCCTTGTAAGCTGTATCATTTTTACTGCTTGGATCAGGCATGTTGTTCTTGACAACTGCTACGATGTTATAGTCACCAGCGGCTGAAAAAATTAATCCGGTGAAAGTGTGAGTATACGTTCCATTTGCAGGAATGTTAGTGGTAACGTTATTGGATATAAACGTAGATCCATTTACTGAATACTTCACTGAAAAACCTGTTACAGGAGCATCGTCAAGATTTTTAATTCTGACAGCTAAATTGGAAGTAGTGATCTCTGTTGAAGTAAATTTTCTACCTGAGGCCGGAGATAAAATGCTGTCGATCTTCAGATCATTATCCGAAATGTTTCCACTGCAATTACCGTTATCTGGTTTACGATTCACTGCAACTGCTCTTCTGCCAGGTTTTCCATTGATTCTTGCTCTGACTGAAACGTAATACATACTATCACGATTCAATCCGCTGAAAATGTAGTTGGTGTTTGTAGTTGTTGTAACACTCAGCATTTCAACTCCTTTCTTCATCATTACTTCATAATCTGTTACTCCAGTAGAAGGTGTCCAGTTGATGTTGATGTAATCTTCACATTGCACACTACTAAAGCTGACTGATGGTTGTTGTAGCACAACGAACGGCATACTTTCATCAACGTAAGGCGTTCCATTTTTTATAAGCTGAAGTTTGCATTTGTCAGTTGTTCCTGGTGCATTCCAATTGTATTGTCTTGCTGTTGCAGGAATGTTATTATCGATTATTATCCAATTAACTCCTCCATCTACTGAATACTGAAGAGTAAAAGTATTTTTCGGATCACCCCATGAATCCCAATTGATCACCAAAGCTTCACCAGGAGTGAAAGGTTCACCAACAGAAGGATAAGTGAGATCAACACCTGTTGGCACAAGATCATACACCACAAAGTATTCTTGTTGACTACCAGAATTGATCGCATTTCCTTTTATGTTGATATTATAAGTGCCTGATGTAGGATTATCTATCGTTACCTGTTCACTGTTGTTGTTATGGTCTTTACCTCTTGTTGCGTTTTGAGTTGCATTCAAGCTATCATTTTTTAATATCCATGGAAGAATTGTTGATGAAGCTGGAGTACTCACTTCAAGATCAACATCATTAACCAAAGCATTTTGAGCAAATATGGCAGCAGCAGGATCATGCCAATACACCATTACCTTAAGTTGAGCAATTCCTGCCGGAAGGGTGATGTTATGAAAGTTTGTTGATCCATTCCCAACAGCTGAAACAAAATATCTGTTCTTCTTTAAAATATCTACGCTGCGAAACAAATTCAGAAAGCCATACCCACTTTTAAAATCAGGAGCAGGGTTCTCAATATCTTTTGCTCCATTCATTAGCAAGGCTTTGATCAATCCACTTTTAGGATCAGCACCACTATTTAATTGCCTGAATTTTTCAATCAGTAATGCGGCACCACCAGTTACTGTTGGAGCAGCCATGCTGGTTCCCCAATCGGTCAGGTAATCATCAACCGGAATTGGACTTCTAACACCACTTCCCTGCGAAGTGATCTCCGGTTTCAATCTTCCATCTGCTGTTGGTCCAATACTGCTGGCTATACTAACTGTTTGATTTTTTTCGCCCCAACCAACACTCAATACATTTTTTGCCGATTGATGTCCACTAACAATGGTATGATACTGTGTTGGATAACCAAGACATTTGAACGGACCATCATTTCCTGCGGCAAAAACATTCAGCAAATACGGATACTGAATTGCCAGGTCATCCATCAGCTTTGAGTAAGTATCGTACACACCTGTAAGATCACATTCACCAGTAATGTTACCCCAACTATTGTTTGTTACCATCATGTGGTAATCTGTGATGTAAGTAGCTGCATTCAAAAATATTCCGTTGAATAACTGACCAACTATCGTTGCTAATGGTGCAACTCCCTGCAACATTGGATCTTTAATTCCTCCACCCGCTGCAATTCCAGCAACGTGTGTTCCGTGAGTGTTTTGCAAACCTGCAGCACGGTTGATCACTCTGTCCCTAAGATCAACATGGTTAGAAGGATCTGCATCATCTCCAATTCCAATTGTTACACCTAGTCCTTTCAATCCTTCACCACCTGCTGCAACATCAGCATTCAATACATTGGCTCTTGTGTTAGCTCTCATGATGTAGTTGAAGGTCTTTGGTTCAGGAGCTACCGGTTCTACATATTGAACGAAAGGAGTAGAGGCAAGTTGATGTAATTTGCTATGTTCTATCCTGATGCTGATGAAGTGATAATCTTTCCAGCTTTCATCAACAATGGAAGCTCCAAGGTGTATAAAATATTCTTTGGCTAAAGTTGAAGTGATGGCTGAATTGAAGTGAACGATCACATCCACTTTACCTTGCTCTTTTATCGCCCAGCCTGGAATTTTATTCATTGCCAATCTGCTGCTGATTTTATCTGAAGCATCTAATTCAAAGATGGAAACAGCTCCTGTTGAACTCAGCACATTCAAATCAGCCACTCCATTGATCACTGATGTAAATGCATTATCAGGAACATACTGATGCAATTCAATTCCGGCAGATGTAAGCTGTTGTTTCTTTTCATCCGAAAGCGTTCCTAAAAATTGGATCACTACGAACGACTTGCCTTCAAACTGGCTATTCTTTTTCGCTAGCTCAGCTGGATTAAAAGTTTCGATATTCTGCTCCGGTGTAAAACTTCGGTTCTTCAGTTTGATCAATTGCTGGGCATTAACGCCAAAGCAGCAAATGCTTAACAACAAAAGACAGATATATCTTACCGATAATTTCATGGATAATAAAAGTACGTTCTTCAATTCGTAATATCAGCTTGCATAGTTGCTTTCGGCTGTATCTTTATTCGAATGAAGAGTTTAAGATCAACAACAGTGCTGCAAATTCTCTGCCTTTTAGCAGCTGTATCTCTGTTTGCACAAACAAAAGCACCAGTTATTAAGTTCTACGCTTATGTACAAGAGACTTTCGCTGGCAATATTGAAGTAGATGAGAATGGAAATCCACTCGGATCAGGTACTGAGAAAATACACTTTTTATATGCAGACGTTATCGGAAAAGTATCTCCACAGTGGAAGAACGTGTTCACTAAAGATGGCAGTTATGCAATTCAGGCTGAGCCGGTAAGTACTGGAAAGATTAGTGTAGGCGAAAGGAAGTCAGATGGGAAAGAACTTATAATATCAGCCAAAAGAGGAGCTACTCTTTGGAAGCTTGAATTAGTTCCCGTTAAGATTAAGATGCCATCAAACATTGAAAAGTTGTTGAAGAAAAACCAGCTTGTTATCATAACTAGTTTTCGGAATAGGCAAATTCTGCACATTGTAGCCAAAGAAATTGAGTTACAGCCAGTCTATTACAAGTAGATTCAGTTTTTTTGCTCTAAATCAATCACATGTTACAACCCTGGCGTACCGGAAAAGTGATCAGAATTGAAGATGCAACGGAGAATACCCGTCGTTTTTGGGTTGAAGTGCCTGAGGTGGAGCACTTCGATTTTAAACCGGGGCAGTTTGTAACACTTGACCTTCCCATTCACGAGAAAAAGAACAAACGCTGGAGAAGTTATTCCATTGCTTCTTGTCCGGATGGCAGCAATATTTTTGAACTGATCGTTGTGTTGATGCCACATGGAGCAGGAAGCACTTACCTCTTTAACGATGTTCAAGTTGGCTCTGAATTTTTATTTCGTGGTGCTCAAGGTGTGTTCACTTTACCTGAAACAATAGATAAAGACCTGTTCCTGATCTGTACCGGAACTGGTGTTGCTCCTTTCCGTTCTATGGTGGAGTATATTTATCGGAACCAGGTGCCTCATAAGAATATCTACCTCATTTTCGGCTGCCGTTACCAAAAAGATTCTTTGTACTTCGACGAGTTGAACGAGTTACAACAGAAACTGCCGTCTTTCCAGTATATACCAACTTACTCAAGAGAAACCGAAGAGAGCCAGCTTAGAAAAGGTTATGTGCATGGTGTTTACGAAGAGATCATCGGAACCTTCAAACCCGAAGCCCAGTTCTTTCTATGTGGCTGGAAAAACATGGTTGATGAAGCCAAAGAACGAATTATTGCTTTGGGTTACGACAGAAAAGCCATTCACCTTGAGTTGTATGGATAAATTTAGGAGACAAGCCAGTAATACTATTTAGTTTCTGTTGCGTAGCACTCTTGTACTGACATTACCTTAGCATCAAAGAAGAAGAATGTCTACAGTCAGGCATGAAAGACTTCATCTCACAACCTATGCTATCAACAGCGTAAAAACTACAATTGCTAGATGGGCAGCAAAAGTTCCTGCTTAAATTTAGCTTGCTTAAAATCCGATTTTCAAAGCATTCCGTATATGATTGAAACATTCAAAAATTATCTCTTATGGAAAAATCCTTTCATTTATTAGTATTGCTTATCTCTCTAACAATGCTAACCACCTCTGCTATGCCACAAAAAACCGTAATGGTAGGAGGTGCTGCTATGTATCCAACTAAGAACATTGTAGAAAATGCAGTTAACTCTAAAGATCATACAACACTTGTTGCTGCTGTAAAAGCAGCAGGATTGGTAGAAACGTTGAAGAGTGATGGACCATTCACTGTATTTGCTCCAACAAATGCTGCTTTCGATAAATTACCTGCTGGAACTGTAGAAACATTAGTAAAGCCAGAGAACAAGGCAACACTTACAGCAGTACTTACCTATCACGTTATTGCAGGAAGAATTGATGCTGCAACACTAGTAGATTGGATCAAGAAGAATAATGGCACCTACACTGCAAAAACAGTACAGGGTGGAGAGTTGAAGTTTATGTTAGATGAAAAGAATAATATCTGGTTAATGGATGGAAAAAGCAATAAGGCTCAAATAACTATTAAGGATGTATTCCAGAAGAATGGAGTGATACATGTGATAGACACAGTGGTACTTCCGTCTTAGTTTCTCTTGTACGTAAGTTTTGGTTTACTAAAGGGCTTTTACAGCCCTTTAGTTATTTTTGGTTCATGCTCCTAACCAAAACAGGTTATCACCCTGCTATTGCCTGGCTCATCTTCATAACTGGTTTTTTGCTGATTCCGGGAAATGATTTGCCAAAGGAGGACTGGCTTGATGCCATCTATGCAGATAAGCTAGTGCACATCATGTTCTTTACTGTACTGGTCTACCTCTTCTACCGACCTCTAAAACACAAGCTAAAAAATTGGCTTCCGCATATATCAATTGCAGCGTTCGCTTATGGAGTAGCGATAGAGTTTGTGCAGGAACAATGGGCTATCAACAGGAATTTTGATGCTGGAGATATTGTAGCTGACGGAATAGGTTGTATTGTAGGTTATATCTACACACAAAAAATAAGAAAAGAAGCTTAAGGAAAAGACGATGTAGAAGTAGCCAAAAAAAATAAGCCCCTGTGGAAACAGGGGCCGCAACCAAAACTAACTGCTTATGAGAAAATTGACTACTTGCATTTATCTGTAAGGCAAAACCGGTGCCAAAACATATTTGAAATCTGTTAATGGCTCTAAATAATTCCCGGCTTAAACCTCAATGAACTTCCATATATAGAACGTAAATAAGTACCATTGGTTTACCAATGAAATGTTAATGATCAATAAGATGGAATAGTAGCTAAACTACCTTAACCCAGTGAAGCAAAAGGGGCAAAATCGGATGAATCATGAAGTTCAAAATCAACCATAACCTTGAGATAATAGCTACGGAACTTGTACATGAGAATTCCCAGAATTCATGATTTTGAGAATCCACATAGTAAAGTAAAAGCATTAATCTAAACTCTGATTCGCAGAGGCAGCAAGCTTCAGCAGTCGGTCGTATTGCTCTGGCGTAAGGTCATTATAAAAGAAGTAGATAGGGTCAACTGGCTTACCGTTCTTATGTACCTCATAATGGCAGTGAGCACCAGTACTTTTACCGGTATTCCCAACCCAGCCAATCACTTCACCACGCTTTACAGTTTGTCCGGGTCTGGCTTTAACCCTAACCATATGACCATACAGGGTTTCATAACCATAACCATGATCTATCACAACGTGGTTACCATAACCTCCTGCATTATAGCCTGAACTTTTTACACTTCCGTCTGCTGTTGCATAAATTGGTGTACCCTGTGGTGCTGTAAAATCCAATCCTGCGTGAAACTTTGTTATTTTATAAACAGGGTCAACCCGGTATCCAAATCCTGAAGCAATTCTTCTTAGTTCTTTGTTACTCACCGGCTGAATAGCAGGAATCCCTGCAAGCAATTTGGCTTTGTTTTTAACCATGTCCTCGATCTCAACATAAGATTTTTCCTGGTAAGCCAGCCTGCTGGATAAAAGGTTTAGCTGAGTGGCAACATTTCTTATTATTTCTTCGCTACTCAGCGTTTCAACATATTGAATCTCTTTGTTTTTCTCCATTTCTACGATCCTTACACTATCAGGTATAGGGCTTGATTCAAAAATGGCTCTATAAACTTCATTGTCTCTCGTTTCAATCTCAAGCATTTGCTTTTGCAGTTGCTCTGCCCTAGCATTTAAAACCGCATACTTATCATTCAGCTCTTCATTTTTAGCCCTCAGCAGTTTCTCTTTCGGAGAATCTACATACTGGAAAGCAATTACTACAATTATGAAGGCAGTAAAAATTGCAGCAGCGATAAACCCAAAAATGCGAAGAAGCTTCACCCTAAGTGGTGTGATCCACCTCTCGAAACGAAGTGTATGGGTATTATAATAATATTTGAACTTCTTCATTGGGTGTAATTATGTCGCCAGCTGCAGTACATCTATTGAACTTCCGTTGCGTCGCACACTTCAACTAAATAACCAGAAACCAAAAACTCTCTTCCAGCATCCAGATTCCCTACCTTTGTCAGCCTTTAAAAAAGGGCTTCAAAGTTAGCTGCAACAGCCTGTAAATGTATTGTAAAAATTATGATGACGAGTTCCGAGATACGCCAACAGTTTCTTGATTTTTTTAAGTCTAAAGGTCACCACATTGTTCCTTCAGCACCTATTGTTGTAAAGAACGATCCTACCCTGCTTTTTACAAATGCAGGCATGAACCAGTTCAAAGATTATTTTCTCGGAAACAAAAAAGCCGAACACACAAGAATTGCAGATACTCAAAAATGTCTTCGTGTAAGTGGTAAGCATAACGACCTTGAAGAAGTTGGTGTTGATACCTACCACCACACCATGTTTGAAATGTTAGGTAACTGGAGTTTTGGTGATTATTTTAAAGCTGAAGCAATTGCATGGAGCTGGGAACTGCTCACTGAGGTTTACAAAATTCCTAAGGATCGTTTGTATGTAACAGTTTTTGAAGGTGATGCCAAAGAGAACCTGCCTTCATCTCAAATTGCATTATCTAAATGGAAAGAACTGATTGCTGAAGATCAAATTGTATACGGTAACAAAAAAGATAATTTTTGGGAAATGGGCGATACGGGTCCGTGTGGACCATGTAGCGAAATTCATGTTGACCTGAGAAGTGAAGAAGAGATCGCACAAACGCCGGGAAGAGAGTTAGTTAACAAAGATCATCCCCAGGTGATCGAGATATGGAACAATGTATTTATACAATATAATCGAAAGAAAGACGGAACTCTGGAAGAATTGCCTTCCAAACACGTTGACACCGGAATGGGATTCGAACGATTGGTTCGTGTACTCCAAAATAAAAAAAGCAACTACGATACAGATGTTTTCACAGGAACGATAAATGAAGTTGCAAGAATTACAGGTCAGCAGTACACTGGCAGTGACGAAAAGAAAGATGTTGCTTTCAGGGTATTGGCAGATCATATCAGGGCTATTTCATTTACGATCGCTGATGGGCAGCTACCATCAAACACAGGTGCCGGTTATGTGATCAGGAGAATCTTGAGAAGAGCTGTTCGTTACTATTATTCTTACCTCAACTACAAACAACCTTTGTTGTTTCAGTTGGTTCCAGTACTGGCAAAGCAGTTTGAAAATGTATTTCCTGAACTACAGAAACAGGAAGATTTTGTTACGAAGGTGGTGAGAGAGGAAGAAGATGCTTTCCTAAGAACTCTTGATAAAGGGTTAAAGAAAATTGATGAAATAATTACCATCTCATCGGCTGATGCTGGAAGAACAATCAATGGCAAGGCTGCATTTGAATTGTTTGATACATACGGCTTTCCCATAGATCTTACTCGTCTTATCGCTTCTGAGAACAACCTCAAAGTTGATGAAGCTGCATTCGAATCAGAAATGAAGCAACAAAAAGATCGTAGCCGTGCTGCAGGAACAGTTGATGCTGAAGATTGGATCACAGTGAATGATGTTGCATCTTCTCAATTTGTTGGCTACGATTCACTGGAAGCAAAAACCAAGGTTGTCAAATACAGGAAAGTGAAAGCCAAAGGCAAAGAAGCTTTCCAGGTTGCTTTGGAGAAAACACCTTTCTATGCTGAAAGTGGTGGACAGGTTGGCGATACCGGTGTTCTTGATTTTGCCGGTGAAAAAGTGAACGTTATAGACACAAAAAAAGAAAACGATCTTATCATCCATTTTACAGAATCATTGCCTGGCAATTTTTCAACTGATGTACTGGCTACAGTAAACAAAGAAAAACGTCAGCATACTATGATTCACCATAGTGCTACCCACCTATTGCATGCAGCGTTAAGACAAGTACTGGGAACCCACGTTTCACAGAAAGGCAGTTTGGTTAATGAAGACCATCTTCGTTTCGACTTCTCACATTTTGCTAAGGTGAGTGATGAAGAGATCAGGGAGATCGAAACCATCGTTAATCAAAAGATCAGGGAGAACATTCGTGTGGTGATCAAAAGCATGAGTAAAGATGAAGCTGTACAAATGGGTGCTATGGCTTTGTTCGGAGAAAAATATGGAGATGTGGTTCGTGTAGTTGTAATGGATCCAAATTACTCTATTGAACTGTGTGGCGGAACCCATGTTGGCAATACAGGTGAACTAGGTTTTTTCAAGATCACTCATGAATCTGCTGTAGCAGCAGGTGTAAGACGAATTGAGGCCATCAGCGGAGTTGCAGCTGAATTGTATTTAAACGAACAACTCCAACTGATTGATGAAATAAGTGAGTCACTGAAAAATCCAAAAGACCTGAAGAAAGCGATTGAGAATCTTTCTACTGAAAATGCGGAGTTGAAAAAATCGCTTGAGTCATTACACAACAAACAACTCAATAGTATTCGCCAAGTCTTAGTGAATAATGTTGAAGAACTTAACGGTATTAGCTTTATTGGAGCTGAGGTTGAAGTTAGTAATGCTGATGCTTTGAAAAAACTCTGTTTCGATCTGAAGAACGATCTAACAGACTATGTAGTTGTGCTTACAGCCAATATTGGAGGTAAAGCAAATGTTGCTGTTATGCTGGAAGAACTCATAGCTCAAAACCTAGGATTAGATGCAGGTAAGATCATCAAAGAACATATTTCACCACTGATCAAAGGTGGTGGTGGTGGACAAAAAACACTTGCCACAGCCGGAGGTCAGGATGCCAGCAACCTTAAGCAGGTGATCGAAAAGGTGAAATCGCTGCTTTAAACCAGCCGAATAGAATTACTGAACGTACAAGAGAGTGACACAACAGACGTTGAACAGCGTTCGTTAACCTTGTTCTCACCTCTTTCTTTTAACATTTCCGAAATGTTTCGTATGTGATCAATTCCTCCTACATTTGAACTACGAAATTATTAGTAGAACAAAAACCACTCAAAATGAATACGAATTTGAAAACCTCAGCACTGGCTCTGGCTGCAGTGCTTACGCTTACCACAGCCACAGCTCAGAAAAATAAAAAAGACACTGAAAGAAAAAGGAAAAGCATCACGGTTGTTACAACAAATGATGGCGACTCAACTGAAAAGATGACGATCGTTGTTGATGGAGACAAAGTAACCATTAACGGTAAACCAGCGGAAGATTACAAAGGCTCTGATGTAAGAGTAATTACCGGTAGCGACAACTTTAAAATAGCAGCACCAAGTAGAGTTTGGAGCCAGGGAAAAGGTCCAAGAGCTCCAATGGCAATTGCTGACATGAAATTAGGTGCTTTCAGCTGGAATGGCAACTCAGCAGTATTAGGTGTGAGTTCTGAAGATGCAGAAGGTGGTGCTAAGATCACCGAGTTGACAAAAGATGGTGCTGCTGAAAAAGCAGGATTGAAAGTTGGTGACGTGATAACTAAAGTGAATGACTTTAATGTAGCTGATTCAGATGATCTGCCAATGGCAATCGGCAAGTTCAAACCGGAAGAAAAAGTTACGGTTACTTACAAAAGAGATGGCAAAGAACAATCAGCTTCAGCAACGCTGCTAAAGAATAAGAACAGCTTCTCTAATTCATTTGCTATAGCTGATCATGATTTTGCTTACAACTTCGAGAACGACAACGTTGTAAGAGCTTATGGATTTGGGAAACCAAGGTTGGGATTACAGATCGAAGACCTTGAAGAAGGAAATGGAGTAAAAGTGTTGGATGTTAATGAAGACAGCCCTGCAGCTAAAGCTGGTTTAAAGAAAGATGATGTAATCATTTCTTTCGATGGCAAAGAGATCAAAGGTGTTGATGACATTCGCTCAGCAATGAGAGATGTGGAAGCTGGTGAAACGATAAAAGTGAGCTTGAAAAGAGGTAGCAGTGCTCAGAACATTGATATCAAATTTCCTAAGCCTGTAAAGAAGGCTAGTTTATAAGAAGTTTATTAGTCTCTCATGTAGCATTACGCCGCTGTTTTCTAACAGTGGCTTTTTTGTGATATAGCAAAGAAAAGGCTGCAGTTGTTGCAGCCCTTTTTAATATACCTATTTGAGATAGTCGATTTTAGTTCTTGATCAGCTTTGTTACACCAATCAACTCGCTTTCTGTGTAACACTTCAGTGTATAAATTCCAGTACTTAGAGATTCAATATTGATATTAGTTCTGTTCGTCCCGGTTACTGAAGTATAGGTTTGGCTTGATACCAAAGCACCTTTACTATCGTACACTTCCATTTTCACCTTACTGCTACGGCTCGTATAAAACTCGATAGTAGTTTTATCTTTTACTGGATTTGGATATACAGAAACAATCGAAGTATTATCCTTACCAAAGTAAACAGATGCAATACTGCTATAAGTAATCTTACCGTCAAAATCAACTTCTTTGAGTCTGTAATAGTTCCACTTGTTTAGTGGAGATCCATCAACTAAACTATAATTCTGAACGGTTGTGCTATTACCTGCAGCTTTAACTGTTCCGATCTGCTCTTTAAAATCACTGCCGTTTGCTGAACGCTCAACAATAAACTTATCACTATTGGTTTCAGTTGCAGTGCTCCAGTTTAGCAAAGAAGTACTGCCTTCTTTTCTTGCAGTGAAAGAAAGGAAGGTTACAGGCATTGGATCAGCAATCAGAAAGTTGTCAGAGTTCACGTTAAAGAAAACATTGTTTCTTCCCTTTACCATTACTCTGGCTGTAGATGTGTTTACAGCTGGGATTAACACATTTGCAGATCCGGTGTTTGGAACGTTTGTAGCCAACGTGATCGGAAATGTTACTCCTCCATTGGTTGAGAGGTAGATATCTACTGCAGAACAGTTAATGGGTGATGCTGTTGTATTTGCAACATCCCAGGTTACAGGTGCCGTATTACTTCCATTTTTAGTCCAGAGGGCACCCCAAGCTGGAGAAGTAACGGTAAAACCGGAAGATGCCTGTACACTCAATGCTACATTCACTTCATTTGTACAACCACCTAGGTTTGAATTATCTCGTACAGTACCTCTGAAATTCATTGTACGAGCAACCTTTGGTAATACTTCATAGTCGTAGGCAACGCCACTAATAATTCTGTCTAAAGCCGGGAAATATCTTGTTGAATTAGTTGATGGAAATAATGAGCGGAATAGAGGCCCATTAGTTTCAGTACCACTCGGAGCGGAAAGAACGGATGATGCAGTGGTAACATCCATTTGTTCCCAGGTATAAGTTAAAGGATCACTGTTACCATCAGTTGAGTTAACAGTGAGTACGAAAGGCGTATTTGCAGGAATGCTGTATGATGTTCCGACTGCTGTTGCAGTAGGTGAAACATTGGCATTAGCAGAACCTGTATAACAGGTAGCAGAGGACCCGATATAGTTTTGCATTTGTCCAATACTACCGGCATGAAAATATAACTCCTGGTTAGTTACTATCGAGTTGGTAGAACCACATGCAGCAGCTCCATAAGACATGATAGTTGAACCTGAACCCGGCTCCCATGAACTTGAAATAGATCTATTTGATGCACAACCTGAGTTTGTTCCTGCAAAAGCATGTGTTGCTCCAAAGTTATGTCCTATCTCATGAGCTGTTGCTCCATCAAACCAGGGTGTCAGTGGATTGGTATGTCCAATAGCAGCTCTTCCTTTACCCACACTACAGATTGCATTTAACTGAGCTAAGCCACTTCCGCCACCACCGGTCATACGTGTAAAAACGATACCCATGTCATAATTAGCAGAGCCAATTACTGCAACAAGGTTATCTCTGTTTTGATCTAAAAGACTGCCATCAACCGTTCCACCAGTTGGAAATGGATCAGCTGCTGCATTAGCATATACCACATCTGAATTATTTACCAAGGTAAACCAAACGTTTAAATCACGCTTATAAATAGCAGACACGGTATTCATAGTTGCAGTCATGTAAGCTTGTGCCTGAGGCACAGATCCCGCCCATGCTGTGTACTCACCTGTTGCCGATAAAACCATACGGTAAGTTTTCGGAACACAAGTTCCAGCCTGACCTCTTGCTGCTGTGTTTGTATTATTTGAAGTTCCTAAACCATCTACTGCACAAGTAACATCAGGAGCACCAGCATCTGCAAGAAAATAAACCATGTGAGCAGAACTATTATTATTTAACGGAGTGATGACTGATGTACCGTTATCTGTAAAAAGAATGCCCTTAATGCCATTGTTCAAAACAGTAATGTTGCCTTCAAATGCCTTGGTTTTAGGATTGAACATACTGTATGTCTTTGCTGGAATGCTGCTGGCAAAGTTCCTGTCAGACCATAGGGAAGTCTCTATTAAAGTAGTTTGGTGCAAATTTCCATCGGGGGTAGGAATATCAAACAATAATCCCTGAACCTGGGATCCCCTTGCCATAAAAGGAACAGCTTGTTGAATCTCTTTCAACTTATTCAGATTCAATTCCATCAATTTGTATGATGAAGGCTTCGTTATAGCATCTCTTGATGCAAAATATCCCTGATGCTTATCAGTACTCTCAGTCCATAAGCTCTGAGAAAATGCCTCACCGGCAAAAAATACAGTTATTAACGAAAAAGCAAATCGTACAATTAATCTCATTTCTGGAAATTTATATAGTTACCGAAATTAAAGAACCGGAACTAGGATATCTATTAAAAAAAGCTTGACTACTTTAAAATCTCTGACAGCTTATTAGATAAATCAGCACCACGTAACTCGCTGGCTATTATTTTCCCTGAGGGATCAACTAACACATTAAAAGGAATGCCATCAAACTTATAAAAATTTACCGCAATACTATTCCAGTACTTCAGATCGCTAATTTGAGTCCAGCCAAGACCATCTTGTTGTATAGCCTCTATCCACTTTTGCTTATCCTTGTCTAAAGAAACGCCAAGTATTGTAAAGTTTTTATTTCGAAACTGATTAAAAGCAGCAACAACGTTTGGATTTTCTCTCCTGCACGGTCCACACCAGCTAGCCCAAAAATCAACTAAAACGTACTTGCCCCTTAAACTACTTAACGATACAGAGTCACCTTTTGGAGTTGGTAGTTTTATATCCGGAGCCTGTTGATTAAGGAAGGCGTAGGTTTTCTTTTCAGGTTGAGCTTCTACTGTTACCATACTCTTGAACCTTGCTAACCCAATATGATCTGGGTACTTCGCTGATGCTGCATCTACAATTGGTTTCAATTCATTAGGCTGACTAAAAGGAGCCATTTGCCCTAAAGCGTAAAAGATTGCTGCCGGACTATGTGATTTTCTAATGAACCTTGTAAGTATCTCTTTCCTTTCATTTAAAGCCTGATCTCTTTGAAGATTCAAAACCGTAGTAAGGCTATCACTCAAATTTCCATTCACTGAGGTGTCTAACCTGTTTTTGAATGAAATAAAAGCCGAATCCTTTCTGTAAAGATCTTCCATCAACGAATGAAGTTGATTAGAAGCCTCGGAACCTTCAACAGTATAGTTACGAAAATCATTGAAATCCAGTTTTACCCTGATGCTATTACCATCGTTTATCAGCAAGATCTCTTTACCTGATTCAAGAACTAACCTGTAAATTCCTTCTTCTTTTGCCATAGCCCGTAACTCGAATGTTCCTCCTTTTTTCAAAGTAGTAGTATCAAGAACTATGGGCTGCTCTCCGGTAAAAGGAATTTCCTGTAAAGAGATACGCTGAACCGGGGCATTAATAATTTTACCCGCAACTACGAAAGCTCCATACTTCTTAGGTTGGCAAGCTGAAAAAGCTAAGGCTGCCAGCAGTAAAACAACAATACTTTTCATCTTAATTAGTTATTCAGTTTTCGTTCTAAAATATCATTCACGATTTTTGGATCAGCCTTTCCCTTGCTCAGCTTCTTTACCTCTCCTACAAACAGACCGATCAAGCCTTTTTTTCCTTTTTTGTATTCGGCAACTTTATCCGGCATATTATTCAAAGCTTCATTAATCCAGAGAGACAGTTCGTCTTCATCATTTACTTGTAAAAGATTTAACTCCTCGACTATTTCAGAAGCTGATCTTCCCGAAATGATCATCAGTGGTAACACTTTAGATGACGCAACAGAAAAGCTGATCTTACTATCATCAACTAAAAGGATCAATTCGGCAAATCTTTCAGGATTTAAGCCAAGGCTTGAGATTGAACCTCCCCTATCCTTTAGCTGTTGCTTCAAAGGTCCGTTGATCCAGTTTGCTATTGATTTTTGATTTTGGGAATGAGTCCTAACTTCCAGAAAAAAATCAGCAATATCCCTATCCTCTGTTAATTGAACTGCGTCGTACTGGCTCAATTGAAATTCAGACTGAAAACGATTCACCAACTGATGAGGAAGTTCAGGCATTGACCATCTGGTCTTCTGAATGAATTCAGAAGAAACCTTGAAAGGTGCAATATCTGGGTCAGGAAAATATCTGTAATCGTTTGCTTCTTCTTTATCTCTTAAGGCAAAGGTGGTATCAGTAATTGCATCAAAACTTCTTGTTTGCTGAACAATTCGTTCTCCAATTTGCAGCAATGTTGTCATCCGCTCAATCTCAAATTCAATTGCCTTACGCAGATTTCTGATGGAATTTAGATTCTTTACTTCAACCTTAGTTCCTAAAGCAGTTTCCCCTTTTGGTCTGATTGAAATATTAGCATCGCACCGAAGATTTCCTTTTTCCATATCACCGTCTGAAATATCAAGCCACCTAACAAGTTTCCTGATTGCTAATACATATTGGCAGGCATCTTCAGCAGTATGAATGCAAGGCTCGGTAACAATTTCTATCAATACTGTACCGGCTCTGTTCAAGTCGATCAATGAGTATTTCTCATCAACATCATGAATGCTTTTGCCAGCATCTTCTTCAAGATGGATACGATTTAAAATGATGCTTTTTGCGTTACCCTCTGTTGTTATTTCAACAAAGCCCCCGTTACAAATAGGCACAGTATGCTGAGATGTCTGGTAGCCTTTTGGAAGATCTGGGTAAAAGTAATTTTTACGGGCAAAGAAATTATTGTGGGTTATACTGCAATTGCAGGCTAATCCCATCTTAACGGCAAACGCTACGGCTTTAGTGTTGGTTTTTGGTAATGTACCAGGATGAGCAAGTGAAATAGCACTTACCTGGTTGTTAGGCTCTTGCCCAAAAGAAACACTATCCCCACAGAACAATTTGGTGGCTGTGGATAGTTGTACGTGAATTTCTAAACCAATAACTGCTTCGTAGTTGCTTTCCTCTGACATGAGTCACAAAAATACTTCTTACACTTTCGTATGCACAAAAAAAGCTGCCTTTAGGCAGCTTTTTATATAACGTAGATTTTCTTTTATTGACGAACCATGTCAGCCTTCCAGATGTCAAACAGAGCATTGTCTGTTCTATACAATCTAAAGTTCATAGTCACGGTGTTAGAACAACTTGAGAAAGTCTGTGGTGTACCTGTTTGTGTGATCAAAACAGCCATACCGGCACTGGTGAACGCTGTTGTTTGAGCCGCAGGGTTCATGTTAACTTTGAAATTTGCAGGATCGGTCCAATCGAAAACTGTAGTTGCAGTAATTCCCGAATTCCAAAGGTTATTGATTGTCGCAGTTGCAGTTGTCGCACTTGTTTGTGTTACGCCGGTAATAGTCTGCTGGTAAGTAGATACACCATAGTACTGAGATGTTTCAGTTACGTTGTAAGTACCTGCAATATTAGCTACGTTAACAGTACAATACCTTCTTAGTGTAACTTCAACTGAATCTTTACCAAGTAAAGCCGGTAAATCACCACCAGAAACTTTTACCACAACTTTATGTGCAACCCCAACAGGAATGTTAGCGAAAATGCCTTTTAGTGAAATACTATCTAGCACTTTCCCAGCAGGAATTGTTATACTTGAAGGACCTGTGTAATGTGTACCAGCAACCGCTGTAGCAGAACTGTAAGAAAGGTTAACAGTTACAGCTCTGGTTAAAGGAGTAGTAATACCAACAGGTATTTTGTAAGTATCTCCAGGGCTGGTTGCCAAAACGTAAAAGCTCTTTGGAGAGTTATCAGCGTACGCAATTTCAGATGCAGCACCCGGAATAGTCAATGCATCCTTCTTCTTACAAGAATACATTACTAGTGCAACCAGTGCTACCCCCAGAAATCCGATTAATGCCTTTTGTTTCATATTTAGATGTTTAAGAGGTTCCTTAAGAACTTATCAAATGTAAATTAATAACCTGGATTTTGAGTTGAATTTGGATTTGCATTCAATTCTGTTTGTGGAATCGGCAATACCATTTTGTAATCATTTGCAGCTAATGTCATCCAAGTAGGGCTGGTTACGTCAGCAGCAAGTCTTGCAACAGGCATTTCACGACGCTTTAGATCAAAATATCGGAATCCTTCATATGCCAACTCTTTAAATCGCTCATTCAGAATGTCAGCTACAGCTGAAGCTTTATCTGCATATGTTATTGGAGTATAGCCCGCAATTCTTGCAGCTCTTAAGGTATTAATGTCAGCTGCTGCACCAACTAAATCGTTCAGCTCAGCTTTAGCTTCTGCTCTTATGAGATACATTTCTGCAACCCTCATTAATTTCACGTCAACGATCTTTGGACCACGGCTTGAGGTAAAGAATTTCTTTATCAAAGCGGTATCAACGCCAGGTCCATTTGGAGTGATCTGGAAGTAAGCATTGAATCTGATGTCAGTGCTTCTGTTATATTGTGCTTTCAATTTTTCAGATGGCTCAAAGAAAACGTCTCCATTTGTATCCTGCCACAAAGTACCAACGCCAGTACCAGTTCTTCTCAAACGTAGGAATACTTCAGGCTCTGTAGTAGTTGCAGCAGCGTCAGTCCATATTCCAGTGAAAGTAGATCCGGTGGCAAGCGTTTTTCCAGATAAAGTGATTGCATCAGTTGCAAATGTTGAGGCATTAGCCCAGTCTTTCATATACAAGGCAACTCTTGCCTGTATACCTGCAACAAAGGCTTTGCTTATCCTAATGTTACCATAATTAGCAACAGTAACAGGAGCAGCAGGTAAAGCAGCATTTCCTCTAGCAGTTGTTAAATCGGCATTGATTCCAGCTAAAGTTTGTGCTACCGTTCCTCTTGCTGGCTTATCGAATGGTGTAAGAACCGTATTCACATATGTTACACCAAGTCCAGTTGGCTGATAGCCAATTGGTCCAAAACGCTGCAATAATTCGAAATGAGCTACAGCTCTAAGGGCAATTGCCTCAGCTATCAGCTGATCTTTTAATGTTTGCTCAGTTGAATTAAATGGAGTAACACCAGCAGCAGCCTGAATTACCTTATTAGCCCTGTTGATCATTTGATACCAACCAGCATAGTTAAAAGAAGCGCTACCGCTTGAATATTGCCACTTATGCTCAAACTGTCCTTGTCCACGGTTTTCAGAAGACAATTTCACTTCATCAGAAATGATAGCATTGATGTACATAGTATTTTCACCATTCCAGGCACTATATACTCCAAGTACACCTTGCTCAAGATCTGTAACAGAACGGAAGGCTCTCGACTCCTCGAAAATTCCAGTAGGAACGATATCCAGTTGCTTTTTACAACTTGCAAAAGACGCAGCTATAAGCAGGCTGTATAATGATATTTTGATTTTTTTCATGATCTTAAAATTGCTTTAATTAGAATGAAACATCGATACCTAATGTGTAAATTCTTGGCAATGGATATTCGTATTGAGCGATGTTGTTGTTATCCTCCGGATCGAATCCACTCCATCTTGTCCATGTGAACAGGTTTTGAGCCTGTCCGTAAACTCTAACACTGCTGATGTACTTCTGTCTTCCAATTACAGATTTAGGAATTGTATAAGACGCTTGCAGGTTTCTAAATCTCAGGTAAGATGCATCCTGGATATCTTTAGAAGAGAATTGACGCTGATAAATTGGAGCCTGGATATCTGTGATTTGTCCTGGGGCTGTCCACATTGTCAACATTTCTTTTCTTAGATTAAATCCTTGCAAAGCAAATGCATGGTTTAACTGGAAGAAATCCTGGTTGTTGAATCGGCTAAATCCGCTCTGGAAAGTAAAGAATGCAGCAACCTCAAACCCATTATATCTTACTGATGTATTGAAACCACCAATTGTAGGAGCATTGAAAGTACCGAAGTCAGCTACCGCATCAGCATCACTGAATACACTTGTTAATTTACCATCCTTAGTATAATACAAAGGAGCTCCTGTAGCAGCATCAACACCACCCCACTTAACAATATAATGAGAGCCAAGCGGCAATCCTACACGAATAATTGAAGTTCCCTGAGGAAACTCTTTCTCGGAACCAAGACTTAATATCTTATTCTGGTTATAAGCGATATTACCACCTACGCTCCATGTAAGATTTCTACCACGGATGATGTCGTAGTTTAACGCCAACTCAATTCCACGATTTCTCATCTTTCCTTCATTAAGGGGTTGAACACCGTAACCCGTTACCTGAGAAGGATTCAACTGAATATATAGGTTCTTCGTTAACTTGTTATAGAGATCCAACTGACCGGTTAATCTTTCTTTGAAAAAACCGAAATCGAATCCAAGGTTAACCTGGTCTGTATATTCCCAATCTAAATCAGAGTTACCTGGACTAACCGGAACTAACGTCGGTTGACCAGCGTAGTTACCAGCACCATATGTTGCATAGAAACCGCCCTCACCTAATGGGAAATTCAAGGCATTAGCTGAGGTACCCCAGCTACCTCTAATTCTTAAAGTAGAAACATTCTTCCAGTTGCTGGAGAAGTTCTCTTTTAAAACATTCCAGTTAGCACCTATAGCATAGAAGAACTGGTTACGATTTGATTCAGGAAGTAATGAATAACCATCTCTACGTAATGTTAGGTCTAAATTATATTTCTCGTTGTAGCTATACTTAGCTACAGCAAACATTGAGAAAAGTGCTTGCTTGCTATTACCACCTGTAAACGTTGGAATCAACTGGTTGTTTACTGTACCGGGAGTTAAAGCTGCCGGTCCTGCAGGCAATTTGCTATTCAAGCCAAACCCTGTAAAGCCAAAGGCTCTTGTTCTAGTCTCAATATATTCCGAATTTAAGCTAACATCAACACTATGCTTAGAACGGAAAAGATTTCTATAGCCAACAAACCCTCTAGTCTGATGCTGGAACCATCTGCCTATTCCTTCATTATATGATCCTCTTGCAAGCGTAGTATCATTAGGAGCAGAAGCTGGGGGTCCAACAGGGAATGCAGAATTGAACGCAGTCCAGGTTTGTGGCTTGGTTATAGTTTGGTTATTGGTTTCACGAAAATCTAACCCTATCTGTGCACCAGCATATACATTTTTTGTAATGTTGTAAGACAGATTCGCACCAAGATTTCCCTTCAATTGATTATTGTTAACATCCCTGTCCATGATTCTTGCAAACGCATTAGGACCTACTCTACCGGCACCTACTGCGATGTTACCAAAATATCTGTTTGTAACCGGACTGTACAATTGTTGGTACGGTAATGCTAGATAAGTTGCTGCAAATGGATTTGCTAATGCTACAGCATTTTCAGACTCGATAAAGTTCCGTCTTGTATACCCCAAGTAAGTATTGACACTCATTGTGAACTTATCTGTATTGTGATCAACATTTAAGCGGAACGTTTTACGATCAAGGTCTGATCTCATTGCAATACCTTCCTCTTTGTATGTGCCAATAGATGCGAAATAACGAGTTGATTGAGTTCCTCCTGAAAGATTAATGTCGTGGCTGCTAAACGTACCCACACGGAAAAAAACATCTTTCCAATTTGTATTAATAGAACGAAGACTGTCTAAGTTTCTATCCCTTTGAGCCTGTCCGGCAGTACCGGCAGAGGCATAAGTTGGATTTGATTTAGAATTATCCCAACCAGGTAATCCACCAGCTAAATTTGGACCTCCCGGATTACCAGCAGCAATGTTTTGTTGATTACTGAATTTACCCAGCATTTCCTGCCATTGAAGCAGTTCTTGTGAATTCATCATTTCAAATGGCTGAGTACCTGTAACAGTAGAACCAACTTGTCCACGATAAGTTAAAATCGTTTTTCCTGACTTACCTCTTTTGGTTGTAGCAACGATTACCCCTGCAGCACCACGGCTTCCGTATAGAGCCTGAGCAGTTGCGTCCTTAAGTACGTCTACGCTTTCAAAGTCATTTGGATTGATGCTCTGAAACACAGACTGCTCAACCGGAATTCCGTCAATCACATATAATGGGTTACTTCCTCCTAAAATAGAAGTCGCACCTCTTAACTGTAATCTTGCAGAAGCTCCTGGCTGACCAGAACCCGAAGTAACCAACAAGCCTGGTGTTCTACCTTGTAAAATTTGATCGAAAGAAGCCATAGGAACCATTTCGATTGCTTTTTTGTCAATTTTAGCTGCAGCACCGGAGTAAGTAGAACGTTTGGTACGTCCGTAACCGGTTACAACAACACCTTCAAGATCATCACCAGCTAGTTTCATACTTGCTGAAACTGAAGTAGTACCTGCTGAAACTGAAGCTGTGAAATTCTGGTACCCTACATAACTGATCACTAATGATCTAGTGGTAGAAGGAACCGTAATTGAAAAATTTCCCTCAGCATTGCTGGTAGTCTTGGTATTCGAGCCAGACGCAGTAATTGTGGCTCCAGCCAAAGGACTTCCTTTTTCATCTGTAACCTTTCCGGTTATTGTTCTCGTTTGTGCCCACAATTGGCTAACAGCCAACGCCATGCACAAAACGAGTAAGACAATTCTTCTCATAAAGTCTCTAGTTTAAATTTTAGGTTTGCAATATTAACAGAAAACTATCTCATTTTGACAGTTCATTATGATTTTTTGCTGCTTCATCATGTCTTCTACACGTCATAAAACAGAAAAAAGAGTCCAAATTGGACTCTTTTTTAACAATATTAAAATATGCTTAATTAATATCCAGGATTCGGTGCATAGTTTGGATTTACCAAAGTTTCTGAAGCAGGGATAGGCCAAATGAATCTATAATCAGCATAAGGAATAGCTCCCACAGGTGTGGTGTAAACTGAACTTCCTGCACCACAAGAATAAGCCGTTGTTGGAGGAGTTCCAGTTCCCACTTTTGCAGGGATACCGCCAGTTGAAAAATCAGGATCTACCGCATTTCTGTGGATATCACCCCATCTTTTACCTTCTGCGATAAACTCAATTCTTCTTTCTTCAAGAATTGCTCTGATGAAAGCATTTTTATCAGCAAAGCTCGCTACAATGTATTGGTTCGCTACCGGAACAGATCTGTTTCTTACTGCATTCAACAAAGCCAAAGCTCTGGCATTCACACCTGTACCTACTCTTGCTTCAGCTTCAGCAAGTGTAAGTAACACCTCTGCATAACGAATTTGAGGTGCCGGATCTGTACTTGTTACCGGATCTACATACTTGGTTGTTAAGTAGTTGATTGAAGCTCCTGAACCAATAGTAGTCATCATACTTCTTCTTAGGTCATCACAACGGAATGATGGAAGATTGAAGATGATTGGACTAATTCTAACAAGAGCTCTACCACCAGTAGCAGTAGTACCGTACATGTTTGGTAAGCCACCGTTAACACCAGGATTATCAGTAGCAGCGTTACGGATAGAGAAAATAGACTCATTACCCTGCCATCCACCCATTGTAAATGGTGTGCTAGGTGCAGCAGCTAAAGTCCATCCGCCAATAGGGCTAACAAATGGTGCTACAGCAGGAACAAGCTTATTGCCTTCTGCAATTACACCAGCCCAGTCACCCATGTGAAGCCTTACTCTCATCTTAAGAGCAATAGCTGCCGCTTTCGAAACTCTGTAAGTTTTGTTCGCAGCAGATGTAGTGGCAGGAAGATTTGTTTCTGCATAATCCAGATCAGCAAGGATCTTAGTATAATTATCTGCCACAGTTGAGCGAGTCATCGCTTTTGCAGTAGTGGTAGTTGTTTCATTGTTCACCCCAAAATCACGGTAAATAATACCGGTTTTGTTGCCATTACCATCTCTGTAAGGACGAGCAAAATGAATCACCAATTCGTGATGAGCCATAGCCCTCAGGAAACGACACTCACCAAGATATGCATTACCATTAGCAGCAGTAACTACACCTTTGGTTACAGCTCCATTAACTCCTTCAATGGTAAGATTGGCTTTATTAATTAACGCATAAAGCGTTTGAAACATGAAATCCTGATTTGCTGTAGTAGGATTATAAGTTGCCTCGTAAGTTACCTGGTAGAATAAGGCATTATTTTGCATGTCTTCACCACGCATATCGCCTTGTTCAATACTAGCAGCTCCAAAAGGATATCCACGAACGGCACCACCGGCATAAAATCCACTTTGTGCAGCGTCATAAACTCCATTTACTGCCAGTTCTACACGATCAGCGGAAGAAAATGCAGTCACATCAGTAAATGAACTGAAGGGTGCAACATCTAATGTTTTTTTACAGGATGTAGCTACCAGCAAAGCTGTAATTGCAGCTACTGATATCCTGCTTATATTCTTAATCATAATTCTCGTTGTTTAGTTTTTGTGATAATTAAAATCCAAGATTAACACCTAAAGTATATGAACGCTGCTGAGGTACAGAGCTGTTATCGATACCTAACTCTGTAAAGTTCTCAGGATCGATACCGCTGTACTTTGTCCATACATGAAGGTTGCTTCCCTGAAGATAGAATCTCGCAGATTTAATAATTCCTTTTGTACTCTTCTGCAACTGGGTTCCTGATAATGAATATCCCAATGTTACATTCTGTAGACGAAGGAAATCACCGTTTTCTAAGAATCTGCTGTTCGCTAAACCTTGAAGATTAACCTGGTTATCACGACCATAATACAATTTTGGCACCTCAGTAACTTGTCCGGCTGTTGTCCAACGGTTCAACACTTCTGTTCCATTATTAACAAAGCCCATGCTGTTCCAAACTTCCTGGCGAGTGAGGTTATACACCTTGTTGCCACCTTGATAACGAAGGAAAATCTCTAAAGTAAATCCTTTATACATGAAGTTGTTTGTCAATCCGCCAAACCATTTTGGAATTGAGTTGCCAATAATGTAACGTGTACCTAAAGATGTTGCAGCACCTAATGTTGAAGCAGAAGATTTATCAACCAGGTAATAACCTGCTGCCGCACCAGCAACGTTATTATATTGTACCAGGCTACCATCTTGTTTGTACCACATTGCGTTACCGTTTACCGGATTAACCCCTGCATAATTGTAACCATAAAATGCATTTATATTTTCTCCTACACGAAGAATGTTAAACACACCATTGTTTGGTCCATTCAAAGGGGTTTCAACCTGACCTGTCGCAAGTGATTTTACTCTATTAGAAATTGAAGTAAAGTTGGTATTAACTGTCCAGGTAAAATCTATTTGCTTCACCACATCTGCAGTAATATTCAACTCAATTCCTTTGTTTTCCATGGTACCTATATTCTTAGTGATAACATTACCTGGAATACCTAGAGAAACTGGTTGAGCCTCATCTAAAGCCTGATCATCATTTTTATTGATGAAATAGTCAATGCTTAATGTGAGCCTGTTTTTAAGGAATCCAAAATCAGCACCGATGTTTGTTTTTGTATTCTTCTCCCACTTCAGGTTATCATTACCAACTCTATTGGCTGCGATACCACTAATTGCACCATACTGAGCATTTCCGTAAGTACTTAACCAAGGGAATGCTGCACTCAGTTCGTTACCAACAGAAGCATAGCTAGCTCTTAACTTCAAATCATTTATTACTTTATTCAGACCCATACTCTTCCAGAAACCTTCGTCGCTGATTCTCCAGCCAATTGAAGCACCTGGGAAATTTCCGTATCTAACTGCTGGAGCCAATCTGCTTGAACCATCTCTTCTGAAAGTTGCAGAAAGGAAATATTTGCCTTTGAAATCATAATTCAATCTTCCAAAGTAGCTCTGGAAGCCTGTTTTTGTAAGACCACCACCAGAAAACTGGTTTACAAAAGAACCAGAAATAACATTCGTAGTTTGGAAGAATGGATCAGCTATTGTAGTTCCCTGACCAAAAAAGTTCTGGCTAATATTGCGCTGCATTTCCACACCAGCTGTCAAATTGAAGTTATGATCTTTGATGCTGTGTGAATAGGTAGCATAGTTCTGCCATGTATACAGAGAAAATTGATAATTCTGATTATACAATGAACCCTGAGAACCACGTCCGTCTCCATGAATCTTATCTAAGCTTTGGAAATCCTGTGAGTTGATAAAATCTACGCTAGCCTGGCTTCTGATCGCAAGGTTTTTGATTGGAGATACTTCAACAAACATGTTGTTAATGATTCTGTACCTGTTATTCTGATAGATGTTCTTATCCAAATTATAACGAGGATTAGTATAGTTATTCTCAATCACTCTTGTATTTGCATCAGAACCTAATGCAGCATTATCTGCTGTGATGTTATAACCTGTAATGTGAGCTGGATTAAAAACCCTAACATTAGGCAAAGCTCTCATTGCACCACCCATAGCACCACTAAGTGCATTACCACCGTCGTTCTGACCGAAATCGTCAGTACGGCTTAAGGTGATATTATTACCTACTTTAAGCCACGTAGCTGGCTTAAATTCAGCGTTCGCTCTTATGTTGTAACGTGTGTTCTTATTTGTAAGAATCATACCTTGTTGTGTGAGATAGTTTACACTCAGGTAGAAATTACTCTTTTCGGTTCCACTGCTTACGCTTAACGTATGACTTTGTACGATTGGCTTTTCAGTAAAAATAAAATCGAACCAATTGGTGCTGGTGTTCTCAGCATTCATAAAGGCACCTTGAACCAAGCCTGCATTGGTTAACTTTTCGTTAGCGATAGTCACGAATTGTGGACCGGTTAAAAGATCTGGTGTGTTAAACGCTTTACTATAACCTACATACATGTCATAGTTTACATTCATTTTGCCGCTTTTGCCTTTTTTGGTAGTAATGAGGATCACACCATTTGCAGCACGGCTTCCGTAGATCGCTGTAGCAGCACCATCTTTTAATACTTCTATAGATTCGATATCAGATGGGTTGATATCTGCTAAAACGTTAGTGGTTACTAAACCTGAACCGCCACCATTAAAGGTTGGAATTCCATCCACCACAAAAAGAGGATCTCTGTTACCTGTGATAGAGTTTACACCTCTTATACGAATACGAGGAGCAGCACTTACGTTACCACTAACTGTTGTAACCTGAACACCGGCAGCTCTTCCTGCTAATTGCTTATCAAAAGACGTTGTAGGCAAATTTGCCAGGTCAGCACCTTTTACTTTACCAATTGCAGAGGTTACAGTTCTCTTTTGCTGAGTACCATAACCTACTACAACAACCTCTGATAACGAAGCATCTTCAGCTTTTAAGCTGATAGTTACATCTACTGTAGAGGCATCTGAAACGGAAACTTCCTGGAGGGAAAAGCCTACATAAGAGAATTGAAGAGCTTTTACATTTTTGGTAATCTCGATCGAGAAATTACCACTATTGTCTGTAACTACTTTGCGGTTTGTACCTACCGCTGAAACTGTAACTCCTGATAGCGGAGCTCCTTTGTCATCTGTTACCTTACCTTTTATGGTTCGGTTTCCTTGCGCAACAACTTGCCCCAATAATAGGACTAGCGCTGCAAGCAGCGTAAAGAGTTTTCTCATGTGCATTTAAGTTTAAGTTCGACTAAGATATTAGTAAACAGAATAAAGTCAGTAGAAAACGATGAAAAGCTGTTTTGTTAAGGAAAATTTAATTTAGGTGAAGCCAGAAGTTTTCAAATATAACTTCTAGCTATATCTCATACATTTTGATTCAATTACTCTTATTCTTGAACCTTTTACTGCTCATAGATGAGATTAGAACAGGTAAAAGAATAAGATTGGTGAGTGTACTGACTAAAAGAGTGAGGGATGTGAGCCAACCTAAAGCTTTGGTTCCCCCAAAATCGCTAAAGCAGAAGATAACAAACCCTGCAACTAATACTAGTGAGGTGTAAATAATGCTCAATCCTGTATGCCTGATGGTTTGCAACAACGTTTGCTGAACATTTCCATCATTAAGTGGCAATTCCTGTTTATAGTTGACCAGGAACCGGATGGTGATGTCTATCGCAATACCCAGTGCAATACTAAAAATGAGTACTGTTGAAGGTTTCAAAGCAATTCCTATCCATCCCATTAATCCTGCTGTTATCACTAAAGGGATCAGATTAGGTATTAACGAGCAGATCAAAATCTTAAATGAGCGGAACAGATAAAGCATACATAAGGCTATCAAGAAGAAAGCCCAGAAGATACTATCCCTCAGTCCATTTATAATAAAACGTACACCTTCAAGAAATGTAACGCTTGTTCCGGTGAAGGTTACTTTGTAATTGGATTTATCGAAAGTTGAATCTGCTAACCGCTGAAGTGTATCTAAGAAGAGAGGTAATCTTGCACTGCCAATATCTTTCATTGTTATGCTGATTCTTGCCAGACTCAGGCTGTCTTTCCCAACAAATGATGTCATCAACCTTGTTAGTCCGGTTTGTTTGGTTGAATCTCCTTTTGACCTCAGCACATTTCTTAGAGAAGCAGGAATGGTGATCGGTAGTGCATAGCTGGCACTATCATTATCGTAATATGCCTGGTTAAAAAATTTTAGTCCTTCAACAAGACTTAATGGTCGTGCGATTTCTGGCATCTGATCTACTTTAGCAGAGAACTCTTCAATATCCAGCAAAGTCTCCATATCACTGCTGAGTACTCCGTTCTTTTTCTTTGTATCAATAATTACTTCTAAAGGCATTACACCATGGAAGTTGGTTTCGAACCATTTCAGGTCAGTATATATCTTATCCTGCTTTGGCAGGTCATCAACAATAAAGCCTTCGCTCTTTAATTGAAACAAGCCAACCACCGCTAAAGCTGTGATGATCCCGGTAACAAGAAATATTGTTTTGGAACGATACATAGTCCATTGCTCAATTCTTGAAAGGAATTTCTCCAGCAGTTTATTGTCTAAGTATTTTGTGTGGTTTGGTTTAGGCTCAGGCAAGTAACTTAGTACTGCTGGAATAAAAATGAGTGAGATAAAGAACAAAGCCATGATATTAATGCCAGCTACTGCTCCAAACTCGTACAACAAAGCACTTTCTGTAAGAGCAAAAACTGCAAATCCTACAGCTGCAGCAATGTTACAGAACAACGTAACAACACCCATTCTTGCTACCATTGTAACAAGTGCTTGTTTCTTATCCCCAGTTTGCCGGTAAGTTGCATGGTATTTATTGAGGAAGTAAATACAATTAGGTACACCTATCACTACGACTAATGGGGGTATCAAAGCTATTAGAAGGGTGATTTTATATCCCAACAACACAATTGTTCCGAGGCTCCAAACAACACCGATCACTACAACCGTTAAACTAATAAGCACAGCACTAAAAGAGCGAAAGAACAGTAGTAATGTTATTGCACTTAGCACTAAGGAACCAATCAGAAACCAATTCATTTCATCCTTTATTCTATTACCAACTTCAGTTCTTATGAAAGGCAGTCCACTGATCTTAGTTTGAAGCCCGGTTTCTTTTTCAAACTCCTTCACCCTAGCTATTACATCATTCACCAGTCTTGTACGGCTCTTGCTGTTGATCGTGTCTTTATTTACACGAACTCCAAACAAGTAAGCATGTGTTTCAGGGTTATACATCAACCCTTTATAAAAAGGAAGATTCTCAAAAACAGCTCTTGCACTATCCAATTCACCTTGATCAGCAATTGGAGAGCTGAAAATTTTAACTGGCGTGAGCTTTTCGCTGCTGTCTTTCATCAGTATTACAGCTTCAGGAATACTGAGGATATCTTCTACACCAACAACTTTCTTTAGTTCCTGGTGCAACTTACCTGCTGCATTAAACACTTTTGGGGTATAGAAATCTTTACTCTCAATTCCAATTGCCAGTGTACCTCCATCATCCCCAAACTTCTCTTTAAAAGATTGGAAATCCTGATACTTAGGATTATCGGTTGGAATTGCCCTCGTAAATTCATAACTCAACTGCACTTTACTGGCATAGAATCCCATCACAGCCGTAATTCCTATGAGTATTATTAATAATGCAAAACGAAAACGAAGGATGAATTGACCAAGCTTATTCCACATAACACTGTTTCAGCGGCAAAGAAACATAAGCATTCTACATAACACAAACCAATCTTGCAAATTCGGGTACTGTAAAAACGAGCATACCAACCATTTTTTAATATTTTTATGCTTCAATAGCTAAGGGCATGCACAAGATTGTTTTAAGTATCCTGATTATTTTTTTAAACCTCTCATTGTCTGCACAAGATTCAACCTCTTCTGATGGGCTTTTTCAGCTTGCAAGAAAAGCGGCTTTTGATGAGAAGAACTATCCCAAAGCAATTGAACTAAGTAAGAGAGCATTAGATATTTCTCCTAAATATTCTGACATAAGAATTTTCCTCGGCAGAGTGTACACATGGAGCAATATGTATGATAGTGCTAAAACTGCTTATGAATATGTGCTCAGCTACGATGTAAACTACGAAGATGCCTATGCTGCTTATACAGATCTTGAATACTGGAATGATCATAATGAATCTGCTTTGAAATTAGTGAACACAGGTTTGACACATCACCCCAAATCAGAAACACTTCTATTGAAAAAAGCAAAAATTCTTTTTGCATTACGTCAATTCAAAGAATCAGCGGATGCTGTGAATGAAGTTCTGAAGATCAACAAAGCAAATACAGAAGCAAGGGCTTTTGCTGAAAGAATTAAAGAAGCTGTAGCCAACAACAGAATAGGTATTAATTACAGCTATACTACGTTCGACAAGCAATTTGCTGATCCGTGGCATATCATAAGCTTTGATTACGGCAGGCAAACTAAACTTGGATCTTTTGCAGCGAGAATCAATTATGCAAATAGATTTAAGCAAAATGGATTGCAGTACGAGCTAGATGCTTACCCACGAATAAACAAAACATTCTACAGCTATGTAAGCCTTGGATATTCTAACAATGTTGGTGTTTTCCCAAAATACAGAGCAGGTCTGTCTCTTTACATGAACCTTCCAAAAAGCTATGAAGCTGAGGTTGGAACAAGATACCTGTACTTTACTGATGCAACGTGGATCTACACACTCTACCTTGGCAAATACTATAAGAACTTCTTATTTGGTGCAAGAACTTATCTTACCCCATCAAGCAGTAAAATCTCACAGTCTTATAATTTAATGGCGAGATATTATTATAGTGGCAATGCTGATGATTATCTGCATTTGAATGTAGGTACCGGTATTTCTCCTGATGATCGTCAATCATCAATTCTCATTAACAGCAATTATAAACTTGTAAGTAACAGAGCATCGCTTGATTGGAGAAAATCAATCAGCAGGCTAAATATTTTTGGCGTATCGGCAGGTTGGGTTAACCAGGAATATCTACTAAAAACAAAAGGAAATCAATTTGAGGTTGGTGTATCTTATCAAAGACGATTCTGATGTGGAAGAAAAAATATAACGTTTACATTCTTTACGCTATCCTACTTACGCCATTTTGGATGTGGATGGCATGGGTGCTTACGCCAAAGAAGAAGCTGATGGTGGGCATCATCGACAAAACTGTTCTAACCAAAAAAGGACAGGAACATATTTCTTTGATGTGGATACTGAATCATGAGAAATTTGCAAAGATCAATAATGATCTGTATGAAACCACACGAGATTACTTTGGGTTTTTTCCCTTAGGCAATGAGAAATATAAAGTGAAAGGATTAGAACGCTTTTCATCAGCCAAGCTTAATCAACTCAGCGATGATTGTGACATGGCGTATCTCACAGATGCTTATGGTATCTATAACAATGAGTGGTATCAAAAAAAGAACGTCACTGAACGATCAGGTGCTGTGTATGGAGGAATGAGCCAGCAAGACCTTGATTTTTTGGTGAAGACGAAAGAGAAGAAAAAGCTGGTGATTGCAGAATTCAACTGCTTAGGTTCTCCGACTTCTATGAATGTTCGTTCAGGCTTCGAAACTGCTTTTGGAATGAAGTGGACTGGCTGGATCGGTAGATATTTTGATGTGTTGGACACCGCAAGAAATGCTGAACTACCAAAGTGGCTGGTGAGCAACTATATTTCACAACACGGTGGCAAATGGCCTTTTACAAAAAGCGGGATCGCTTTTGTAAATGAAGATGATCGTGTGGTGGTCTTGGAAATCGACACGCATCTTACTTATGAATTGCCTGAGATGCTTAGCAGGAGAAAAGCAATAGACGAATATGGCTTGCCCAAAAAGATCAACTACTCTTTTTGGTTTGATATTAATACGGTGGATACTTTAGTGAATGAAGTATTGGCGGATTTTAAAATCCCGGTTAACAAAGCAGGAGCCTCGGAGCTGCAAAAAGCAGGAATTCCGCAAATGTTTCCATCCATTATATCACACAACAAAGCAGATTACAAGTTTTGGTATTTCTGTGCTGATTTTTGTGATAACCCCATCAGTAATATCTCTTCTTATTTTAAAGGAGTTCATTTATTTCGCAGAATGTTTTACAATACAACTGATCCGGCTGAACGGAAAGGCTTTTTCTGGAATGTTTACAGGCCGCTTTTGACTAAGATTCTCGAAGATTATCAGGAAGGTTTAAAATAAGCTACTTGATTAAAGTAGAGTCTGGAAGTAATTTTAGTCTGCCATCAACTTTTGTGTTCCTTATTTTAAATTGATCAAAGGCAGCTTTTAATTGTGCCTCTTTTTTGCTGTCGCTCACTAACTGCATGTTCATGTTTGGCTGAAGCTGAAATAACTGCTCTCCACTTAACCAGTAATTACCCATAATAAAGTCAACTGTTTCCAGTTTGGTTTGAATGAATGGATAAGCATGAATGTTTCTGAAGTTTTGAGCTGTATCAATTCCGCTACCCATCCAACTTGCCAAAGCAGGTGGTTTTACTCCATAGCTCTTTAACCAGTTGAGTAGGGTTGGTACAACATCAAGATGAGATGATATAGATGAGAATTGAGCACTTCTCTTTAGCAATGGAGAATACATAATGAATGGCACATGATACCTGTCAACCCTTGTGGCCATTGGAATTTCCGGCATACGGTGATCTCCTGTAATGATGAAGACCGTATTCGCAAACTCTGGCTTTGCTTTATAACTTTCAATTAAATTTCTAACCGCATCATCAGCAAACAAAACACTTGAGTATTGAGCTTTGTACTTGCTTGCTGCTTGAATTTGTTCCGGAGTAAACTTTAACTGTCGAACTCTCTGTTCAAACCTTCTATTATACTCCTCATTATTATTAATGAGAAATGGACTGTGCGTTGATACAGTTAAGATGATATCACACGCTGGTGCTTTTTGTTGAACTGAAAGATACCTTCTCATCAATTCCATGTCACCATAACCCCAGGAAAATCCTAGTTCAGATTGCGGCATTTTCTGATACCCTGCCGGGAAGGTTTTTTCATCATTAACTGAAACCCCATTTCGTTGAAGAAATAAGTTCATATTATCAAAAGAAGCATCACCTCCATAATAAAAAGATGAGCTGTAGCCATTTTGCTTTAAGATGCTCATCAAAGATTGATGTGGTGGCATTTCTTCTTTTAATTCCGAGAAGCCGCTTTTACCATAAGGTAATGATGCGGTAAGAGAAGGTAACATTCCAAAAGTTCTACCACTGGCACTTAGAAAGTTTTCCCAGTACAGACTTTTTGAAGAAAGTGAATCCATGTATGGAGTAAAACTTCCAAGATAAGCTCCGTCATTACTGAAAGCTCTTCCAAGACCTTCTACCACAATAAATACAATGTTTGGTTTTGTTGAAGCTGTGTTAAAGAATGGTGATAGAACATCGGCAGTAGTGTCTACCGTATGCAGGAAGGGATACTCAGATTCGTTGATGTAGTTAAACCTGGCAACTGAACTATTTTCATCCACTTCGCCAGAATAGATATCATCGTATATATCATACTCAGTTGTTGGGAAAAAGTGGTTGTAACTCTGGCTGAAAAAGAAATAGGATTTGTTGATTGATAAATTGTTGCTGTATTCCTGTTGCGTCATCAATGAATTAGTAGCTTTTGCAAATCGAAAAGTAAACCCAACTACAAAGAGTAGAATAACTGATAAAGAAAACACCCTGGCAGGTCTGATCTTCCTGGACAGAAAAATGAGTACAGCAATTACAACTCCCACCAGAAGCAAGCTTCCCAGGATTGTCCAAATATTCAGCGTTCCCGAAGCTCCGATAGTTTGGTTGATGTCTTTCCAGGAATAAGCCCAAACATCTGAACCTAATGGAACTAAAGTTGAAATGAAATAAAATACCAATGCGGATTGTACAATAACGACTATCGTTCCTACAAATACGAAAAGGAAATTGGCAATTTTCTTACTAATAAGATAACCAAGGCAAAAGGGCAGGAAAAGCCAGATACCGTATGATAAAAGGAAGGAAACATCTTTAGTAACTCCTAACAAAACCACTTCAGTTACAGAGGCTAGTGCTTCATGCACTTTTATATTAATGATGATCTCTGCTGTACGAACTAAAAGGAACAACAACGTTAAAGGAATAAAGTGTGCTACATACGATTGAACTGCAGCTATGAGCTTATCAGTTAATCTAATTACAGGAATATCTTCTGGCTCCTTTACTACAACTGGTTCTGGCTGAATTGGTGAAATAATAACAGGTTGCCCTGCAGCTTGTGGAACCACTTGCTGTACTTCTATAACAGGTGGTGCAGTTTGAGTTACTGGTGCAGGTTTCGCAGCAGTAGGACCAAAGCCTTGCCGTGTCATCTCACCCCAACTCTTCTTTTTTCGAATGATGTCAATATATCCCATTACACCATGCCACACCACAAAAGGATGGAATCTAAATGGCTCTGAAAGTCCGGTAATCAAAAGCCGCATAACATCTACTCGTCGCTTGTACTGGTTGTAAGTAAGTACTTCCATCATCACTGCAAATGCAGAGTAACTGTAACCAAACGAAACAATAAAAGCCAGGAAAAGAAGAAACGTACTCCAATCAATCACACCAAGGAATGACATAACCAGCAATGCAATAAAACCAAGAAACTCAATAGCTGGAGCACACATTTCGAAAAAGAACCAATACGGATAGCTCAACATTCCTAAGATGCCGTATTTACGATTGAAGAACATTTTCTTGTGAATGTTCAGTGTTTCAATCGTTCCTCTTGTCCAACGATTTCGTTGACGACCTAATATTTTGTAAGAACCCGGAGCTTCAGTCCAGCACAAGGGATCAGGAATAAAAGCAACTTTATACTCTTCATTCCTTTCTTCCATATAACATCTCATCCTCACCACTAACTCCATATCCTCACCAACAGTATTATGATTATATCCCCCACATTTGATCACGATTTCTTTATCAAATGCACCAAATGCGCCGGAAATCAAAAGCAAGCCATTCAATCTACTCCAGGCCATTCTTCCAAGTAAAAATGCACGGATGTATTCCAGCACCTGCATACGTGGGAGATACTGTTCAGGCAAACGAACTTTCAGAAGTTTACCGTGTTCGATCACACAAGAGTTTGCAATTCTTACTACACCACCTGTAGCAATTACTTTCACAGTTGTTTCTTCTATGAAAGGCTTTGTGAGTTTAAGTAATGCATCCTGCTCAAGTACACAATCAACATCAATACAAACAATATAATCGTTAGAGGCGATGTTAACACCAACATTCAAAGCATCAGCTTTACCACCATTCGCTTTATCTACAACCACGAGCTTCTTGTAAACAGGATTGCTGCTCTTATAAATGCCTCTTACTTCTTTGGTAGGTATTTGGTAACGGACAAAGTAGTCGATCTTCTTAAGGTCGTAGGCTTCGATAAGCTTTGCCATTGTATCGTCCTTGCTACCATCATTAATAATAACAACTTCAAGGTTGCTGTAGTAGATGGATAATAACGATCTAACATTCTCAGTAATGGTAGCACCTTCATTATAAGCTGGTGCCAAAATACTAAGCGATGGAACGTGTGGTGAAGAAACAAGTGTTTTATAATCTGTAAAACTGTTCTTATTTATATAATGCCGGGCATCTCCGGTTGAATAAATAGCGATGAGAATATAGAAAAGTAAGAGTGTTACCGAGTAGGTAAATATTGCATAAGTGATGAAGTCATATATAAATGTCTGCCAACTCAAAATGCCATTTCTGCTTTAACGTGTTTAAAAATCTGTTCATAAGGCTCTGGCTCAATAGCAGCTCTTTCCTCAAGCAATTGCATCTCTCCTAGCTCACCTATACCTTTTGCTGCAGCAAGCTTTAAAAAATCGTTTTCATTATTCAATTCGTTTAAAAGAAACGGAATATGTTGCTTAGAGCCGATCTTATGAATCTGATTAAGAATGTTCAGCCTGTTTGTAAATCTGTCTTTCTCATATTGCATGATCATTTTATCAGCACTGTCATCGTCACCTGTTTTGGCCAGGGTGTTTACAGCTTGTATTCTTACTTTTTCATTCTTGTGAAATAAACATTCTTCTACTTTTCGTTTAACATGGAATTGCTGGTAAACTTCGGAAAGCTTTAGAGCAAAGATTACCACAGTCTCATTTTTTGATGATAGCCATCGTTCCAGCTTAGGCATATCTTGTTGGGTAAAGTTCTTTAACTGTACTAATAATTGAATCTGCTGCCATTCGCTGATATCGTAAGAAGCAACATCCAAAAAACGAAGTCCATTAAAACCTGACCATTGGATGATGGCAGTTTGTGCCTCATCCCTAACCAATTGATTTTTGCTATTAGTAAGCCGGTAAACTTTAATAAGCTGATCATTCTGATCCATTATCGCCATCTCCTGGATGCCTTTGGCTTTTACAAACCAGAAGTTGCTTTGCAATCTTTTTAATGAATCGTTCTTGAATCCGAGTTCTTCGTATAAATGCTTGATTTTCTCTGCTACTGTTCCAGAGAAAGCCTTTTTGTTGATGATGAGATTTTCGATAGCATAATCTCTTGCTGCCTGTGTCTTAAAAAGACGCTTAAATTTTTCGGGAATAGTGATCTCCTCCTCCTCATCTGCAAGGATCACACTACTTATCCACAGTTCAAGGTTTTTCTTGATCCGCTCTTTAAAAAAGAAAGCTCTTTTTTTGAGACCCAGGTATAAATAAGTGAAGAATACAAGTGCGAAAGTGGTACATAGAAAAAATATCACGCCAACTGTGAGTGTTTGTGGCGTGATTAATTTCTCGAATGCAGTTTTAAATTGGTTCTGAAACAGGAAAACCATGTACACCCTTTCTCGTTTTCTTATTGAACGTTCTATCTTTTTTTGATCAGTCTTTTTATTCGTATGCTCAGCTCACTAAGGCTGAACGGCTTTTTCAGGTAATCATCAGCCCCAAGCTCAAATGCTTCTTCCACAATACTCTCCTGCCCCATAGTAGAGAGCACAATTACCGGAATGCTTTTCTGTAAACCATCCTGCTTCACTTTTCTTACTACTTCCAATCCAGACATGTAAGGCATCATTATATCTGTAATCACCAGGTCCGGCTGTTCAGTATCTATCTTCTGAATGGCATCTAATCCATCGGGACAGCCTATTACTTCGTATCCTTCCTTTTTAAGCTTAAGCTCCAACGTCTGCAAAATCAAAGGCTCATCCTCAGCTATCAGGATCTTCATATTCAAAATCGGTTATGCTACAAAATAAGTTATTTCTTCTTTAAGAGCCGCTTTACCCTCAAACTTAATTCAAGCGGATTAAAGGGTTTGGTTAGAAAATCATTCGCACCTAAATTAAAGGCTTCCAAAACCGTCGCTTCCTGCCCCATAGCAGATAAAACAATTATTGGAGTATTTGGTTCGTGATGAGATCGTATTATGCCAATAAGATCCAAACCAGTGGCATAAGGCATTAATATGTCAGTTATAACGAGCTGAGGTTGATGTGCCTGGAAAAGTTCAATAGCTTCCTGTCCGTCTGTTGCCGTAAACACTTCGTATCCATCATCTTCCAGATTCTTCCGCAGGGCTGCAAGCATCATTGCTTCATCTTCTGCTATAAGGATCTTCATAAGGTTTCTTTCAATATGGCTGAAAGTACCAGTTTTTTGTTCAACATCAAAATTGCATCCTAAGCACAGATTTTTGCCGAAGTAACAAACTGAGCCAACGCATTAGCAAGAACCTCCTTTGTAAAAGGTTTTGGAACAGAGCCGTTCATACCTGCTTTGCGGCATTTTTCTTCTTCGCTACTGAGGGAAAGTGCTGACATAGCCAAAATTGGCGTTTCGAGTTTCATTTCTTTACGAATGATCTCAGTAGTTTGGTAGCCGTCCAGTTCAGGCATATGAATATCCATTAGGATAACATCGTAGCTGTTGGAAATAAGTTTTTCTAATGCTTTTGTGCCGTTTTCGCAAATATCAATATCAGCACCGGAAGAAAAGAGTGTATGTTTTACCAGCATTTGGTTGATGGCATTATCCTCTACAAGCAGGATATGTTTACCTGAAAGGGAATTAGGGGCTTCCATAGATGGATTTTACAATAGTTATTGGATATGGCTTCTTAAGTAGTAATGCAAAGTAAAGAACATTATAACCTGGCTGATGCCCCATTTTGACTTTTATTTAACCCGAAAAGCATCTGTTTCAGTTAAATTTGCCCACTTTATCTTTTTCTTCTTAATAAAACCAAATGAAAAGAACGCTTACGCTGCTTATTTTATTGGCTACTGCTAACAGTTTATTTGCCCAGGATAGTACACAATCACCACAGAAAGTTAATGTCAAGATTGCCGAGAGAGGAAGTGACCATCTGCTAATTCAGTATGGTTATACAGGTTGGTCCGGAGCACCTGACAGCATCAACACCAGCGGTTTCTCAAGACATCTCAACATCTATTTTATGTTTGATAAGCCGTTTAAAACATCTCCCAAAATGAGTGTTGCTTATGGTGTGGGAATTGGGAGTGATAACATTTTTTTTAAAAATACCTCCATCGACTTAAAAAATACAGGAGCTACTTTGCATTTCAAAAATGTAGCTGTAGCAGATCATTTTAAGAAGTATAAACTCACTACAATCTACCTTGAAGCACCGGTAGAACTAAGGTATTCATCAAACCCTAATGAGCCAAACAGTTCTTTCAAATTTGCTATCGGAGCAAAAGTGGGAACCATGCTAAAAGCTTTCACCAAAGGAAAAGACCTTCAGAATGCTGGCGGAGCAAGCTTATACGGAAACAGGTATATTGTAAAAGAGTCGGAGAAGCATTTCTTTAACGGAACAAGATTAGGCGTTACGGCAAGAGTGGGTTATGGCATATTATCCTTACACGGCTCTTACCAGATCACCCAATTGCTGAAAGAGAATAGCGGACCTGAAATTCGCCCCTTCACTCTCGGTTTAACCATAAGCGGTTTATAATAGTCACTATTTGATTGTAAACCCTGTTGGTGAATGCTAACAGGGTTTTATTTTTATGGCATTTCTTTTTATATAGATAGATCAAACACCTTAGAACTTGATAGAGAAACAACAACAGATACAGCAGGAAGAAAAAGCAGTGCTGGTAGGCGTTATTCAGAAAGAGCAAACACAGGAACAGGTGTATGAATACCTTGATGAGCTGGCTTTTTTAGCAGAAACCGCAGGAGCAATTGCCGTTAGAAATTTCACGCAAAAACTTGCACACCCTGATAGCAGAACTTTTGTAGGCAAAGGAAAACTTGAGGAGATCAGGGATTATTGCAGTGGCAAAGGCATTGATCTTTTAATTTTTGATGATGAGCTTACTGGCTCACAGATTCAGAATATTGAAAAAGAAACTGGTGTGAAAACCATTGATAGAAGTGACCTGATTCTCGACATTTTTGCCAGGAGAGCCAGAACAGCACAAGCAAAGGTGCAGGTTGAGCTTGCCCAATACCAATATCTTCTGCCTCGATTAAAAGGTATGTGGAAACACCTGGAACGCCAGGGTGGTGGTATAGGTACAAGAGGTCCGGGGGAAACTGAGATTGAAACTGACCGTCGTATTGTAAAAGATAAGATCTCACTCTTAAGGAAACGATTGCAGGAGATTGATAAGCAATCTTACACCCAGCGAAAAGATCGTGGAGAGTTCATCAGAGTTGCTTTGGTTGGATATACCAACGTAGGTAAGAGTACATTAATGAACCTGCTAACTAAAAGTGATGTTTTTGCAGAAAATAAGCTTTTCGCAACACTCGACACAACCACAAGGAAGGTCGTATTTGAAAACACACCTTTCCTATTAAGCGATACAGTTGGATTCATCCGAAAATTGCCGCACCATCTTGTTGACAGTTTTAAAAGCACCTTGGATGAGGTAAGAGAAGCCGATATTCTATTGCATGTAGTTGACATCTCTCACCCACAGCATGAAGAACAAATCGGTGTGGTGAATAAGACCTTGCAGGAGATCAAAGCCTTCGATAAGCCGATCGTTACCATTTTCAATAAGATGGATATGTATGCAGAAAAGAATTTTGACGAGTGGCTGGAGGATGAAGTGAAAGAAGATATTCTAAGAGAGCTTCACGAAAAATGGACAAATATCACTGAAGGCAATGCCGTTTTTGTTTCGGCTACAGAACGCCAGAATATTGATGAATTGAGGGAAAGGATACTTAATAAGGTGAGAGATCTCTATAACATCAAATATCCATACAGAACGGAGTTCTTTTATTAAGGGGAGCTGTGACAGTACTGTTCAACTTTAGTTGTTGCCAATTACTGCATCTACATATAAATTGGTCTCTTAAGTGTTGTATAATTTTCTGACCTGAAAAAAAGACGAAAAAAATTGCATCGAAACTTGGGTGCAAACTAAAATCTCCTATTTTTGCCACCCCGAAATCAAATCGGAAAACTCCTCAGTAGCTCAGTTGGTTAGAGCATCTGACTGTTAATCAGAGGGTCCCCCGTTCAAGTCGGGGCTGGGGAGCAGAAAATCCAATCCTACCTGTGAAAAGGTGGGATTTTTTGTATGTACTATATCTATATTCTTTATTCTGAAAGTTCTGAGAAGTATTATGTAGGTTATACTTCTGATTATCAGAGGAGACTAACTGAACATAATACAACAGAACGAGATACATATACCAGCAAACATCGTCCCTGGAGATTAGAAGCTGTTTTTGAATGCAGTGAAAGTGAAGGTGAGGCAATGAAAGTGGAGGATTTTATCAAAAAAAAAAAAGAGTAGGAAGCTGTTGCAGAAGATGATTGACGGAGAAAATTTCACAGGTAGTTTAGCTCAGTTGGTTAGAGTGCCGTACGTACGGCATTAATCAGAGGGTCCCCCGTTCAAGTCGGGGCTGGGGAGCAGAAAATTCAATCCTACCTGTGAAAAGGTGGGATTTTTTATTTAATCTATTGCATATGAACATCTAAGCTGGGCTTAGATCCTATTTCTGAAGCCCTATTTCGCAGCTCCTGCTTGCTGCCCGAAGAATTACAAGTTGAAGTGTGCGACGCAATGCCGTACGTACGGCACCATAAGCACTTCAGCCTGCACACAAAAATTTTATGGCAGGTAAACTGGTATTTTTAATCTCCCTTAAATCGGGAATACAACAACCAAAACAATGACTACTTATACTCAAAAGGGTAAAAACATATACTCATTTATTAAACTAGCTCTTAGCAGTGAGCACCAGGATTTTACAACTGGCAGTATTCGCCGTGCAGTTTTTCTGCTGGCTATTCCTATGATGCTGGAGATGTGCCTGGAATCTGTTTTCGCCGTAGTTGACATTTTCTTCGTGAGCAAACTTGGTGCTTACGCTACGGCTACTGTTGGGCTAACCGAGTCTTTTCTAACCATAGTTTACTCAGTAGCAATAGGTCTTAGTATGGCAGCAACAGCCATGGTAGCCAGACGGATTGGTGAAAAGAATCCTGAAGAAGCAGCTCGAGCCGGTGCTCAGGCAATAATGTTAGCTATAACCGTTACTGTTCTATTAAGTATTGCCGGATTCTTCTTTTCAACAGATATTTTAAGAGCATTGGGAGCCGATAAAGAAGTGCTGGAGAAAGGTGCAAACTACACCAGGATATTGCTCACCGGTAGCATAGTGATCATGCTTTTGTTCATGATAAACGGGGTGTTCAGAGGAGCAGGAAATGCAGCAATAGCAATGAAAAGCTTGTGGCTGGCAAACATCTGTAACATTATTCTTTGCCCGGTATTGATCAATGGTTGGGGGCCGTTTCCTGAAATGGGTCTTACTGGTGCTGCTGTAGCAACTACTGTGGGAAGAGGAATTGGGGTCTTGTATCAATTGTATCATCTTATGTTTGGCAAGGGCATCATCAGGATTAAATTCTCCCACTTCCTTCCGAAATGGAATATCATAAAATCGCTGCTGAATGTTGCCTCTACTGCTACACTTCAGTTTTTGATCGCTTCTGCCAGTTGGATCGTACTTATCAGGATCATCAGCAGGTTTGGGGAAGATGCGATTGCAGGTTATACGATAGCTATCAGGTTGATCATGTTTTTTTTGCTTCCAGCCTGGGGATTAAGCAATGCTGCAGCTACGTTAGTTGGTCAAAATCTTGGTGCGAAACAGCCCGAAAGAGCGGAACTGAGTGTTTGGAAAACCGCTAAGTACAATGCTATTTTCATGGCAATAGTCTCTTTGGTATTCTTTATAGGTGCTGAGTTCTTTGTTGGATTGATCACCAGCGAAAAAAGTGTAATAGAGGTGAGTATCAGTGCATTGCGAATTGTTAGTTTGGGCTACATCTTTTACGGAATAGGTATGGTGATGATGAATGCTTTTAATGGTGCTGGAGATAGCAGAACACCTACATGGATCAACTTATTTGGCTTTTGGGCCTTCCAGATTCCGCTGGCTTATTTATTAGCTGTGTATCTCGATCTTGGACCCACGGGAGTTTTTATCGCCATTATTGCAGCAGAGACAGCGATAACCATAGCCGGAGTAATCTTGTTTAAGAAAGGAAGGTGGAAGAGGGTGAGTATATAAATGTGCTGATTTGACAAATTCCTGCAATGGAGATAAATCGTTCGGCTTTGATGACCCATCTATGAAGGTGATAGGAAGCATCTATGAAGGAATCGTGGAGGATAAGAACAATGATCAACCTAAATGCTTAAAAGAATGTCAAAATTGAATCTGCAATCTTTGAATCAAGCTTGAGATATACTTAACGATACTTCAGTTATAAGCTGGCTACGCTGAGATAACACATTAAACTAACACACATAAGTCTGAACCAGAAAGGAATAGCGGGAAATATGAGGGCTTTTTAATCGGAGATACCGGCTTTTTTTAGGATTTTAGCAGAC